>CAZUZB010000106.1:0-4045 GCA_964624695.1 uncultured Anaerolineales bacterium | reverse complement strand
ACCCATCATGCTCAAACGTGTGCTAGCCGAAATCCGCAACAGCCGTGGGCCGATCAGCTTGGACGAGCTCAGCCGCACCCTCGATGTCGAGCCCAGCGCCCTCCAGGGCATGATCGCCCACCTGGTCCAGATGGGGCACCTACGTGATGACGAGGCCCAGGCCTCCATCGCCATGTCCTGCAGCAGCAGTTGCGGGGGAAAATCTTGCCCCGGGCCGGGTGGCTGCCCCTTTGCCACCAAGATGCCCGCCACCTATTCGCTGCCCTTGTCCGATAGTCCCTCCGACGCCCCACACAAACGCTGAAAGAGGGCGCGGGATGCCGCGCTCTCACCCCTGCCTCTGCGCTCTCGCCTACCGCCGCGGCTACCGCCCCAGCGAAAGCCGCCCGATTTGACGCATTCCCCCAACCGTACTAGACTGGCGCCATCTTGTGAAAGGAGGCGCAGCAACATGTTCACACGCTACTACATGCACACCCTGGTGGGCAGCCCGAACGCTATCCAGGGGCGTATTGCGCCTTTCGACCGGCTCGGTGGGAGCATGCCTTAGCAGCTCCACGCACTAGACCACCAGCGGCCGCAGGCGCAGAGCCCGCGGCCGTTCTTTGTTTCTGCGCGCAGCAGACGGCCGCCCGAGGCACCCAACCGTCCGCTGCGCGCTTTCGCGTCGCCCAACCGATCAACGTTTGCGAGGTCGTCAACGCCATGCACGCAACCCAAGCACCCTCTCGTCCAGCGCCGCCCTATCTGCGGTTGCTGCGCACCTACCTGCTGCCCCGCTGGCAGCCGGCCACCCTTTTGGCCGTGCTGCTCTTTGCCGGCATCGGCCTGCAGATCGTCAGCCCGCAGTTCCTGCGCCGCTTTATCGATCTGGCCGGCGCCGCCGCCCCCCGCGAGGCCCTCGTGGGCGCAGCCCTCTGGTTCATGGGGCTGGGCCTGGGCCACCGCGTCCTCAGCATCGCCGCCACCTACCTCAGCCAAGACCTGGGCTGGCGCGCCACCAACGACTTGCGCTATGACGCCGCCGCCCACGTCCTCGGCCTGGATATGAGCTACCACAAGCGCCAGACGCCCGGCAAGCTCATCGAGCGCATCGATGGCGACGTGCTGACCCTCTCCAACTTTTTCTCCGAGCTGGTACTCCAGGTCGTCGGCGCGGGGCTGCTGCTGGCCGGCATCCTGGTGGCCCTCTACCTGGAGGACTGGCGCGTCGGCCTGGGCCTCACCATCTTTTGCGGCATCAGCATGGCGGTCCTGGTCGGCCTGCGCGGCTATGCCCTGGCCGAATCCGAGGCCGAGCGCGAATCCAGCGCCAACCTGTTCGGGTTCATCGAGGAGCGCCTCGCCTGCCGCGACGACATCCGCGCCAACGGTGGCGGCGCCTACACCATGCATCGCTTTCTCGGTGAGCAGCGCGACTACTGCCTCAAGAGCCTGAGCGCCTGGATCCGCCGCTCGGCCATGTGGGTCAGCTCCATGAGCCTGTTCCACGCCGGGCACGCCGCCGCGCTGGCCCTGGGCGCCGCCCTCTTTCTGCGGGGAGAGGCCACCTTGGGGCAGGTCTACCTGATCACCCACTATACCATGATGCTCTTTACCCCCCTGGAGCGGCTCACCCGCCAGCTCCAGGATCTCCAAAAGGCCGGCGCCGGCGCCACCCGCCTCACCGACCTGCTGGCCGAGCGTTCCCACATCCCAGACGAGGGGCAGCAGCGGCTCCCCAGCGGCCCCCTGGCCGTGCGCTTTGACCACGTCAGCTTCCAGTACGAAGACGGCGACGAACAGGTGCTGCACGACCTGGCGTTCCATCTGCCGGCCGGCGCCAGCCTGGGCCTGCTGGGGCGCACCGGCTGCGGCAAGACCACGCTCACCCGCCTGCTCTTTCGGCTGTATGACGTCAGCGACGGCAGCATCCGCCTGGGAGACCTCGATATCCGCCACGCGCCCCTGGACCACCTGCGCCAGCGCGTTGGCCTGGTCACCCAAGACGTCCAGCTCTTTCAGGGCAGCGTCCGCGACAACCTGACCCTGTTCGACCCGTCCATCCCCGACCGGCGCCTGCTCGAACTGATCGACGAGCTCGGCCTGTCCAGGTGGCTCGCGTCCCTGCCCCACGGCCTCGATACCGACCTGGCCGCGGGCGGCGGCGGGCTCTCGGCCGGCGAGGGCCAGCTCTTGGCCCTGGGCCGCGTCTTTTTGCAGGACCCCGGCCTCGTCATCCTGGACGAGCCCTCGTCGCGGTTGGACCCCGCCACCGAGCACCGGCTCGAGCAGGCGGTCAACCGCCTGCTGGCCGACCGCACCGCCATCATCATCGCCCATCGCCTCGGCACCGTGCAGCGCGTGGACCAGATCCTCATCATGGAGGCTGGCCGCTGCGTCGAGTGGGGCCCGCGCGCCGATCTGGTCGCCGATCCCACCTCGCGCTTTGCCGAGCTGCTCCGCACCGGCATGGAGGAGACCTTCGCATGAAACCGCTCAAGCTCACCTGGAAGCTGGTCCTCTTTCGCGGACCGCTGTTCCTGATCAACTGCATCCTCTGGGCCGCGTTCCACGCCCTGCCCGCCCTGTTCGGCGTCATCGCCAAGGCCGTCTTTGACGTCCTTAGCGGCGACGCGCCCGCCGGCTGGAACGTCTGGACCCTCGTCGTCGCCCTGGTGCTCGTATCGGCCGCCCGGATCGGCGCCTTTGCCTGGGGCATCCAGCTCTTTTTCCGGCTGCTCTACGAGATGGGCAGCCTGCTCCGTGCCAACATCCTGCGTTGGGTGCTGACCGGCACCGGCGCCAAGCCCCTGGCGGAATCGCCCGGCCAGATGGTCGCCCGCTTCCGCGAGGACGTCCATGATATCCTCGACTATATCGAGGCGTGGGTGGATCTCGGCGGCGTGCTCGTTTTTGCCGTCGTCGCCCTGGTCATCATGCTGCAGGTCGACCCGTTGATCACCCTGGCCGTAGCCATGCCCATGACCGTCTTGGTGCTCATCAATGACCGCATGGGAACGCGCATCCGCGCCTATCGCCGCGCCCATCGCGAGGCCACCAGCCGCGTCACCGGCTTTATCGGCGAGCTACTGGGCGCCGTCCAGGCCGTCCAGGTCAACTGCGCCGAGCCCCATGTGCTGACGCGCTTCCGATCGCTGAACGAGACCCGCCGCGTGACCGCGCTGCGCGACGTGCTCTCCATGCAGTTCATCCACTCGCTCAACGAGGTGGTCATCAGCATCAGCACCACCGTCATCCTGCTGCTGGCCGCCACCAAGATGACCGCTGGCACCTTTTCCGTGGGTGACCTGGCCCTCTTTACCACCTACCTGGAGCAGCTCACCTGGCTGATGCACTATGGCGGCGACATGATCGCTCGCCACAAGCGCGTGTTCGTCTCGTTCGACCGCCTGGCCACCGCCATGGACGGCGCCGGCCCCGAGGCCGTGGTGGCCCACCAGCCCATCTACCTGCACGAGCCCGTGCCCGCCTGGCAGGCCGTTCCTGCAGGCGAACCTTCTGCTCGCCCACTGGAGCACCTTACCATCCGCGGCCTGACCCATCGCTACGATGAAGCCCACGCCGCAGGAGCGGCGGGCATCCAGGATATCGATCTCGAAATCCCCGGCGGCTCGCTCACCGTCATCACCGGCCAGATCGGCTCTGGCAAGACGACCCTGCTGCGCGCCCTGCTGGGCCTGCTCCCGCGCCAGGCCGGCGCCGTCCTGTGGAACGGCGTCCCCGTCCACCAGCCCGACCAGTTCTTTGCGCCGCCGCACGCCGCCTACACGCCGCAGGTGCCCAACCTGGTCAGCGAGTCGCTGCGTGACAACATCCTGCTGGGCGTGGCGGCCGACGACGCCGCGCTGGACGCCGCCGTCCGCGCCGCCGTGCTGGATCAGGATCTGCCCGACATGCCCGACGGGCTCGACACCCTGGTGGGCCCCAAGGGCGTGCGCCTCTCGGGTGGCCAGCTCCAGCGTGCCGCCGCCGCCCGCATGTTCGTGCGGCGCCCGGCCCTGCTGGTCATGGACGACCTCTCCAGCCGCCTGGACGTGGTCAC
>CAZUZB010000105.1:0-7643 GCA_964624695.1 uncultured Anaerolineales bacterium | reverse complement strand
CGATCGTCCCCACGTTCACATGCGGCTTGGTGCGCTCGAATACCTGCTTGCCCATCCTGTTCCCCTTTCATCACACACCACGGGGCCCGTGCTTCCAGGCCACCGGTCGTAAGCACAACCCTTCTATTATAGCAAAGGGTAGCTCTTTGCCAAAACCCCGATACCTTACGTTCCGCTAGAGCCCCGAGAAACCTCCCCCCAAGATTCGCTCTTTGACCTCCCGCGGGACAGGCTCGTAGCGCTCAAACTCCATGGTAAACGCCCCCCGCCCCTGGCTGGAGGACCGTAGATCGGTGGCGTAACCAAACATCCCCGAGAGCGGAACCCGCCCACGAATGGTTTGCAGCCCCCCTGGTAACAACTGCATGTTGGTAACCTCGCCGCGACGAGCGTTCAGATCGCCGATGACGTCGCCCGTGTGCTCTTGTGGCACCACGATCTCAACCTTCATCACCGGCTCCAACAGCACCGGAGCTGCATCGGTCACGGCCTTCTGAAAAGCCACCGCCGTCGCGCGATGGAACGCGGCCTCCGTCGAGGTCTGGTCTAGATAGCCAGCGCTCACCAACCGCACCCGCACATCCACCAGCGGGAACCCGGCTAACGCGCCACCCGAGAGCGATTCCTCCGCCGCCACGCGGACGGCCTCCCGGAACGGCTTGGGCAACGCATCGGGCGGCAGTTCATCCACAAACGAGAACCCCGCGCCCGAGGGTACCGGCTCCACCACCAGGCTCACCCGCGCATACTGGGTCTTGCCCATGGCCTGGAAGTCGATCTCTTCCTCGGCTCGCACCGATCGCGTCACCGTCTCGCGATACGCCACTTGCGGCCGGCCGACCTTGGCTTCGACGTGAAACTCGCGCACCATGCGGTCTACCAGGATCTCCAAGTGGAGCTCGCCCATCCCCGAGATGATCGTCTGGCCGGTGTTCTCGTCGATGCTCACCCGGAACGTAGGATCCTCATCGGCCAGGGCTCGCAGCGCTTCCTCCAGCTTGGCCGAATCGGCCATCGTCCGCGGCTCGATGGCCACATAGATGACCGGCTCGGGGAAGCGAATGCGCTCCAGCACCACCGGGTGGCTCGGGTCACACAGCGTATCGCCGGTAAAGCTGAATTTCAGCCCGCCAACAGCGGCAATGTCGCCAGCCGATACGACGTCCACCTCCTCGCGGTGATTGGCATACATCCGCAAGAGGCGGCCGATACGTTCTTTTTTGGCCTTGGGAGAATTGTGGGTCGAGGAGTTGGAGCGCAGCCTGCCAGAGTAGACACGCATGTAGGCCAACCTGCCCACAAAGGGGTCGCTGACGATCTTGAAGACGAGGGCGCTGAAAGGCTCCTCGGGGTCAGCATGGCGCACCACAGCGTCGCCGGTGGCAGGGTGAACACCCTTGACAGGCGGCACGTCCAGTGGTGAGGGCAGGTAATCTACGATGGCATCTAGAACCGGCTGTACGCCCTTGTTGCGAAGCGATGCGCCACACAGCACCGGCACAAGCTTGTTGGCCAGCGTCGCGCGGCGGAGCGCAGACCGCAACTCCTCGGGTGTGATCTCCTCGCCCTCCAGGTACTTGGCCAAGAGGTCGTCATCCGTCTCGGCCACCGCCTCCACCAGATCCCGGCGCTTGGCGGCCACCAGCTCGGCGAGTTCGTCTGGGATCGGGCCACGCCTGGCATCCTTACCCAGCTCGTCGCTGTAGATGAGGGCAACGTCGTCGATCAGATCGATGACGCCGACGAATGAGGATTCACTTCCCACGGGCACCTGTATAGCTACAGGTACAGTTCTCAGGCGCTCGCGAATCGAGTCGATCGAACGCCAAAAATCGGCTCCCGTGCGATCCATTTTGTTAATGAAGCAAATGCGCGGAACGTTGAAACGATCCGCTTGCCGCCAGACCGTCTCGGACTGGGGCTCTACACCGTGGACCGCATCGAACACCACCACCCCTCCGTCCAGCACACGCAAGCTGCGCTGCACCTCGGCGGTAAAGTCGATGTGGCCAGGCGTATCCACAATGTTAATGCGGTGATCTCGCCAGTAGCACGAAACGGCTGCCGAGGCGATCGTGATCCCCCGCTCGCGCTCCTGTTCCATCCAATCCGTTACCGTCGTGCCTTCGTCTACATTGCCTAGCCGATAGGTCCGGCCGCTATAGAACAGGATGCGCTCTGTTGTTGTCGTCTTCCCGGCATCGATATGAGCGATGATGCCGATGTTGCGCGTGCTCCCTAGTGATGCTGGTTCTGCCACTCTCAACTCCGTTTCGTGTGACAACTTACCACACAGCAGAGTCAGCGGCGAACCAGCCAGCCCACCCTAGGGTCGCACCGAGCCTCGCGCCCTAGGCTGCGCTACCAGCGATAGTGCGCAAAGGCCTTGTTCGCCTCTGCCATGCGATGGACTTCATCCTTGCGCCGCACCGCCCCACCTTGGCCGCGCGAAGCCTCCAGCAGCTCGTCGGTCAGGTTCTGGGCAAAGTCCCGCTTGGGGCGGCCACGAGCCGCGGCAAGAATCCAGCGGAACGCCAGCGACATGCGCCGTTGCGGCGGCACCTCGACCGGCACCTGGTAGGTGGCACCACCCACGCGCCGCGGCTTGACCTCCACCGTCGGCATCACGTTCCGGAGCGCCGTCTCAAAGACCTCTAGTGGATCCTGGCCGGTGTGATCGGCAATGGCTTCAAAGCTATCATAGACCAAGCTCTCCGCCAGCGAACGCTTGCCATCACGCATAACCTTGTTCACAAACCGCGCCACTCGCTCGCTGTTGTAGCGAATATCGGGCTCGACTTTGCGGCGCTCTGGACGATACCGTCTGGGCATGCTCGACTCCTCCACCAAACACCGCACCACTCTCCAACAATGACTGGGCGGTTTCTCTTGGGATCGTTCTTTGGCCTACACACGGGACGCCGGCCTCGATGGCCGGCGGCCCTAGGACCGTCTATCTATTTCACTTGGGCTTCTTGGTACCGTACCTGGAGCGACCGCGCGCACGACCACTGACGCCGGATGCATCCAGGACACCACGCACGATATGGTACCGCACACCCGGGAGGTCCTTGATCTTGCCACCCCTCACCAGAACCACCGAGTGCTCCTGTAGGTTGTGGCCCTCGCCGGGAATGTAGGCGGTGACCTCGCGGCCGTTGGAGAGCCTCACACGAGCGATCTTGCGCAGAGCCGAGTTGGGCTTCTTGGGAGTCATGGTGCGCACTTGCGTACACACGCCACGCCTCTGCGGAGCCCCGCTACCAGCCTGCGTCGTCCGCCCCGTGAGCGAGTTGTACGTATAACCTAGGTCGGGCGCCTTGGGCTTGTTCGGTTTCTGCTTGCGGCCCTTTCGGACCAGCTGGTTGATCGTCGGCAAGATCTACCTCCATCGTGACCTGCTCAGGCAGGTTTTGCGACCCACGAGACTTGATTATAGCACGGCCCTCTTGGGCCGTCAAACCTACTAGCGCTCCCGATCTATGGGCTATGAGGTGGGGCCAAAGCCCATCCCTAACCCAAACTTGGGCAGGGGCATCATCTGGTCGTCGTGCACCAAGTTGATCGGATCGCCCTTTTCGTTGTACACATCCACAGCCAGCCCCAAGGCCTGGAGCTCCTTGACCAACACATTGAACGACTCGGGCACGCCCGCCCCAGGGATCGGCTCGCCTTTGACGATAGCCTCGTACGTCTTTACGCGGCCCGTCACATCGTCAGACTTGACCGTCAACATCTCTTGCAGCGTGTGAGCGGCGCCGTACGCCTCCAGAGCCCACACCTCCATCTCGCCAAAGCGCTGACCGCCGAACTGGGCCTTACCGCCCAACGGCTGCTGCGTCACCAGCGAGTACGGGCCCGTGGAGCGCGCATGCACCTTGTCTTGCACCAGGTGCGCCAGCTTGAGCAGATAGATGATCCCGACGGTGACCGGGCGATCGAACCGCCGCCCCGTCTTGCCGTCATACACAACCATCTTGCCGCTGGTGGGAAGCGGATCGCCCGTCTTTTGTGACTGCTCCACCGCCTTGGCGGTGATCTCCTCAAAGGAGGCTTCTCCCACCTCAATCCCATGGTCTCGCAACCACACCGTCAAACACAGCTTTCGAACCAAGTCATCCACTTGGTCGCGCTGGTCCAGCGGCGGGGAGCTCTGATACGCCATGAGCACATCAGCGTCAAAGCCCAGCTCCTGCATCCAGCAGGCCAGCCACTCGCGCCGCGCCGCGACCTCGTCCGCCAAAGCAGCGTCGATTTCGGCTCGCGCGTGTCCGCGCTCGGCCAAATAGTTGCCCAAAAAGTACTCTCGTGCCTCCTCATCGTCGCGCAGGCCAGTGCCGTCGATGCCCTCTTCCTGCAGCCAAGACCAGGCGCGTTCGGTGAGATCCTTCCAGGCGCGGTCAATGAGCCACGCGCGGGCCAGCTCGGCCGCGATCTCGTCCTCCGTAGCGCCGTCAGAGACGGGCGTCGCCACCCGTAGCCCTAGCCGTTCCGCGGCCCAGCCCAGGTGCGTCTCCAGCACCTGCCCGACGTTCATACGAGCCGGCACACCCAACGGGTTGAGAATCACCTCGACGGGCAACCCGTCCTCAAGATAGGGCATATCCTCAATGGGAACCACCTGCGAGATAACGCCCTTGTTGCCATGACGCCCCGCCACCTTGTCGCCCTCGGTGATCTTGCGGCGCTGCGCCACCGTCACGCGCACCAGCTTTTCCACGCCGGCGGGCAGGTCGCGGTGGTCGTCGCGGGTGAACACGTGGACGTCCACCACCGTGCCCTCTTCACCATGGGGGAGACGCAGCGACGAGTCCTTGACCTCGCGAGCCTTTTCCCCAAAGATGGCTCGCAGCAGCTTTTCCTCGGGCGTCAGCTCGGTCTCGCCTTTTGGCGTGATCTTGCCCACCAGGATATCCCCAGGGCCCACCTCAGCGCCGACATAGATCACACCCTCATCATCCAGGTTACGCAGCGCTTCCTCGCCCACGTTGGGGATGTCTCGGGTGATCTCCTCAGGCCCCAACTTGGTCTCACGGGCCTGAACCTCGTGCTTTTCCAGGTGGACCGAGGTGAACCGATCGGACCGGACCAGCTCTTCGCTGACCAGAATCGCGTCCTCATAGTTCCCGCCCCCCCACGACATGAACGCCGCCAGGACGTTCTGCCCCAGGGCGAGCTCGCCTTGCTCGGTGGACGATGAATCGGCGATCACATCGCCCTCATCCACCCGCTGCCCACGGCGAACCACCGGGCGCTGATGGATGCACGTCGACTGATTGGAGCGGTTGAACTGGCGCAGGTGATAGACCAGCACCTCGCCATCGTCGGTGGTGATCTCTACCCGCTCGCTGCTCACCGCCGTAACCCGGCCCGGCCCTTCGGCAAGGAGCACTTGACCCGAATCCAACGCGGCCTGTCGCTCCATCCCCGTGCCCACCAGCGGCGCGCGGGGCACCACCAGCGGGACCGCCTGCCGCTGCATGTTCGAGCCCATCAGGGCGCGGTTGGCATCGTCATGCTCCAGGAACGGAATCAGCGCCGCCGATACGCCCACGATCTGCTTGGGCGATACGTCCATGTAATCGACATTGTCCACCGTCTCGATCAAAAAGGTATCATAGTAGCGCACCGAGACGCGGTCGTGCTCAAATTGCCCCTTTCCGTCCAGGGGCGCGTTCGCCTGCGCCACCACATAGTGCTCCTCTTCGTCAGCCGAGAGGTAGACGACCTCATCGGTCACAAAGGGGCGCACACTGAACCTCGGCTCGTCGAGCGTCGCCAAGCGGGCGGCCAGCGTCTCATCCACCACCTGGCCGCGATCGGCCACCACCTCGCCCGTATCCGGCTCGATGACCCGCTGCCGGAGCTCGTGCCCGATCAGCGCCTCAGGCTCGTTGGGCAGCGCTTTCGCCACCACCCGGTATGGCGTCTCGATGAACCCGTACGGGTTCACTTGCGCAAAAGTCGCCAGACGCCCGATCAAACCGATGTTGGGTCCCTCGGGCGTCTCGATAGGGCAAATGCGCCCATAGTGGGAATAGTGGACGTCGCGCACGTCAAAGCCTGCCCGCTCACGCCGCAGTCCACCAGGCCCCAGCGCCGAAAGCGTCCGTTTGTGGGTCAGCTCGTCCAGCGGGTTGGTCTGCCCCATGAACTGCGAGAGTTGGCTACCGCCAAAGAACTCGCGCATCACCGCCACGACGGGACGGATGTTGATCAGCGAGATGGGCGACACCTGCTCGGGGTCGCGAATGCTCATGCGCTCGCGAACCACGCGCTCCATCCGCAAAAAGCCAACGCGAAGCTGGTTTTGGATCAGCTCGCCGACGGTCTTGACGCGGCGGTTGCCCAGGTGATCGATATCGTCCGCGCCTTCGGCGCCGTTGTTGACCTTGATCATGTGCCATAGGACGGCAAAGAGATCCTGCTTGGTGACCGTCCGCTGGCTGATGGGCATCTCAAGGCCCAGCCGCCGGTTCAGCTTGTAGCGCCCCACCTTGGCCAGATCGTAACGCCGCGGGTCGAACAGGAGCGAGACCAAGTAGCTCCGGGCATTATCCAGGGTCACGGGATCGCCCGGACGCATGCGATGGTAAAAGTCCAGCAATGCCTCTTCGGACGTCTTGGGATGGTCGGCGATGCTCTCCAGCGTCGTGGCGATGAGCTGCCGATCGGGGTCGTTGTCCACCTCGGCAAAATAGTCGATCAACCACTCGTTGCTCAGATCCCCAAGATCAAAGTCGTCGCGACCATCGCTGATAGCGCCGAGAGCGCGCAGCAGGATGGTCACCGGAATACGCCGCTTGCGATCCACCTTGACGGCCAACACGTCGCGCTTGCCCGTCTCGAACTCGAGCCAGGCTCCACGGTTGGGAATCAGCTTTACATTGCACAACTGACGCCCCGTGCGCAGATCCTCATCCACGGTAAAGTAGGCGCCGGGCGACCGGATCAACTGGCTGACCACCACCCGCTCGGCCCCATTGACGATAAAGGTGCCGGTCTCGGTCATGATGGGATAGTCGCCCATGTAGACGTCCTGGACGACCGGTTGATCGGTCTCCTTGTTGTAAAGGAGCACCTTGACATACAGGGGTGCCGCAAAGGTCGCGTCACGCGTGCGGCAGTCGTCTTGCGAGTACTGCGGCTCCTCGAAGCGGTAGTCGAGCCCAAACTCTGCATTCAGCTTTTCGTTCAAGCCGGGAAAGTGCAGCTCTAGATTCTCATTGAAACTGGTGATGGGTGATATCTCATGAAACAGCTCGCGGATGCCCTCCTTCTGAAACCCCTCAAAGGACTCGATCTGCATCCGGATTAGGGCAGGAACTGGTAGAACGTCCTCGATACGTGCAAAGCTTCTCCGAGACGCCGCACGCGGCTTTCCATCCCTCAGCGCCATCCCTGTCTCAAAAGCTGTCATGATGGGTCACTCTCCTTCAAACCTTGACCGCCCCACCCGTGGCAAGATCGCACAAGGGTTGTAGACACACATACCGCCCTGCGGGTAGCGTACAGGGCGGTCGTTGGTAGCATATGCGAGGAGTCTAGGCATCCACCTTGAACAGAGGAGGCTCGTCTCTATACGAAAAGGTGGTGCGATACGGCATCACACCGGAGGCTCACGCTCGCAGCCCTACATAATA
>CAZUZB010000104.1:4161-7658 GCA_964624695.1 uncultured Anaerolineales bacterium | reverse complement strand
GGCTACGCCTGGCCCTAGCAGGTGCCGTGGGCCAGCAGCGCCACGTCGGCACCCTGGCGCGCGAGCTGGTTATAGGTCTGGCAGGCTTGCGGCGTGGGCTCGACGATCAGCTCGGCGATGCCGCGCTCCTTGATGGCCTTGGCCACACGCTTGGGCACCTTCAGCCGGCTATAGACACCGATGCCCAGGATCAGCGTGTGGGGTGGGGGATCCCACACGCCGGTGATCATCTCCATGTCCAGGCGGTGGCCCTTGCGCTCGCGCCAGGCGCTGACCTGGCCCCGGCGCAGGCGGATGTCCTTGCCCACGCCGATCTCACACTCGGCATGGTCATCCCAGCCGTGGCGCTGCCCGTCGATGGTGAACATGGCCCACTCCATGCGCTGGATGGGGCCATCGGGATCTTGCATGTAGGGGGCCTTCTGTGGCGACATGGCTCGCCTCCGTTCTCTCTCGGACGCTAACTTGCGTCCGGCACCAGGCGCTCGGCGTTGCCGTGAAAGACGGCTTCACGCACGTCGTCGGGCAGCCCCAGCGACTCGATGTGCGCCGCCATGCGCCCGTCAAAGCAATCGCGGGCAAAGGTGAACCGGTCCGCAAAGCGGGTCAGGAGCGCTCTGCTATACTCCTGATCGCGCGAGAGGGCGTTCAGGGCCGAGCCGGCCGATAGATCGCAGCACAGGTTGGGATAGCTTTCGAGCATTCTGACAAGGGCGCCGTCAGGAACGACGGGGCCTTGAGGGTAAGGCTCTTTCAGGTAGCGGCTGTCGTCCGAGATGTGCGCCCAAAAGCCGGGGCCATGCCCGAGGAACACCGTCTCGGGGCAGGCGGCCACGGCGCGCTCAAAGGTTGCGATGCCGCCGCCATACCAGTAGTTGGGGCGGGGGTAACGCGAGCTCCGGTCGTAGGCATAGTCGAGATGGACGACCACGGGCAGCCCGTGCTCGCCGCAGAAGCGATAGATCTCGATGGCGTCCGGATTGTCGTACATCATGCGCAACTTGAGCTCGCCATAGACGCGCACGCCATGGATCTCGACGGCGCCGCGTAGCCGGTCCAGCGCAGAGGGGCGGCGCGGATCGGGCGCATACCCCAGCACAAAGCGGTCCGGCGCCTGCTGGGCATAGGCCAGCGCGCTGGTAAATGGCAGGGGGCCAGCCTCGCTCCAGCCCGGGGTCGACGCGGTATAGCTGGGATCGCATTCGTCGGCGGGGGCCTCCCAGGTCAGCAGCCAGGTCTTGGCGATGCCGTGAGCGTCCATGTTGGCGAGCATGGCCTTGAGGTCATGCCCATGCCAGTCAGGGTGGTTGTGGGTGTCGATGATGCGTGTCATGGCTCTCCTTGTGGGTGGCTAGACGGAATCCATGGGCAGGATATGCGCCGGCAGCGGAAGGGCGGCTAGCAGGCAGGGCGGCAACGCTGCCTCGTGGCCGCTAGGGGGCCCGCCCAGCAGCAGTCGGGTGGCCTCGAGGATATCCATCTCGATGACCTGGTCCGCAGAGCGGCCGGCAGCTACCTGGACGTCGCCATCGGAGAATGAGAGGGTGGCCGCCATGGTGCGGTCATGCTCCTGCACGGCGAGACAGAGGCTGTAGCCCTCCAGCGCGTCGGCCCAATGACGCAGGTGCGGCACGGCCGCCTCGAGCAAGAGCGCCAGATCGACGATGCGGTACATGCCGTTCGGGCCCGCATGCCATTGGGCCGCGTAGGGCATCATTCGGGCAAGGCGTTCTCGGTCGCAGGCTGGCAAGCCCCAGCTTGCCATGGTGGCCTGGGTTTGCTCCAGGATGGTCCGGATCAAGCGTGGCTCTCGCCGGGAGGCCGAGACCAGCTCCAGGATCTGCAGGCGGCCGCCCTCGGCGCCCCGAACGATGGCATAGCCGTCTTCAGCGGTCCAGATGCGAAGGTTCTGTTTGCCGAGCTGCTGGGCCAGGTTGGGGCGGGCGGCCCAGCAGCAGGCCTGGCGGTGCAGCGCCTCGATGGTGGGCCGGGCCTCGTCGGGCGAGCGCTCTTCCATCGCCGCCGGCACTACGGCGGCCCAGTCGAGGGAGCGGGGGGTGATGGTCAGCTCATAGGTGAGCCCGGCGGTCTCCCAGCCGTAGCTGTTATAGCGCTGCCGATCGCCGCCCAGCCATGATAGGGCATAGCCCTCCTGGCGCATGGTGGTGATCACGTGCTGCAGCAGGCGCGACATGTGGCCTTTGCCGCGCTCTGCGGGGGCAGTGACCACGGCGCCGATGCCACCAACCCTGCACGACAAGCCGGCCGCCGTCATCTCGATGGGATAGAGCCCCACGTGCGAGACGAGGCCCGCTCCAGACTCGATGACATACGACGTGGCGCAGCAGGCCTCGGGGTCGGCGTACCACTGGGGCGACTCGCGCTGGAAGAACCCTTCTTCATGTCCGAACCCGCGCTCCAGCAGATGCAAGAGCTGCGTGTGCTCCGAGGGTGCGAGCTTGCGAACGATATCGGCCATGGGGGCATCTCCTTTGGGCTGGGTTGGTGCTCGCGCGCTAGCTCTCGGGCGGCACCACCCCGATGGTCAACAGGATGTTGGCATAGATGCGCTGCTCGCCGGTGGCGATGACCAGCGCCAGATCGGGCCCCCGCGCCGCCTCGTAAAAGGCAAAGCGCTCCAGCGGCTGCAGCGAGATATCAGCCGGCAGCACCTGGCGAAAGCTCTGAAAGATGGGAGGCTCGGGCCCCTCGGCGGGCTGCATGACGTGGGCGGCCTCGATGGGAATGGCCTGCGCCAGCACGGCCAGCACCTCGTCGACCGGAGCGAACCCACGGGTCAGGTTCAGGAACACTCGTTTTGCCGCCGGATGCGACCCCGTGCTAAAGGGATAGTTGCCGTCGGCGATGAGCACGCGCGAGCCGTGGCCCGCCGCGCCCAAGGCTGAGAGAATCTCGGGATGAAGAAGCGGTCCTCGTAGCATCTTGACCTCCTAGCCGCGTATGCCAAACAAGCGCCCGCCCAGAGTCTGCAGGCACTCGAACACATCCAGCACGGGCTGCACCGCCGGCTCGATCTGCTGCACATAGGCGGCGAACTCGTGCCACTGGGCCTCGGCTGCCTCGCGGTGGCCGCGCGCCCGGTTGGCGAGGCAGCGAGCCAGCAGCCGGCAGTAATCGGCATGGTACGCCAGGTAGCGCCAGGAGGCGCGCACGGCGGGGTCCGGATGCTGCTGGTTGCGGTCAATGGTGGGCTGGAAGGCATCCACCAGGGCGGGCACCTGATCCAGGCGCTGGGCGGCCTCTGCGTCGCCGGCGGGGCGCTCGCCGCGCAGATACGGAGGATCGAACAGGCGAGAGAGCGAGGCCAGATAGGAGCCCGCCTCGTCGGCGTCCTGGCCGAAAGCGCTGCTGTAATAGTCGCGGGTGATCTCTTCCAGGGGCGAGTTGTCGTCCCACAGGGTGCGGGCCATCACCGTCATGCCCAGGCCGCTCGGGAAAAAGGCGCGCTGCACCTGGCAACTGATGAGGCCGTCGAG
>CAZUZB010000104.1:0-4061 GCA_964624695.1 uncultured Anaerolineales bacterium | reverse complement strand
TGCAGCAAGTCCACGCTGGGGTGCTGCTCCAGGTAACCCGCGATATCCTCGATGATCAGGCGGCGGACCTCTGGGTTGCCATAGCAGAGGTTGGTGTTCAGGGGGATGCCCTGCCAGATGTCGCGGACGCCGGCGACCTCGGCCAGAAGCTGGCGGGTCTCGTCGGAGATGTCATAGGTGCGGGCGTCCCAGCTCAGGCCGGGGATCCCCAGGGGCTCGCAGGTCCAGCCATGGCCGACGGCGTGGTAGAGCAGCCCCCGGCGGACGATCTCGTTCTCGGCGCGGCGGACGTACTCGCGGGCACGCTCCACGGTGAATGGCTCCGCCTCAATGGTCGGGTTGCCGCGATGGGTGTACCAGCGCTCGAAAAAGGTGTACGACTCGCGGAACTGGAAAAAGTAGGCGTTCATGCCCACTTTGGGCGCCCAGTCGATCATATCAGCCACGTTCTCATAGCTGACGGCGCCCTCGATGCAGATGCCGCGATGCCGGTAAGAAGCGGCCTCGCGCACGCTGACAGAGATCTCGTCCAGCGACCGGCTTGGGATCAGCTCGCCATCGGCGCCGGGGCGCACCCAGCGGCAGCCGCACTCGGTGAGCAGGCGGTAGGCGCCCAGAAGGACGCTGCGTGGGTTGGAGCCGCCCAGGATGCCGCTTCCGGCCTGAACGTCGATGACGACGGCATCGTCGATGGCAGGATCGGCAACCTCTGGCCACGGCCCCGGGGCGCCGCCGTCGGCGAGGGCATCGAACGTTCCCAGCCACAGGGAGGGCCCGTCGTCGGGGGCGTAACACTCAACGGGCTCGACCTCGCAAGACGCATCCGGGCAGATGCGCTCCAGGTACCTTTGCAGCTCTGTGGCGGCGAACTGGATGGGGGCCGCGTTGCCGATGGGCCGGATGGTGAGGGTCATGACTTTCCTCCAGGGCACCATGCATAGCGCCCTGCATGGTGCATCGATATGTCGATGGCACGATTATAGCCCGCGCGGGCGGGTTGCCGCAATCGTCAGACTAGAGGACGGCTGCGGCCTGGTCCATCACGTCCAGCGTGTGGTCGATGTCTTGCAGGGTGTGGGCCGCCGAATAGCCGTGGTGGGGCGAGCCCTGCGCCAGAAAGACGCCCCGCTCCAGGCAGGCGAGGTGGAACTTGTCCGCCAGCGCCAGATTCTGTCTGGCCACATCGCGATAGTTGCGCGGCTCCTGCTCCACGCCAAAGAGCAGGCCGAATCGCGCCCCCACCCCTTGCACCCAGCAGGCGATGCCCCGCCGCGCCATGATCTCGCGGATGCCGGCATAGAGGCGCTCGCCGAGGGCGTCGAGGTGCTCGTAAAAGCCGTCGGCGGTGACCACGTCCAGGAACGCCTGAGCGGCCAGGATCAACGTCAGGTGGGCGTTGTAGGTGCCCGAGTGCAACGCCGGGCCTATGGGCGTACAGGTCTCCATAATGTCGCGGCGCCCCATAAAGATCGAGAGGGGCATGCCGCCGCCGATGGCCTTGCCTAGGCAGGTCATGTCGGGCTGAACGTCTCTGCCGGCCACCGCCGAGCCCGGCCCGCACCGAAAGCCCGACAGGATCTCGTCAAAGATCAGCACAATACCCAACTCGCGGGTCAGGGTGCGCACGGCCTGGAGAAAGGCATCGGTGGGGACCAAGCCGCACGAGTCATAGTTCACCGGCTCCATGATGACGGCGGCGATCTGATCGCCCTGGGCGCGGAGGGTGCGCTCCAGCGCCGCGACGTCGTTGAACGGCAGGATGGTGATCAGCGCGTCGTCGTGGGGCGGGATGCCGGCCGAATCGGGCACCGAGCGGGGCTGGTCGGCGGGGCCGGCTTGGGCGAGCTTGGGCCAATGGCTATAGCCGACCGTATCGTTGACGCCGTGATAGTGCCCCTCGAACTTGATCACGCCCAGGCGCCCGGTATAGGCGCGGGCCACGCGCACGGCATGCCAGGTATCCTCGGTGCCGCTGCAGGTATAGCGGACCATGTCGGTGCCAGGGAAGAGCTGTTTCAGGCGCTCGGCCAGCGCTACCTGGTGCTCGGTCTCGCAGGAGCAGAGGATGCCCAGCTCCAGCGCACGCTGGACGGCCGCCACGATGGCGGGGTGGCCGTGCCCCAGCAGGCTGGCGCCGTGAGACATGCAGTAATCCAGATAGCGGGTCCCGTCCACATCATAGAGGTAGGCGCCTTGGCCGTGGGTGACGAACAGGGCGTGGCCCAGGGCGCGGTTGTAGCGGGCCGAGGCATTCACGCCGCCGGGCATCGCGCGTGCCGCGCGCTCCCAGAGATGGCGACTGGCGGCGAGGCTTGGTCGATCGCTCATGGTGCTGATTCCTCCTGCCAGGTGTGGGCGGTTGCGTCAAAGGCTGTGTCCGGGTCCAGCGGATAGATGGGGCGGCCCAGCCGCCGCCAGGGCAGGGCGGTCAGGTTGGGCGAGGCGGCGCCGGGCGCATCGACGATGATGATCTCGTCGTACAGCCCCTCATAGGCGGCGCGAAAGGCGGCCGGCGACTTGACCTGGGTGATGCGCGCGTCGCTGGGCTCCAGCCCCAGTGAACGATAGAGCTGAGGATCCCACTGGGTGACGCCACGGCTCATCACGACGATGCGGACGGCCCCGATGCTCAGCACAGCCGCCAAGCCCATGCGGTGGACGACCCCGCGCATGCCGGGCCCTTTGAACACAAACTCGCCGTCAGAGACTAGTTTGACATAAGCTTCCACGGTGACGGGCTGGGCGTATTCGGGCGCCAGCTTGCCGCCCAGGCGCAGGTGGATCTGGGCGCCCACGCCGGCCCGGGCCGCCGCCTGGGCGGCCTCGGCATCGACGATGTTGAGCAGCATGGGCACATCGGTCAGCCCGGCATCGAGGATCGCCCGGAGGATGGCGGTGCTATCGCCGGTGGAGCCGGACGACGGCGCATCGGCCGAGTCGCACAGGATCACGCGACGGAGGGCGCCATCCAGTGCTCGGCGGAGGGCCTCGGCGGGCGCGTAAAGCTCGGGCACAAAGGCGGCGCGGCGCTCCCAGAACAGGGCGGCGAGCTCTTGCGCGCACCGGGCGGCAGTCTCGGGCGCGTCGTCAGCAACCACGTACACACTACAGCCCACGTCGGGAGCATCCAACCAGGGCTGCACGGCGAACACGCCGCCGTGCAAGATGCGGCCTTGTTGCTCCCATGCCAGGGCCTGGTTGATCACTTCAGAGAGGGGGCCATCGGTGTGGCGGGCGTTTTCTGCCGGGACGATGAGGGGCAGGCGCACCAGCGCAGCGGTGGGTCGAAGATCGCCTCGCACCGCGCCTAGCAGGATGCGGGCGGCCGACTCGCCGGCCTCGTACATATCCACGTGTGGGGCGGTATGGTAGCCCACCAGGGCCGTGGCGGCGCGCGCCATCCGGAAGGTGACGTTGGCGTGGAGATCCAGCGTGCCGACGATGGGCGTGTCTTGGCCTACCGTGCTGCGTACGGCGTCCAGCAGATCGCCGCTGGCGTCGTCGGCGCCCTCGGCCATCATGGCACCATGTAACACCAGCAGCACGCCGTCTAGCGGGAGCGCTGCGCGGAGACGGCGCAGCAGCTCGGCGCGAATGCCCTGGTAGGTCTCGGCCACGATGGGCGCGCTGGAGCCGGCGCGGGCCAACAGGATCGGCACGACCTCGATACCAGGTGCGGCCTCGAGCACGTCGAGGGCGCCGGCCGGCTCGGTGCGGGTGCCTCGGGCCTGCGCGGTCAGCTCCTCGCCCAGGGCATAGTTGCGGGCGGCAAAGCTCTCCCAGGTGGCGGGCACCGGGCAAAAGCAGTTGGCCTCGTGAGTGAATCCAGCCAGGGCGATTCGCATGCGGTCCTCCTCGACATCAGGCCACAGCGCTGTTCGATGGGGGGCAGTCTACCGTCGTTGCGCGGCCTGTCAAGGGTCGCTGGCTGGCGCCATGAGTCCGGCCGCCGTATGATGATTGGGACAATCAACAGCGAGGTGGGACATGGGACGACCAAGTTTCGGCGCGGTGCTGGTGACGGGCGCCTCGCGGGGCATCGGGCGGGCGACGGCCGTTCT
>CAZUZB010000103.1:6386-7739 GCA_964624695.1 uncultured Anaerolineales bacterium | reverse complement strand
AGGTCATAGTTGGGCACGGCCACCGGTCGGTAGCGATCGGTCCACCAGAACATGGCCACCCACACCCATTGGGCGGCGTGGGCGCAGACCACCGCCACGATGGCGAGCCCGCTCAGCAGCAGCAGACGTTTGATCACGACAGCTTGCCTCTACCGTCTACGTTAGCCGCACATAGTCGATGGCCGCGTATCCGCCGCCCCAGGGATTGCCGCGCTCATAGGTGCCCAGCCCGGCCTGGTGGGCCAGCGCGAGATAGTCATCGGCCCGCTCTGGGATCCCCAGCTCGGCCTGCAGGAAATCGCATAGCACACAATCGATGGCCACCGGGTCGGTGGAGAGGAACAGGCTGCTGGGAAGCTGGCCCCCAAAGGTGCTCCAGGTCGAGGGAGCGGCCTCAAAGTCATGGGCGGCAAAGAGGCCGTCGCCCAGAATCAGCACCGTCTTGCCGCCGACATGGGGGTTGCGGTAGATGTCCACCAGCGGGTTATAGTCGGCCCGGTAGAGATCCCAATCCAGCCCGATGTAGGTATGCAGGTTCCATGGCGAGGTGATGTCGCCGAAATGGTTCTTGAAGGTCAGCGAGACGCCGGCGATGCGGTGCGGCTTGAGAATGGGCACGTTGATCAGGTACGAACAGCCGATCAGCACGTCATCGATGCGGGTGGCGGGCGGCGCCGTGAGACCCGAAGGCGGCCGCCAGGTGACATAGGCGTTGGCGTCGCCGCTCGACCAGCTGATGCCTTGCCGGCAGCCCACATCGCGGAATACCACGCCCGAATACTGGCACCCGCTGACAAAGTGGGTCGGGATGCGCCGGCTGGCGTCATAGATGCAGATGGCCGATTCGGGCACGCCGATCAGCTTGAGCCCGCGGATGGCGGCGTTGATGGGGTGGATCAGGCCATCGATCTGGCCATCGGCGTCGTCGCAGCTCGTCGAGTTGTTAAAGTTGACCTTGAAGGCCACGATTTGACCCGCCTGATAGTTCGGGATCAGCACGCGCCAGGCGTCGGCCACCGTGGCCGCTCCGGTCAGAGCCATCAGCCCTTGATCGAACATCTCGTTGACCACGGACTGATTGACATAGTTCCAGTAGGCGGTCTGCCCGCCCCAGGTGGTGGCGCTCTGGTCACGGATGTGCACCACCCGCGGGCCCAGAGGCGCCGGGATGGTGTTGGTGGGCGCAGGAGTGGGCGTCGGCAAGGTGGGCGACTTTTGCACGTATGGGAGATAGGTGCGTGGCGCGACGCTCTGCGCGACTGCCGGTGCGGGCGTGGCGGTGGGCGCGGCCGTGTTGGTTGCGGATGGGGTGGCTGATGGGGCCAGGCTGGGCAGGCTGGACGCGGTGGCCGA
>CAZUZB010000103.1:0-6286 GCA_964624695.1 uncultured Anaerolineales bacterium | reverse complement strand
GTGGCCGACGCGGTGGCCGCAGCCGTTGCCGCCGGCAGCATCGTCTCCGCATCGACGCGGACGATATTGGGTCGGCAGCCGGGCAGCATACCCAGGCCGATCTCTCCAGCCACCATGGCGGCCACTTGCAGAAAGCGTCTTCGCGAGATTGGTGCCTTCATAACAGTACCCCTATCTGATTACAATCGACTAGGTCCATCTTGCCGCTCAAGGCCGCACGGCCCAGGCGCGACCGGGCTACCTCTCCGCATAGCTGCGGGCCGCCTGGATGATCGCCTCGGCAAAGGCTGGGCCCACGGCTGCGTTGGCGGTCTGGTTGGGGTGCGAATCCACCCCCTCGGGACGATAGGCTGCGCGGAGCATGTTCACCTCGGGCGATGCGGGATCGCTCTCGGCGAGATGATCGAACAGATCAAAGGCATAGACGTTCGGGTGGCCGCCCAGATACGCTTCCGAGGTGAGCCACTCGGCAAAGGTCCGCGCCCGCGCGGCTGCCTCGGGGTCGGTGGCGGCGGGATGCAGCGGCGGCGGCGAAACCACCACAAAGACGCGATCCGGGTGGTCGTCCATCACGTCGCGCATGCCCAGATACCAGGCCCGATACTGCTCCAGTTGGGCGTCGCTGCTGATCTGGCTGGCGGGAAAGCAGGACTTGAAGACGATGATCTCATGCTGGAGCAAGCCGCTGAGGGCGTTGAGAGGCCACGGATAGACCCGCTGGTCAAAGAGCCTGGCCAGGCCGTCGGGATCGGTGTTGTCGCCCGGAATGCCATAGCTATAGCCGACCAACTCGCCTCCGGGGTCTTGCAACCCTGTGGCGTTATAGTTGTGATCCCAAAAGTCATAGCCGGCTTGGGTCAGGATCTCGCGCACGCCCCCCTCGGCGATCAGGTTGGCGCCGGTGGAATGGTGTAGGAAGATGACGTTGGTGTACTCGCCCCGGCTCTGGGCCGTGATAGTGCCGCGATCGGCAACGGCGTGGGCCAGATGCTTGACGCTCCATAGCCCCGACCCCAGATCGCGGCCGGATAGGAGATAGAGCGCCGCCAAGCCCAGCAGGATCAGGACCAGCGCCAGCACGGCGACGACCAACAGGCGGCCGATGCTCTTGCCGCGATCTCTCTGGTCCGATGATCCGCTCATCATCGCCCCTCGTCGCTCGACGCGGCGCCGGAAGGGGACACGCCCAACCGGTCGGCCACGCGCTGGACCAGCTCGGCAGACGGCTGCGTCTCCAAGCGGCGCAATGCCTCATCGCGTTCCATGTAGCCCTCGCGCACCAGCCCCGCAAGCTCCATGGCATAGGCGTGGTAGCCCATGTGCGCATGGTGGACCTGGTTGGCAAAGGCGTTCAGCAGGCAGTTGCTCGAGTTGGGGTCGGTGTCGTCGGGCTGGCGCCAGCCGTAGCGCTGGATAGTCTCCACCGCGGCATCCTCGTGCCAATCGAGAAAAACCAGCGGCGAGACGTTGGCGGGCATGCGGGGCGCGTTCTCTAGCTGGTTGGTCTCGGGGAAATAGACGCCGGCCTCACCTCCGCTGGCCTGCGCCAGCGGCGCCGACGCTGCCTCGACCATGGAGGCCAGCATGGAGCGGTTGGGCCGCAGGAACGCCGACGGCAGGGGGATCTGGCCGGGCGACCAGCCGTAGACCATCATGGGGATGTTCTTTTCCAGGGCCAGCCGCAGGGCGATACCTTTGGCCAGGCCCATGCAGGTGTTGCAGATGCTGCTGGCCCGCTCCAGCGCCTTGGGCGAGTAGAGCGTCGGGTCCATGGAGGCGGTAAAGACCCGCTTCAAGAACGTAAAGCCAGGGCGGATGATGACATGATCTACGCCCAGGCGGTCCGATACGGTGCGCATGTTTTCAAAGGCGGTGGGCGAGACAAAGCCGTTATCAAAGGTCATGGCCAACACGCGCAGGCCGTACTCGTGGCGCATCAGCCAGAGCGTATAGGTGCTGTCCTTGCCGCCGCTCCAGCTCACCAGGCACTGGTAGCCGGGCTCCTCCCGGACCTCTTGGGCCATCGCCTCGAATCGCGCGCGCAGTTGCGCCCGCTGCTCGTCGCGGCGCTCGGGGCTGGGCTGGCGCCGGCAATGCTGGCAGAGGCCGTCCTCGTCGAACTGGATGCCGGGGAACGTCTCCGGCAAGACGCAGCGGGTGCACCGTCTCATGGCTCACGCTCCTCTCGGCGCCACACGCGGACCGGCTCGGCCTCGGGGACCGTCTGCGGCCGCTCTTGGATGAACTGCTGGTGCACCAGTTGGGTCGAAAGCGCTCCCACCAGCGCCATATCCTCGAACTCGCTGAGGTGGCCGGTCCTCTGGTGCTTGGCCAGGAGCCGGCTGACCGGCTCGGGCGCCAGCACGCCGGCGGCATCGAGCGCCTCGGGGGAGAGCAGCTCGCCCACATAGGCCGGGCGCTGCTCCAAGAAGGCGCGATGGATGGGTGCGCGGTACGGTTGCTTGCGCCGCTGGACGATGGCCGTCGGCAAGAGTTCGTCGGCGCTCTCTTTTAGGAGGTACTTTTCGCAGAGCCCGCGGATCTTGAGCCGTGGCTGGAGCCGCGCGGCGAACTCGATCACCCGGTGGTCCAAGAAGGGAAAGCGCCCCTCGACCGAGTGGGCTGCCAGAACCCGATCCCCCTGGGAGGCCAGCAGGTAGGGCGACATAAAGGTGGTCACTTCCAGGAACTGGGCCTGCGCCAGCGGAGAGAGCGGCGAGAGGGCGCCATCGAGGCCAGCGATCAGCTCCTCGACCGGATCGTACCCGGGCAGTTGATAGGCCTTGGCGAGAAAACCCCGCAGGCGGGCCGTGTTTAGCCAGCGGAGCCGATGCGAATAGCCCGGCCGGCTGGTCTCGGCGAGGCCCCGCCCAAAGTAGGCCGCCAGGTAGGCGTCGCCGCTGCGGGATAGGTCGGCCACATAGGGGTAGAGCCGCCGTAGGAGCAGGGGGCGGATGGTCGAATCGGGCTGGCGCGCCCAGAAGCGGCGGATCTTGTCCTCTTTGTAGATATTGTACCCGCCGAGGAACTCGTCGGCTCCCTCGCCGGTGAGCACCACCTTGAGGCCATGCTCGTGCACGAGCTGCGAGAGCAGGAACATGGGCGCGGGCGAGGTGCGCAGCACCGGGGCCTCGGCGTGCCAGATGACCTGGGGGAATACCTCGCCGATGGAGGCCGTGCGGCACTCGGCCCGGTGGTGGTCCGTGTCCAGAAACGCCGTGGCCAGCTCCTGGTAGGCGCTCTCGTCGTAGGCGGGGTCCTCAAAGGCGATGGAGAACGTGGTGAGCGCGACTGGTTTGCGCTGGCGGATCAGCCCGGCCACATAGGTCGAATCCAGCCCGCCGCTGAGATAGCTGCCCACCGGTACATCGGCCCGCAGCCGCAGGCGTGTGGCGTCCGCCAGCAGGTCGTGCAGTTGGGCGGCCGCTTGCGCCTCGGGGAGCCGCTCCTCCTCGCCGGCGTGGGGAAACTCTAGCCGCCAGTAGCGGGCGAGGGTGCGCTGGCCATCGCGTATCCGCATCCAGTGGCCGGGCTGCAGCTCCTCGACGCCCTGGAAGACGGTCCTGGGGGCCAGCGGCGCCCAAAAGGTGTAGGCCTGGTTCAGGCCGTAGGGGTCCAGGCGCGCCGGCAGGCGGGGGTCCAGCAGGATGGCCTTGATCTCGGATGCGAAAAGGAGGCCGTGGGCCAGCGGGGCATAGAACAGCGGGCAGATGCCCACCCGGTCCCGCGCCAGGAAGAGCTCCTGGCGGGCGGCATCCCAGATGGCGATGGCGAACTGGCCGTTGAGCTCTTCCAGGCAGGCGGCTCGCTGTTCCTCGTAGAGGTGCAGGACCACCTCGGTGTCCGAAAGCGTGGCGAACCGGTGCCCGCGCTGGACCAGCCCCTCGCGCAGCTCCAGATAGTTGAACACCTCGCCGTTCATGACGATCCAGAGCGAGCCGTCCTCGTTGGCGATGGGCTGTTGGCCGGTCTCGAGGTCGATGATGCTGAGCCGCGCCGAACCGAGGCCGACCTGCTGATCCAGAAACAGGCCGAACTCGTCGGGCCCGCGATGGCGGATGACGGTGAGCATCCGCCGCAAGAGGCCCTCGTCGGGCGGCTCGCGCCCGCCCCAATCCAGGCAGCCCACGATGCCACACATGCTCGGCTTACTCCAGCGCTCGCTTTTGCACCTTGCCCGATTCGGTTTTGGGCAGGGCGGTGCGAAACTCGATCTGCTTGGGCATGGCGAAATCCTCCAGGTGTTGGGAGCAATGCCGCAGGACATCGCGCTCGGTCAGGTGGGCGTCGGGCACGCACACCAGGAACGCTTTGATGGCCTGGCCCAAGAGCGGGTCGGGCACGCCGATGACGGCGGCCTCCACCACGCCCGGTAGCCGGTAGAGCACCGCCTCCACCTCTTTGGGGGCCACCTTTTCGCCCCGGGTCTTGATGATATCGTCCTGGCGGGCCACGAAATAGAGGAAACCATCCTCGTCCGTGCGGAAAAGGTCGCCGGTATAGAGCAGCCGCTCGGCGGGGTAGCGCCCGGGCCGATAGCGTTGCGCGGTGGCCTGGGCGTCTCCCCAATAGCCCTGCATGACGTGGGAGCCGCGCACCACCAGCTCGCCCACCTCTCCCGCCCCCAGGCGGCGGCCGTCCTCGTCCTCCAGCCACACCTCGGTGCCGGGGATGGCGATGCCCACCGAGCCGGGCCGCCGGTCCAGCTCTTCCGGTGGCAGGTAGAGGGTCCGCTTGCATTCGGTGAGGCCGTACATGGAATAGAGCCGGGCCCAGGGAAAGGCATCGCGCAGCCGCTGGATGTGCTCGACGGGGAGCGCGGCGGCCGTGTTGGTCAGGTACCGCAGCGAGCTCAGGTCAAAGCGGCTCAGGTCCATCTGCAGCAGCATGGCATAGACGGTGGGCACGCCCGGCAGGCCGGTGACGCGCTCCTCCTCGATGCGCTTGAGGGTCGCCGCCGGGTAGGCGAACGAGCGCTCCAGCACCAAGGTCCCGCCAAAGGTAAAGGTCATCAGCAACTGGTACAGCCCATAGTCAAAGGAGAGGGGCAGCACGTCGATGACGATGTCGTCGGGGACGTTCTCCAGGTAGCGAATGATAGAGTTGGCGGCAAAGGCCACGTTGGCATGGGTGGACATGACCCCCTTGGGCTCGCCAGTGCTGCCCGAGGTATAGATCAGGCAGGCCAGGTCCAGGTCGATGCACGGCACGGCCGGGCGAGTGGGGGGTGACGGGGCTAACAGCGCGTCCAGGCTGCCGAGGCCGTCGCTGGACGCCGCGCCCTCGGCGCCGCTGCCGCAGAGCAGGCCCAGCGCCAACGAGGGCACCTCTTGCATGGTGGCGACCGCCTCCGAAGCGCGTGACGCCGGCGCAAACAGGCAGCGCGCCTGGCAATTGTCGAGCACATAGGCCAGCTTGTCGGCCTTGGTGGTGGCGTTCACGACCACAAAGGTGGCGCCGGCCTTGAGGGTGGCATAGATAGCCAGCACGGTCTCGACCGAGTTGGGCAGCCAGATGGCCACCCGGTCGCCCCGCTGGACGCCGGCCGCCACGAGCCCGTTGGCCAGGCGGTTGGCGCGCTCGTCCACCTGGCGGTAGGTCAGGCGCTGCCCGTCGCAGATCAGGGCCAGCTTGTCGGGCGTGCGGCAAGCGCTAGTTTCCAGGTACTCATGTACCAGCATGGGGCGTGGCCTCCCCTGTCTTGTGCAGGAGGTACTGCTTCAGGCGATCCACCGAATCAAAGTTCTCGGGGATGACCTCCTCATCGTCCACCTGGACGCCAAAGGTCTCCTCGACGAACATCAGCAGCTCGAGGATGCCCGTGGAATCGAGGATGCCCTCCTCCAGGAACGAGTCCTCATTGCGCAGCTTGGCCTGGTCGCTGGTGTAGAGGAAATTCTCCAGGATATAGCTGCGGATCTGCGCTTCGAGCCTGGCTGCTGTGGACACCTGACCCTCCTTGCCCAACCCAACCTAGCGCCGCCCAGGGCGCTGGCGAGCTGCCTCGACGGAACGGGCGTGACAGGTTCGTGCACGGCGCATGGGGGAGCGGCGTGGGGGAGCACGCGGGCGGCCGTACTCCTGGGGGCGCGGACCCGCGTGAGCGTGCCGGGGCGATGGCGCCGACCTAGCGGCCCATCGTCTCGTCGCTCTTGGGCACCTTGACGCCTGACAGGGCGGCCTTTTTCTGCGGCAATCACGCGGAGCCTCCCGCCCAGATACGGATCCCTCAATGGCTAGATTGTGCCGCAGTGTGAAGAAGCTGTCAAGGAAACGTAAAGAACTT
>CAZUZB010000102.1:0-7928 GCA_964624695.1 uncultured Anaerolineales bacterium | reverse complement strand
GTCAAGCTCCTCACGGGCGCCACGGACGAATGCACGTGTGATCTCCATAGCCATGTGTAGCTTGCTCATGTCGTACCTCCATTCATCTATTCAACTCTATCTATCACGCACCACACAAGCTGCGCGGAGCGCAGTGCGGTGTGGTGATGATTCTTGGGCATGGGTGCCCAAGTTACTGTAACCTAGAGGGTAGCCTCAATGGGGAGTCAGAGGACGGTAGGAACCGATGCCGCGCCAGGTTTTTTCCTTTTCTTGTGTGGTTGGAGGCGGGATGCGGCTCTGGAGGGTGAGAGGCAGGGGTGACAGAGCGGAGCACCAGACTACATGAGCGATCTGTGGTTAGGGGTTGACAGGGCGGAGAACGGAGGAGCTGAAAGCCGGGCATTGCTTTGCCATGTTGGCGAGGCGTTCAGACAGAGCCAACTGCCCTCAGGCCTCGCAGCTGTGGCTCCAAGCGCCGCGTGCTCCAGCATGAAGCCAACGATGGGGCACATGCTCGATGCTAAAACGCGGAGCGTGACGAAGGCTTCTTTGGGGGCAATGCGGCTTCTCGCAAGCGTTCGGGCAAGAAGGGGCAGGAGAAGGCTGGCGGCGTACAGGGCGACTCTGCAATGCGTCTAGCCTAGGGAACCAAGATCAGCCGCCGAGTATGTGTTTGCAGCTGCTCTGCGTGGGGGATCACTCGCCCAGTTCGATGTCATGCACAAAGTACTGCTCCCCCTAGGCTCTGCCTGGCAGGCCCAGGCAGAGCCTAGGGGGCCACCACGCCCGACGGCCGCGGCCCTTGACCGAAACGTTTCGGTATTGGACGCGGAGAGCCGCGCAACCAGGGATGAGTACGTGGCAAGGACAAATGCCGCCGTATCTTGCCGCCAGAACGAACGTGCCCGTCGCTCCGACACGTCGTTGACCGCCAACTGCCTGAGAGCGCGCGGCTGCCACCACGAACGCTTGAGCCTCCGCCACACGGAGCTGTTTGCGGCACACTGCACTCCGAACTACCATGGGGCCGACACTTAGGAGGCTCCATGGCAAGCGATAGTGAGCCCGGGCGCCGCTCGCGCTGTGAGTACTTCACCCAGACGGGTGCGCCCCTCTGCTCGGCATTTGACCCATTCCAGGACGTCGACCTCCACTATGCCCAGCGCATCTGCATGGGCGGGTTCTGGGATGTCTGCCCGCGCTATCGCCTTGCTCAGCAGAACGCGAGGCTGATCCGCGCTCCCAGCCCTGCTCCCAAGCGCCCTGGCGAGGTCGGTGGGATGCGCATGGGTCGCGCACGGGCGCGTGTGGGCGTCGCCTTCCAGTGGGGCGCGCTCATGATCTTTGTCGTCGCACTGGGGATGTTCGGGGGCATGCTGCTTCGCTATCGCGGCCTCTCCTTCCTGGCTTCGCCCCCCGAGCCCTACTCTGTTACTGCCGTGGTACCTCCGACGTCCAGTCCCACGATGACTCCTTCGCCGTCGCCACCCAGCACACCATCAGCGTCGCCGGCACCTACCTCTACCAGCACGCAGGCGCCGTCGGACACTCCAACAGCAACTGCTTCCTCCTCGGGAACGGCCAGTCCGACAGCGACCTCCACGGCCACGGGTACCGGGACACCAACCCGCCCACCTACGCCCGTGCCCAGCCCACTTCCCACCTCTACGCCTTTCCCCGCCCCCGCCCTAATAGCCCCAGCCGACGGGCAGCACTTTTCCCACAACGCTGACGTGCTCCTAGAATGGAGCTCGGTAGGCACCTTGCCCGAGGACGCTTACTATGTCGTCACCCTGGCCTACCCCCACGGCAATCAGACCTGGTACGACGAGACACCTTGGCTCAAGGAAACGTCCTGGCAAGCCGATGAGCACGCCTACCTGCCGGAGCTGTCCAACGACGGCAACTTCACCTGGTCGGTT
The DNA here is from genome assembly GCA_964624695.1 of uncultured Anaerolineales bacterium. Lineage (GTDB taxonomy): Bacteria > Chloroflexota > Anaerolineae > UBA1429 > UBA1429 > DAIRUQ01. The sequence continues at coordinate 6,024 of CAZUZB010000102.1, read as the reverse complement.
CGCGTCATGCTCCTCACGGGTGAGGACGAGCGCGGTCGCCCTAGCGGCGTGCCCCTGGGCGTTCCCTCTGCGCAGCGAGCCTTCTACTGGGCACGTAGGCCCGGCAGCGCCTCTGAGCCCACGCCTCAACCTCCTGCACCGTGAGGCAAGAGAGAGCCCACACCACACTCGACCGCGGGGAATGCGTAGACGGCCTCCTGCGACACGAGGTCTTGCCCGCCCCAGAACCAGTACCTCGCCACATGTCAGTAGCCAGATGCGTGGGACCAGGGCCGCCCTTGCACGGCCGACGCCCCACCCCAATCGTCCAGTCGAGCAGCGCCTTCCACTCTATCCTGCTTGGCTTCCTGCCTGGATTGGTCAACGTCTACGCTATCGAGCACCTCAAGTAGCCAGACCGGCATAGCATGGCGCAGCTGCAAGCCTAGACTGGAGTCCGGCGCGGGCTGGATGTGGTCTTTAGGCAGCCATCACTGTGTATTGCACAGTCTCCCGAGATGTGCTTGGCCGAGCCCGGGCGGGTGCCTCCCACACCCGTCCAGGCGTCTCGCAGTCCGAACTCCTGCCTCATCAGCAGCCAGTCCCCCATTACGGTTGACTTGGTATACCGCATTGGCCCACGACCAGACTCCTGCGCGGGGGCGGTTCCTGGCGGAAGGACGAGGCCCAGATTGCCCGTGCGCGCTCTGATCGTCATCTGCCGGGATGATGGCCCATTCGGCCGCCAGTCGGCGCCATGCCTTTGTCCAGAAGACTGTGCTGGCGGCCACGAACCTGATCTCGGCACGATAGCTCCACCCGCGTGCTGGCCGGAATCCACGGTCGTGAGCTTCACACCTACTCGCTCAGCTTGGTTCCTCGCAGCAACTGGGCGTTGAGGGCCACGATAACCGTGCTCAAGGACATCAACAGGGCGCCGACGGCGGGGGATAGAAGGATCCCCATTGGAGCTAGCACGCCTGCCGCCAGCGGCAAGGCAACGACGTTGTATCCCGTGGCCCAGATGAGGTTCTGGATCATCTTTCGATACGTCGCCCGGCTAAGCTCGAGCACCTTGACGACATCCATCGGGTTGCTCTGCACCAAGATGATCCCGGCCGACTCGATGGCTACGTCCGTGCCGCCGCCGATGGCGATGCCCACGTCGGCCCGGGTTAGCGCCGGCGCATCGTTCACTCCATCACCAACCATCGCCACTCGCTTGCCGCTGGACTGCATCTCGGCGACCTTCTGGTCTTTGTGCTCGGGCAGCACCTCGGCAAAGTACGTGTCAATGTCCAACTCGTCAGATACGGCCCTGGCCACTTGCTCGCTGTCGCCAGTCAGCATCGCCACTTGGATGCCCAACTCGCGCAACCGCTCAACTGCCCGGCGGCTCTCGGGACGAATCACGTCCGCCAGCGCAAATGCGGCGACGGGCCTGTCGTCGTCCAGCAGGTAGACGACCGACTGTCCCTTCTCGCCCGCGTCGCCCGCGAAACGGGCGAGTTCGTCCGGCCGATCGCTGCTGAGCATTTCCAACAAGCTGGGGCCGCCGACGTAGATCGCACGATCATCGTAGGTGGCGCGAATGCCGCGCCCCTTGATCGCCTTGAAGTTGCTGACCTGTACCGGCACTATTTGGCGTTCTACAGCTTTCTGGCGGATGCCCCGCGCGATCAGGTGCTCCGAGTCCCCTTCCACAGCCGCTGCCAGGGCGAGGGCTCGTTCCTCGCTCCAGCCGTCCACGACCGCTATGTCGACCACCCCGAACCGGCCTTCGGTCAGAGTGCCCGTCTTGTCAAAGATCACCGTGTCGATCTGGCGCGCTTGCTCCAGCGCTAGGCGATCACGGACCAGGATGCCGTTCTGGGCACCGAGCGAGGTGCTGATGGCGACTACCAGGGGGATCGCCAAGCCCAACGCGTGAGGGCAGGCGATGACTAGCACGGTCACCGTTCGCACTAGCACGTCCAGGCGGAGCCCCACGGCGATGGTCCAGGCCGCTGCTGTCAGTGCGGCGACTGCCAGCGCCACGTAGAACAGCCACCCGGCGGCCTTGTCGGCCAGGATTTGGGTATCTGACTTGGACAGCTGGGCTTGTTCCACCAACCGCATGATCCCTGCCAGCGCCGTTTCGTCGCCGATGGCCGTGACGCGCACTCGTAGGCTGCCGTCGCTGTTGATCGTACCGGCGATCACTTGGCTGCCCGGCTCTTTGGGTACAGGCTTGGACTCGCCTGTAACCATCGCCTCGTTGACATCCGAGCGCCCCTCCACCACGGTTCCATCGGCCGGAATGCTGCCGCCGGGGCGAACCAGCACCAGATCGTTGTGGTGCAGTGCACTCACCGGCACAACTTTGGTCTCGCCGTCGTCAAGGATCCGCTCCGCCGTGTCGGGCATCAGCTTGGCCAGCTCATTGAGCGCGCCAGAGGCCTGACGGACGCTGCGCATCTCGATCCAGTGACCGAGCAGCATGATCACGATCAGCGTCGCCATCTCCCAGAAAAACCCACTCTCGGGATCGACGAACGCCGCAAACAGACTGTAGACAAAGGCCACAATGATGGCCAGAGAGATCAAGGCCATCATGCCAGGCTTCTTGCTACGTATCTCGGGGACGGCCATCTGCAGGAAGGGAACGCCCCCGTAGGCAAAGACCGCGATCGCAAAGACCGGACCAATCCACCGGCTACCTACGAACTCGGGCATGCGAAAGCCTAGCCACTGTTGCAGCATCGGGCTAAAGAGCAACACCGGCACCGTCAGCACCAGGCTTACCCAGAAGCGCTGTCGGAACACTTGTTCGTGGCCGGTATGATCTACGTGCGCACCGTGTCCGCCATCGTCGTGGCCGGCACGACTTTCGGGTGTCTCAGAGTGATCGAGATGGCGGTCGTGATTCACCTGATGATCCCTGTGGCTGAAACGGTCTTCTTCCTCGCCCTGATGGTGGTTCGCGTGCGGGGCGTGCGCATTGGCGTCGTTCTCATGCTTATTGTGTTTCTGACGATCATCTAGACTGCTGGAGCGATGGTTTCCCATGGGAGTCTCCTCCAAGCCATGCAGCTGCACTATTCGAAGCTTATTGCGTAAGCGAAAAGGCGTCAACGAGTCGGTCGCTCTGTAGGCGCCGAGGACACTCGGTCTCGCCGCACCAGCTGAGACTGTTTCCGACCTAGGTCTCCCCGCCTCCGCCTCCGCTATGTTCGCTTCGAGAAGCGGCAGGGCCTATGCGGGGAGGTGGCAATGGGCGGCAACGATGCAATGGATTCGGATGTGGTCGGTCTGGTTCTTCCCAGTTTCGCCTGTCCCGGTTACGGCCAGCGGCGCCTGGACGAGCTGGCCTGGCTGGAGCCCGACGATGAGCTGGTCCACTGCGCCACCTGCGGGGCCGAGTACGCACCGGGCTGCGACCGACGGGAGTGGCTGATCGAGGCGGTGCTGCAGATCGGCCAGGACGCGGGCTGGTGGGGCGAGCGCGCCGTGGCCGAGCGGCGGCAATTGGCGCCAAAGCTAACGGATGAGCAGCTCAAACGCTGGTACCGGGTATCGACATGGGCGGCACGGGTGGAGAGGCCGGCATAGGGGCAGGCCTAAGGCGGCCAGCCGCCACGGATCGGCACGCTCTACGTGCAGAAGTGGGCGCTGGGTGACCCACCGCCGGAGCGACTGGTGGTCACCATCGCTGCGAAGACACAGGAGGCGGCGTGCCGTTCAGGATACGATGCCCATATCGACCTCGGTTCAGATGCCTAGCTCGGTGCTGGACACAGCAGAGTAGTCCCTTCGTCGACGGCCTTGGTGGCCGTGAGGCATGGACATCACAGATGCACCCTGCAGAGGCAGCGTGGCCACTATACCGAATCTGTATCAACCCTACATGGCCGTTCTGGACTCCGTAAACGCGGTGCCGTCCATGTATATCCCGTTCGCTGCGGCATAATGACGGCAAGCTCCCTTGCTCGCTACGACCCCTTAGCCTGCTAGACCCACCACCTCACTCCGATCCTGCCAGCCACAACGCAACCTCAGATGCCTGCTTCGTGTCCCGCCGCTGGCGACTGCACTTGACGCATCATCGTGGTAGGATAGGACGAGAAACATCGAATGCAAGTTCAGCACGAGATGAGAGGGGCGTCGCGATGGGGGAGAGCGTCAATTGCAGCGCTGATGCGTGCTTGTGGGCCCTCTGGGGTAAGACGATATACACGGGCGATCGCGTCCAAACGCATCCACTGCTGTGTCATCTTATCGATTCTGGTGAGATCGCAGGCGCCATATGGGACCTTTCGCTAACCTCTGGCACGAGGCAGTGGATCGCCGAGGCGCTGGGGCTCAACCAGACGAGCTCTCGCTCCTTGATACGCGCATGGGCAGCACTTCACGACATCGGCAAAGCTGCCCCTGTGTTCCAGAGGAAGTATGCCCCCGCAGTGCAACGGCTCGAAGCGGCGGGGCTGCGTTTCCCTCGACACTTCGGCCACGAGTGCTTGTACCACGGCGACATCTCCACCTGGTTCCTCGCGCAAGAGCTCACGAAACGCCGACTGCTGCCGCCCTCGCACGCTTCGGAGCTGGCCGTAGCCCTAGGTGGGCATCACGGCAGTTGGCGACAGGCTCCCCCACGGCCGTCGCGCAGAGAGATCGGCGACGACGCCTGGCACGAAGCACGATCCTCGATGTTCGAACTGCTCCTCGCCCTCTACGGTGCTCACGGGCCCTGGCATCTGCCAGACGACCGCTCCGGTCGTCATGGCTTCCTAGCGACTCTAGCCGGGCTTGTGTCCGTATCGGATTGGATCGCCTCCATGCAGAAGCACTTCCCTGCGGCCCAGGACTCGAACGACCTACAAGACTATGCCCAAAGCTCTCGCGGTCGAGCGGAAGCAGCCGTCACTCAACTAGGCTGGACCCAATGGAAGCCTCCCACTGCTGCTGCCAGCTTTGAAGAGCTTTATCCCCGTTACCAGCCGAATGCACTGCAGAAGGCAATCATAGGTATGGCTGACAGGCTGACTGCCCCGGCGCTCGTCATCATCGAGGCTCCCACCGGCATTGGCAAGACGGAGGCCGCCCTCTACCTCGCAGACCGTTGGGCCCACAGCCAGCAGCAGCGCGGCCTGTATGTTGCCATGCCCACGATGGCTACCAGCAACCAGATGCACCAACGCGTGCGTGACACGCTCGCAAGGCGCTACGGCGAGGGCGACGCTGATCCACTCCTCATCCACGCCCAAGCGATTTGGCAGCGCCTCCCGCGGATCGATGATGACGACATAGGCAGCGAGACGCATCAAGACGTCGATGCCATGACGTGGTTCCTGCCACGGAAGCGCAGCTTGCTGGCCCCTTTCGGTGTCGGCACCGTCGACCAAGCCCTGCTCAGCGTGTTGATTGCACGCCACTTCTTTGTGCGGATGTTCGGTCTCTCCGGCAAGACCGTGATCTTTGACGAGGTCCATGCCTACGACACCTACATGACAGAGCTCTTCCAGCGATTGCTCACCTGGCTGCGCCACCAGAACACGTCCGTCATTCTCCTGTCTGCCACGCTACCCACCGTCACCCGTGACGAGCTGCTACGTGCTTGGGGAGCCCCACCTGAACGGGCTCGCAACGTCACATATCCAGTGATCTCCGCCGCGTCCGCAGACAGCGCCGAACACACTGAGCTGCCGCCCGAGGGCGACCGAGAGATCGCCATCGCTTGGGTGGCGCGCGAGCCCGAGACGGTCGCAGTTCGGATCAAGCACGAGCTACGTCTGGGCGGCTGCGCAGCCATCATCTGCAACACGGTGGGAAGAGCCCAGGATGTCTACAAAGCTCTGCGCGATCTCGACGGCCACGAGGATGGTGAGCTGATCCTCTTTCATGCCCGATTCCCCCAGGCCTGGCGCGCAAGCACCGAGGAAGACGTACTCGAGCGGTTCGGCAAAGACGGGCAGCGACCAACCAAGGCGATCGTGGTCGCCACCCAGGTCATAGAACAGAGCCTGGACCTGGATTTCGACCTGATGGTCTCTGATCTGGCGCCGGTGG
>CAZUZB010000101.1:3589-7970 GCA_964624695.1 uncultured Anaerolineales bacterium | reverse complement strand
CCGGCGTGGTCGCGGGCCAGGGCCATGGCCCCGCGGTGGCCGGTGGCGGTGAGCACGCGGTACCCCAGCCGCGTCAGCACCCGCGAGGCCAGGCTGCGCACGCCCGCGTCGTCCTCCACGATGAGGACGGTCTCCTGGCCCGCGACGGTGCGGGCGGAGGCGCTGCGACTCTCGGGGATCGCCTCGTCCTCGGCGGCCTCGGGCAGGTAGACCGTAAAGACGGTGCCCTGGCCCTGGGTGCTCTCAAAGGTCACATGCCCGTTCAGCGCCTGGATGATGCCATACACCTGCGAAAGCCCCAGGCCGGTGCCCTCTTCGGGGACCTTGGTCGTGAAAAAGGGCTCAAAGATGCGCGGTTGCAGCTCGCGGGGGATGCCGCTGCCGCTATCGGTGACCTCCAGGCAGGCATAGCGGCCGGGCCGCATCTGCCCAAAGGCGCTCTGGCCGGGCTCATTCTGCTGGTGGGCGCGGGTGCGCACATAGAGCGTGCCGCCGTCGGGCATGGCGTCGCGGGCGTTGGCGACCAGGTTCAGCAACACCTGCCCGAGCTGGACGGGGTCGCCCAGCACCAAAGGCAGCGGGCCGTCTTGCTCGACGTGCAGCGTGATGCTCTCGGGCAGCAGCCTCCGCAGCAGGTCCTCGCGCTCGTGGACCACTTTGCCCAGGTTGACGGGATGCTTTTCCACCTCGTGCTCGCGCGAGAGCAGGCGGAGCTGAGAGGTCAGCGCGGCGCCCTCGCGCCCCGCGTGGAGGATCTGGTGGACGTCCTCGCGCCACGGGTGGTCGGAGGGGGCGTCCAGCAGCAGCAGCTCGGCGGTGCCGTTGATCACCTGCAGGATGCTGTTGAAATCGTGGGCGACGCCCGCCGCCAGCCGTCCCACGGCCTCCATGCGAGAGACGCGGCGCATCTGCTCTTCCAGGCGGCGCGGTTCGGTGATGTCCGAGACGGCGGCGATGACGCCCGTCTGCTGGCCATCCTCGTCCACGGCGGGGCGCAAGAGGACGCGGGCCAGCAGGGTGGAGCCGTCGCGGCGGCACAGCGAGAGCTCGATCTCGTCGGGGGCGTGGGCGCTGCCCAGGGCCGCGATGGCCTCCTCCAGGCGTTGGGCGTCGCCGTTGGGGGCCAGGTCACAGGCGGGGCGGCCCACTAGCTCGTGCTCGGTGGTGCCGAGCATCTCCGCCATGCGCGGGTTGGCAAAGGTGGTGACGCCGTCATTGTCCAGCAGCCAGACGCCCTCGCCCAGGGCCTGGACGAGCTGGCGATAGTGGGCGCGGGAATGGGCCAGGCGCTGCTCGGCAGCGACCTGCCCGGTGATGTCGCGGGCCAGGGCCAGCACCAGGTCCTCCTCCAGCAGCGGCAGGCGGATGAGCTCGAGCACGCGGCGGGCTCCCTCGGCGTCCACCGTCTCGGCGCGGCGCCAGCGGCCGTTCTGCTCCGGTGGCATCTCGGCCAGGATGCGCTGGCGGATGGCATGCTGATAGGGTTCGCGACCATAGACGCCGCGGAAAAGCGACTCGACGGGGACGCCGTCGGCCTTTTGCCAGCCGGCCAGCTTTTCATAGAGGGGGTTCGAGTAGCGTAGCTGGCCTGTGCTGGCCTGATAGACGGCCACCCCCACGGGCAGGTGGGTGAGCATGGCCTCGATCAGGGTGTTGCGCTCGCGCAGGTTGTCCTGAATTCGCTGCATGGCGGTGATATCTTGCATGATCAGGAGGCGCCCGCCCGGCAGCCGCCCCGCAGGCCCAAAGGCGCGGGCATAGAGCTCGAAACGCCGCTCGATGCCATCGGCACAGGCGACAGTGAGTTGGCTGGGCTCGTCGGGCTGCGTGTGCGCGGCGCCGCCAGGGCAGCAGACCTGCAGCAGGGGTTCGGGCAGGTCGGCGCGCAGGTCGCGGACATGCAGGCCGCGGACGTCGTGGGCGGGGCGGCCGAGGATCATCTCGGCAAAGGCGGTGTTACAGCCCAGCACCAGGCCATCGGCGTCGCAGTAGGCCATGGGCTGGGGGATGGTGGTTACCAGCGAATCGAGCAGCGCCATCTGCTCCTCGGCCTGATCAAGGGCTTGGTGGAGCTCGGTGACCTCGTGGCCCGCCTCGATGACGCCCCATATCTGGCCATCCTCGCTGGTCAGGGCGTGGGTGCGCACCAGGTACGCTTGGCCGTTGTCCAACTCCATAAGGCGTTGGCCCGGCTGGCCCGTGACCAGGGTCGCGAGGGCGGGGCAGTCCTCGCAGGGCGCGTCGCGGCGGTAAAGGGCGGCATAGCAGCGCTGCCCCACTAGCTCCTCGGGCGTGGCTTGGGCCAGGGTGGCGGCCTCCTGGTTGGCCCAGAGGATATCGAGCTGACGGTCGCAGCAGACCAAGGGATCGCCCAGGCCGTCAAAGAGGGCCTGGGCCTCGCGGGCGGCCTGGTTGACGGTGCGCTGGGCGGCCCGCCGTACCACGGCGGCGCCCACCAGGCCGTACAGAATCAGGACGGCGGTGATCAGCAGCCGCACCATCAGGGCCTCGGGCGGTATGGCCGTGAGCACGAGTTCCAGATAGCCAAGATCGGGCCATGCGGGGGCCACGATCAGCGGGTGCAGCAGCCACAAGAGCAGGATCAGGACGCAAGCGGTGGTGAGGGTGATGCCCGCCATCCCCCTGGGAACCAGGGGCGTCGATAGTGGCGAGCGAGCAGTGATGATGCGCCGCGGCCTAGCCATCCGAGGACTCCTCCTCTCCTAGATCGGGATACAAACGAGCGAGACAATCGGGGCAGATGCCGTGGGTAAAGTCCAGGGCGGCGTGTTCGTGCAAATAGTCGGCCACGTCTTGCCAGTAGCCGTCGTCGCTGCGGATCCTCTTGCAGGATGCACAGATGGGCAGCATGTTGCGCAGGCGCCGCACCTCGTCCAGGGTGTCGCGGAGCTCCTGATTGAGGCGACGCAGCTCGATCATGTCGTGATGGCGGGCCACGGCGATGGCGATGGAGCGATCGAGAGCATCGCCGTCGGGCGGCTTGACCAGATAGGCCCCCACCCCCGCATCGGTCGCCTGGTTCACCAGCTCGGGAGCGTCATAGGCGGTCAGGACGACGACGGGCGTTGGGCAACTGGCGGCGATGGCCTGGGCGGCGGCGATGCCGTCCAGCTCGGGCATCTCGAGATCCAGGAGGACCGCATCGGGATGGAGCTCGTGGGTGAGGTGGACGGCCTCGTGGCCGTTCACGGCCTGGCCCGCCACCAGGTAGCCCGTCTCCTCCAGGAGCGAGCAGATGAGGCGGCGCACCAGGGTGTTGTCCTCGGCCACCAGGATCCGTCTAGCCTTGGGCATGTGCATCCTCCCTCGGGCGCGGCTGCGCTAGCGGAAACAGGATGGTGACACAGAGACCATCGGCGCTGCGGGTGCGCAGGCGACCGCGCAGCTCGGAATGGACCAGGTCGCGCACGAGCTGCAACCCCTCGCCGTTCAGGGCCTCTGGCGGGCAGCCCGGGCCGTCATCCCACATCCACAGGCGGACGCGCCCCCTGGCGGCGCGAACGCGGACCGTGAGCCGTGCTTGGCAGCGCTCGGCCATGGCATGCTTGACCACGTTGGTGGCCAGCTCGTTGGCGATCAGCGCCACGGCGCGGGCCTGGTCGGCGGAGACGGTGATCTCGTCGCAATCATACGATACGCTGAGGTTTTTGTCACGCGGCACAGCGCGGGCGACGCTGCTGACCACCTGAGGCAACAGCCGTGGCAGCGAGACGACCTCCCAATCGCTGGCGGCCAGGAGGTTGTGGACGGTGACCAGCCCACGGATGCGCCCCAAGAGGCGCTGGAGGGACGCAACGGCATGGGGGTCATCGCGGGCTGCGGTGCGCTCTCCCTCGACCAGCGCCAGCACGGCCGAGAGGTTGTTCTTGACGCGGTGGTTGATCTCCTGGGCCAAACGTAGGTTGGCGCTGGCGGTCGCGCGGGCCTCGGACAGGAGGCGGGCGTTCTGCAGCGCCAGGGCGGCCTGGGCGGCATAGAGCGAGAGGAGCTGAACCTCTTCGTCCGCAAACGGGCCTGTGCGATCGGAGCAGCCGATGGCCAGGGCGCCGATGACCTCGTCGCCCACCTTCAGGGGGATGCCCAGGGCGCGATGCAGCCCCCGCTCCGCATAGATGCGCAGCGCGCCCTCCCACGCGGCATAGTCATCCACCTGGACGGCCCGGTCCTCGCGCACCGCCCAGCCGCACAGGCCCTCGCCCGCGGGGATCGGCGTGCCGTCCGGCAGGCCAAAACCGATCGAAGCCACGAGATGCAGATGGCCTGTGGCGGGATCCAGGTGGGCGAGGGCGATGCGATCGGCCTGAACCATGGTGGTAGCGCCACAGACGATGCGCTGGTTGAGCTCATCCACGGGCTGGGG
>CAZUZB010000101.1:0-3489 GCA_964624695.1 uncultured Anaerolineales bacterium | reverse complement strand
CCACACGCACTGGCCGATGGCCTCGTCGCCCGAAAAGCCCTGGTGCCGCCGCAAAAAGGCGCTGGCGGCCTGGTTCATGGCCAGGAGGTGGCCCTGCGTGTCCAGCAGCGCGGTCAGATCATCGGGGGCATCCAGCAGCACGCGCAGCGTCTCCTCGGAGCGGCGCAGGGCGATCTCGTCGCGCAAGTGCAGCAGGGCCTGGCCGCAGGCGGCGGCCAGCGCCTCCAGCGCCTGAACGTCGTCCTGGTCATAGCCGCCGGGTTTGTTGCCGACGGCGAGCAGCCCCTGGACGGCGCCCTTTTCGCGGATCGGCGCAGCCAGCAGGTTATACACGGCCGGGTGCCCCGCGGGCATGGCGCCGACGCGGGGGTCGGTGGCGGCATCATCGATCAAGACTGTCTGCCCTTGCTCCAGCACCAGCTTGCGGACGCCGCGTAGGACCTGGCCGCGCAGGCTGGCCTCCGCTTGCGCGGTGGGGATCTCACACGCGGCCCAGCCCGCTGCGCTGACGCCCAGGGCGGTGACGGTTCCGTCGAGGCCAAACTCGGCCATCCAGCCGTAGGCGCTGCCCGTGAGCTCTTCGGCGGCGTGCAACGCGGCCTCGGCCACCTGGGTTTCGTTTTCACAGGTCAGGGCCTCCTGCTGAACATGGACGATGGCGTCCAGCAGGCGGGCGTGGCGGTCGGCAGCGCGCTGAGCCTCGATGGAGGCGGTGACGTCGTTGAAAACGGTCACCACCTCGCCGCTGGGCAGGCGCAGGACCTGGTTCTGGCGCCAGCCGCGCCCCTGCTCGCTCTCCCAGTAAAAGGCGTCCACCCGTTCGGGCTGGCCCGTGCGCCAAACGCGGCGGAGCGGCTCCAGCAGCACGTTCTTGAGGGCGGCCGTCATCAGGGCGCTGACGCGCCCCCCGACGATATCCTCAGCGCGGTAGCCATCCATCTCCTGGGCGGCGCGGTTGACATCGACGATGATGAAATCGGCCCCGTCATCCACGGCGCGGTAGATGAGGCTGCCGCTGGGCATCTCGTTATAGAGGCTGCGGAAGCGCGCGTCGCTGGTGCGCAGACGGTCGATCCACGCCAGCCGCTCGGTGAGGTCGGTAACGGCGGCCAGCGCGCCGTCGTAGGCGCCCCTGCTATTATAGAGGGGGCCAGAAGCGATCTCGACGAGCACGGGGGTCCCGTCGCGGTGGAGCAGGGTGCAGCGGTAACGATCGGATTGGCCCGCGCGGCGGCGGCGTCTGGTGTCGCTGTTCTCGCTGGCCGACTGCGCGTCCATGAGGTCGGTGACGGGACGGCCCCGCAACTCGTGGGGCTGATAGCCGAGCATGGCGGCCAAACGCGGATTGACATAAACGGTGTTGCCCTGCGCATCCACCCGCCAGACCCCTTCCTGGAGGGCGTCGCTGAGTTGGCCCAGGGCCCGTTCGCGTTCGCGCAGGTGGGCGTGGGTGCGGGCGGCGTGCAGGGCTGCAGCGACATAGATGGCCAGCGCCTCGGCCGCCATGAGATCCGCCTGCCCAAAGGGGGCGGGGCGGCAGGCGTACAAGGCGCCCCGGCGCTCGCCGTGTATCTCCAGCGGGATCGCCAGGCGGGCAGGATCGGCGCCGCTGGGGGGCAGCGCCACGAGGCCGGCCTCACGGAGGGCCCGCCCGGGCAGGCCCTCCTCCAGTGGCAGCACCGTCGGCTGCGGACGGTTGCCCGGGCTGGAAAAGGCAGCGGCAACGGGCTCGAGGATCTGGCTATCGCTGGGGCGGTGGTAGATCACGACGATGCTGGCCTGGAGCAGCTCCCGGGCGCCTTGCACCATGGCATCGAGGGCTTGGTCGGGCTCCAGGCTCGAGTTGAGCTGGTGACCGATGGCCAGCAGCCGCTGGTGCCGATCGATCTGGATAGGTGGGCAGGCGGCGGCAACGTCATCTCGAGATTGCCTGGTCGCGGATTGGGGCATGGAGGTGGGCTCCTCTCACGGCATCGCGGGCTCGACCGCGCGCGATCACCTCCCGTGCGGCATGGACGCCGCGCCGGGGAGGCGCCATAGGTCGGGCGCACCACGCGCCCGGGCGCAACGACACCACCAGCAAGGTGAGTATAGTCGCCAGCGACGGGCGCGACGTCAAGATTGCGTGAAAACGCGCTGGTGGGGGCGCGGATGAGGAAAGGTGATCTCGGCCGTGAATCCATTCTGGCGACCGATGGTCACGCTGCCGCCGAGCTGGTCGTGCACCAGATCCAGCACCAGGCGGGAGCCGATGGTGCCCGGCGCGCCATAGGCAGCGGGATCGCAGCCCGGCCCGTCATCGGTATAAGTGAGGCGGATGCCGGTGGATGTCTCCTCCGCCCACACCGCGATAGCCAGGTTGCCGCGAGTGGCGGCGCCGTGCTTGACGCTATTGGTGGCCAGCTCGTTCAGGATCAGAGCCAGGGTCTGGGCCTGGTCGGAGTTGACGCGCACCTCGGAGGGGCGGACGTCCAGCGCCAGGGCCAGGCGGCGGCCGCCGGCGCCTACGGCCGAGCGGACCACGGTGCCGGCCAACTGGGCCAGGGAGATGGGCTGCCAGGCGTTGGCCGAGAGCAGGGCGTGGACCTCGGCCAGGCCGCGGACAGCGCTGGTGGTCTCGTTGAGGCGGTCGATGACGGCATCGGGGTCTCGGGCGAGGCCCTCCCGCGCGGCGTATAACAGCCCCATGACGGCCGAGAGGTTGTTCCTGACGCGGTGGTTGACCTCGTCCAGCAGGCGGGCGCGCAGGGCCGCGTCGTGCCGGGCCTGTTCGAGCAGGGAGGCGTTTTCGATGGCCAGGGCGGCCTGGGCGGCGAACATGGTCAGGAGGCGGACTTCCTCATGGCGCCAGTAGCCGCGGGCGATGCGATCGGCCACGCCTAGCGTGCCGAGGGGGCGATCGCCCACCTTGAGCGGCACCGCCAGCACCCGCCCGAACTGGCCCTCTTGGTGATAGGGCCAGCGCCCGGGCCACCGGGTATAATCGTCCACCATAAAGGGCCGTCCGCTGGAGATCGCTCGACCACGGGCGCCCACATCGATGGGCGTCATCTGCCCTAGAGCCAAGTTGCCCGAGACGGCGCGGGTGACCAGGTGCTCGCCATCGGGTTCTATCAGGCTGATGGAGGCGCCGTCGGCCTGGGTGAGGTTGCGAGCTGCGTCGGCGGCGGCCTGAAGGACGTCGTCCACGCTGCCCGGCGCGCTGATGCTCAGCGAGATCTCGAGTAGGGTGGCCAGGGCGTGGGTGTTGCGCTGGCGCTCGGCTTCGGCGTCACGGAAGCGGACAATGCGGGCCAGGCGGCTGCTCACCATGGCCAGCGTGTCCCGGTCCGCCTGGCTGAGGGGACGTTGCCCGGGCCCAGCGTCGATGCAGACGACACCGAGGACGCCGCAGGAATCCGCCAAAGGGACGGCTAGCCAACTGCCGGCATCGCCCGCGATGAGGGCGGGCACACCTTGCGCTGCGGCCGCCAGTTGGTCGCCGGATAG
>CAZUZB010000100.1:6543-8044 GCA_964624695.1 uncultured Anaerolineales bacterium | reverse complement strand
GGCATAGCGCAGCGCCACCCAGCGGGCCACGCTCTCGCACAGCCCGGCGCTCAGCCCGGCCACCACCGCTACCCAGGGCAGCGGCCACAGCGCCACCCCTCGCGGCGATTCGCCCAGCAGCCCGATAGCCCAGTTCAACGGCAGATGCACCACCTGCGAGATCACAAAGGTCAGCGCCCCCGCCCAAAAGACGCCCCACGTCGCGCTCGTGCGCCGGGTGAGATACCAGCCCGCCAGTAGCGGCAGCACCACCATCAGCGGGAACTGCACCAGGATCGAGAGCAGCACATAGGTCCAGTTCAGCGACGGCTGCTGCCAGCCGATAGGAGCCGCCAATTCGGCTGGATCGACCTCCAGGCTGCCTTCCAGCGGGGCGTCCGCGCTCTCTCGCCAGGCCCGCAGCCGGAACTCGGCCCCCGAGGCACGGTTGACATAGCGCAGCAGGAGATGAGGCGAATTCACGCTATACCAGGCGTCATGGGTGGCAGATCCGCCGCGCATCTCCACCCGCCACGCCGCAAACGTGCCTGCCGGCACCGTCACCTGCTCGCGCCCCACCACGCTGATGGTCATGCGCACATCGGCGGCCGTGGATGCCACCACGTTGCTATAGGTCGTGCGATAATCGGCATCCAGCGGCAGCGCCCGCTGCGTCTGCAGCGTCTGCTCATTGTCCAGCGTATCGGTCTGGCGGGCCACCTCGCGGGTCGTCGCCGTGCCGTCGGCCGCCGTGGTCGTGATCGCGACCAGATCCTCCCCGTAGCGCGCCTCCACCCGGCGGCCACCCGAGGCACGCCAACCATGCAGCGGCAGCAGCGCGTCGTCCAGGTAGGTCTCGCCCTCGGTGGCGCTACCCGATAGGTCCGACTGATAGAACAGGACCCAGCCCTCGTCGTCCCGCTCCCACGTCCAGATCGCGTCGCCCACGCGCTGGCCGTCGCGGCCCAAGACGTCATAGACGGTCCGCTCGCCGGCCCGCCAGGGCGCCTCGCCAAGCTGCAGCGGCTCCGCCGGGGTCGCGACGGCGCACCCCACCAGGAGGACGGCAGCGAACAGCAATAAACTCGCCCGCTTGATCACCAGCTATCCTCTCCTTGCCGCTTTACAACCGCTATACCAGGAACTTGCCGTTGCGGTAGAACAGATCGCCGTCCACCAGGATCTCGCTGCCATCGCGCATGTCGCAGATCATGTCCCAATGGATGGCCGACCGGTTGATGCTGCCCGTCGAGGGATAGCCCGCGCCCACGGCCATGTGGATGGTGCCGCCGATCTTTTCGTCGAACAGAATGCTCTTGGTAAAGCGGCTGATGCCATCGTTGGTGCCGATGGCAAACTCGCCCACCCGGCGCGCGCCCTCGTCGCTATCCAGCAACGTC
Source organism: uncultured Anaerolineales bacterium (assembly GCA_964624695.1). GTDB lineage: Bacteria > Chloroflexota > Anaerolineae > UBA1429 > UBA1429 > DAIRUQ01. The sequence continues at coordinate 6,665 of CAZUZB010000100.1, read as the reverse complement.
TGCAGGTAGGCCTCGTTCTTTTCCGCCGTGGCCTCCACCACCACGCCCTGCTCAAAGGCCAGGCGGATGCCCTCCACCTCACGGCCGGCATGAATGGCCGGATAGGTGAAGCGAATCCACCC
>CAZUZB010000100.1:2814-6443 GCA_964624695.1 uncultured Anaerolineales bacterium | reverse complement strand
TTGACCGCCACCGCGATCAGGTCGCCGCTGCGCTCGGGATCAAAGGCCGCCCGGTCATACCCGCCCCACCAGTCCACCGGCGCCAAGCCAGCGGCATCCAGCTCGCGGGCGAGCTCGCCCTGCAGGATCGGCCGCAACTCGGTGGAACCCACCCGATACGACCATCTGCCGTCATCGCGGGCCAAGGTGACCACGTTGAACGTCAAGCCGTCCTCGTGGAAATCCATGAAACGGAAGAACAGCCACTCGCGGTCGCCCTCACGGTGCCGCAAGAGGGGCATATACCGGTCGCGGCTCCGCCACACCCGGTCATAGTTCCGATTCTGGATGACCAGCAGCCCCCCGTCCCGCAGCGCCCTGGCCATATCGCGCAGCGCTCGTCGGACCTCGTCACCGGTCAGCACGTGCGGCAGGCTGTTCCCCAAGCAGAGCAACGCGTCATAGGGCCCGGGTACCCGCGTTGCCAGCTCGCCGAACCCCGCCACCCAAAAGCCCGCCTCCTGCCCCCGGGCTTGCGCCTGAGCACGCGCCTGGGCGATCATCTCGGCGCTCAGGTCGGCGCCATCGGCCAGATAGCCGCGCTCCCGCAGCGCCAGGACGTGCCCTCCGGTGCCGCACGCTGCGTCCAGCACGCGCTCCACGCCATACGACGCCAAGAGCGCCTCCAAGACCGGCAGCTCGCGCGCCAACCTCCGAGGCCAATCGATGAAGCGATCATAGTCGACGCTCAGGTCATCGTACAATGGCACGCTATCCATCGTCACCTCCAGTTGGCCGCCCCACCACACGCTGCCGAGCCTACCACCCCCAGGCCCTGAGCGCAAGGACTCTGCTCACCGCGCCACTTGGCTCAAAACCCCAGTCTAGAGTAGAATAGCCAGCAGTCTTGCCCTGGCGAGATTGATGAGGGCCCTCTGCCATGTACCGTTGGAGCGTCTACAGCCTCGCGTATGCCACAGCCGCCCTGGTCGCCCTGGTGGCGACCGTCCTGGCGTGGCGTCGCAGGAACCTACCAGCCGCGCGCTATCTGGCGCTGGCTCTGTTCGCCATCCTCTGGTGGTCCGCGGCCATCGTCTTTGAATCGGCCGCCACCACCATCGCGGGCAAGCTGCTCTGGTCGCAGATCGCCTACATCGGCACCACAGCGGCGCCGCTCTGTTACCTGCTCCTTGCGGCCGCGTACACCCGGCACCGGGAGTGGCTACGGCCGCGAGTCATCGCGCTGCTCGCCCTCCCACCCCTGGCGACTACCCTGGTGGCCTTTACCAACCCATCCCACGGGTGGCTCTGGCGCGAGATCCTCATCCAGCCGCGCACCAACCTGGCAATCTATGTCCGGGGCCCATGGTTCACCGTCGGCGCCGTCCACGCCTACATCTATTTGGGGCTAGGGGCCAGCCTGTTTCTGCGCCACATGGATCAGGTCGGCGCCAGTCGGCGCCAGATTTCCGCTCTGCTCCTGGCCGCGGCCCTGCCGCTGCTCGCCAACCTGCTCTACCTCAGCCAGATCAACCCTGTGCCCGGCCTGGATTGGACCGTTCTCGGCTTTGTGGCCTCCGGCGTCGCCATGACCTGGGCGGTGCTCCGGCTTGGCCTCTTGGAGGCTCTCCCCGTCGCCCGCGCCCAGATCGTGGAGATGATGGACGCCGCCGTTCTGGTGATCGACGGCCATGGCCGGGTTCTCGATGCCAACCCAGCTCTGGCTCGGCTCGTGGGCACATCGCCCGACCAGCTCATCGGGCAAGGGACCCCAACCGTTCTGGCGGGCGCGCCGGAACTGGCCCAGTGGCTCGCCCGGGCCGACTCGGGCGTGACGGAGGCCGTCTGGGAGACAGCCCTGGGGCCGCGCCGCTGCGAGGCCCAGCTAGCCCCCCTGCCTGATGAGATGGTTGACGGCGGACTTTCCATCCTGATCATCCACGACCGCACGGCCCTCGCGCAGGCTCGCCAACAAGTCGAGATGCTGGAGGGATTGCTGCCCATTTGCGCCCGCTGCAAGCGCATCCGTGATGATCAGGGCTACTGGCGCACCGTCGAGGCCTATCTCGAGAGCCATCGAGGGATCATGTTCACCCATGGCCTCTGCCCAACCTGCCTGGAAAAGCTCTGCCCCGAACAAGAGGGAGACGCACCGTGCGAATAGCTTGGCTTGGGCGTGCATCGCGGGCCATTCTGCCGCTCATGCTCGGACTTTGGCTGGTCGCCGCGCTACCGATCCACGCCACCCCGGCTGACGACCTAACCAGCCGCCTGGACGCCTACCTCCAAGCCGAGATGCGCGCCAACCGGTTGCCCGGCCTGGTCGTGGGTGTCGTGCAGGGTGACGAGACGCTGTTTCTCCGCGGCTATGGGGAGGCTGGCCCCGGTCAGCCCATGGCCCCCAACACCCAGCTCTATATCGCGTCGGTCTCCAAGTCGTTCACCGCGCTGGCCATCATGCAGCTCGCGGAGGAGGGCGCCATCGATCTCGGTGCGCCCGTGCAGACCTACCTCCCCTGGTTCACCCTGGCCGATCCCGACGCGGCTGCCCAGATCACCATCCGACAGCTCTTGCATCAGACCAGCGGCCTGGGTGAGGAGGGATACCCCGGCTGGGATCCTGGCCCCGACGCCACGATCGAGGAAAGCGTTCGCGCCCTCCGCGAGGCCCGGCCCATCGCCGCCCCGGGAGAGCGCTACCAGTATTTCAACGACAACTATAACATCCTCGGGATGGTCGTTCAGGCCGTATCCGGGCAGCCCTATGAGACCTACCTGGCCGAGCACGTGCTCGATCCGCTGGGCATGACCCGAACCGTGGCCGATCCCGCCCTGGCGCCCAATCTTGCCCAGGGTTACGGCTGCGTGCTGGGCTGGCCGGTGCCTCGCGAGGAACGGTTCAACCGCGCCCACCTGCCCTCTGGCTATCTCATCTCGACCGCAGAGGACCTGACCAACTATCTCATCGCTCAGCTCAACGATGGCCGCTACGGCGCGGCCCAGGTGCTCTCGGCCGAGGGCATGGCCACCATGCACACGCCCGGCATCCCCGAGGGTGGCTATCCATCGTCGTCGGCCCTACAGGGCGGCTATGCCATGGGCTGGTTCGTCGACGAACTTGCCGGCGTGCCGGCCATCCTCCACGGCGGGGATCTCTCCAACTTTCATGCCGACCTGGCCCTGCTCCCCGAGCAGAACCTAGGCATCGTCCTCCTGACCAATGAGAACGGCCTGATCCCCACCCTCGGCGTCTATCCCCGTCTCCTGCGCGGCATCGCCAGCATCATCCTGGGTCGCGCCGCCGTGGCCGGGCCGGGCCTGGTCGCGCTGGGCTGGATCCTGGCCGTCGCCATCGCCGTGAACATCATCGGCACGCTACGCCGCATCCTGGGTGTCCGCCGGTGGGCCACCGATGCGGTGGAGCGCGGCACCGTGCGCATCGTCCTGGGCACCGGAGGGCCGTTGCTGCTCAGCCTGCTGGTGCTCGCGCTGCCGCGCTTTGTGGCCGTGGCCACCGGCCGCGTGCCGGGCTGGGGGTTGCTCTTTGAGCTGGCGCCCGACCTGATCGGGTGGGTCTGGTTCGGCATCCTCACCAACGCCATCCTGGTAACGCTCCGGCTGCGCGAGCTGTGGAACCACCGCCTCACGCA
>CAZUZB010000100.1:0-2714 GCA_964624695.1 uncultured Anaerolineales bacterium | reverse complement strand
TTGATGGCCTCGAACATCCGCAGGCTGCGCAGCAGGCGCGCCGTGCCCAGGATCAGCACCACCAGGCTGACGCCAATCACAGCATAGGTCTTCCAGATATCGCGCAAAGCGATCTCGACGATCATCGGCGGCATGGGAGCCACGTCGCCCGTGCTAACCTGGAAGAACGGCAGGAACAGCGCACAGGCCCAGGCGCCCAGCCCGGTGCCCGCAGCGATCCCCAGGCCCAGGATCCCCATCTGCTCCGAGAGGAACTCGCTGGCGATCTGCCCCTTGGTCAGGCCCAGCGCGCTGAGGATGCCATACTGGATATAGCGCTCCTTGAACGACGTCAGCGAATAGATCAGCAGCGACAGCATGCTCAGCAGCGACGTCGCCACAAAGCCCGCCGAGAGGAACCCGAACAGCCCCACCCGCACCAGTTGGCTCTGCTCGCCCGAGATCATGGCGCGAGCATCATGCACGGCCCGAATGTCAAAGCCCTCGGCCGTCAACCCCTCCACAATGGCCTCCGCATCGGCGTTGGGCTCCACCGAAAGCCAGATCCGGCCCGTCAGCGGCCAGCCCAGTTGCTCCGTCACATAGCTGAGGTTGGCCACGAACAGCGGATAGTCCTCCCGATACACCGTGGGGAACATGGCAATCGTACCCACGATGCGGAAACTCATGCTCCGCCCCTGGGAGACGTCCAGTTGCAGCGAGACCGGATCCCCCACCGCCAGGCCAGACTCGGCCAAAAAGCTCGGATCCACCAACACACCATCGCTGCGCACCGCCAGCGCGTTCATCAGCGCGCCCAACGGCTGAGGCCCAAAATCAGAGCGGAAGAACGCCACGCCGGGCAGATACAGCCGCTCCACCCCTACCAGGGTCCCCTTGCGTGGCGACGCGCCCGTCCGCACCGATACCGAGCCGCGATAGAGCCGCGCCGCGTCGTTCACGCCGGGGACCTCCAGCGCCTCTGCCACGGGCACCAGCGCGCCCGCCACCGTCACAGAGCCGCTGGCCTCTGTCTCCGTCGTCTCGCCGCTCAAGCCGCCCGACGTCTGGCTGCCACCCTCGGTGCCGAGCACCACCCCCCGCTCGGTGACGCTCACATCGGCGCCCACCTCGAAATAGGTCCGCTCTCGCAGGTTGCGGTCCAGCGTCCACGCCATAGAGGCCGTGAACAACGATAGGCCGATCGAGAGCACCAGGAGCATCAAGACGCCACTGTACCGGCTGGAGGCCCGCTCCAGCCGACGGCTCGCCAAGAATGGCACCAGGCTGGGCAGCAGGCCCGTGCCGGCCGAACTGACCTTGAACAGCAGTGGGACGAACCGCAAAAAGATCATCACAGCCGCCAACATGAACGCAAACGGGGTCACCAAGACCAACGGGTTCTCGAACAGGTTCCCCCCGCCGCCCAACAGGAAATCCATCGCATCGCCGTTGACAATCATATAGTAGCCATAGCCCGCTAAAACAGCGAGCAACACGTCCAAATAGTAGCGCTGCCACCAGGGCTTGGCCGTCTCCCGCGCCGAGCTCTGCCAGTAGGCCACCGTCGTCAGGCCGGCGCTGGCCAGGTCGGGCAGCACGCTCACCACCGCCGCCAAAAGCCCCACCAGCACCCCCACGCGCACCGCGCTGGGCACGATCCGCACCGCCAGCGGCTCTCGCCCGGTGAACTCGAGGAACGAGCGCGTGCTCCACATGAGCCGAGCCACGTACGGCCCCAGCAGCAACCCCACGGCAATGCTGATCGCCACCAGGACCAACGTCCCCACACCCGTGATCATCAACAGGTGGCCGGTGCCATAGCCGCGGCTTCGCAGCACCGCCAGCTCGCCGCGACGCCGGCTGGAGGCGATCCCCGCCACGAACGCCACGAAAAAGAGGACCAAGATGATGATGGGCAATCCGAACGAGAGCATCAGCGTCGTCTGCAGATTCACCGCCCGCTGGTGCCGCGTCAGGGCGCTCTCGGGCGATACTGGGAACCCGATCGAGGGGACCGCCGACGTCAAGCGCGTCTTTAGAATCGTGGTGCCGCGCAAGATCCGTGGCACCCGATCGGCCGTCAGGCCGGTGCCATCATAGAGATGATACCAGGCCGCATAGTTGAAATAGATCTGGCTCTCGGTCGGCCGCGCCGACGCAAACGCCCGATACGACGACTCGCTCATGAGCAGAACGCCGTCATACACGCGGGTCGAAAGAAACCAGAAGGTGCTCGTCGGATCGTTTGGCCGCCAGACGCCGACCACCCGCACGGGGATCTGGTCGACGGCCACGGCCGCCTCGATGCCGCGAAACAGCACATAGTCCTCGCCAGCCTGGAACCCCGCCTCGGCCGCCGCCGTCTCGCTGACCAACACCTCCAGCGCGCCGCCCATGGCGGGATCATGCTCCGCCGGCCAGCGCCCCTCCACCAACGTCACGTGCTCTTCCAGGCCACGCACCGCCCCCACCTTGAAGCGGCCCAGGTCATCGCGCCGGCTGCTGTACGCGCCCCCCTCCATGGCGTACAGCCCAAAGAAATCCGATTGCACGGTGAATCCCGTGACCTCCAGCGGCAGCCCGACCAAACCCGGCGCCTGCTCCGCCAGCACGCGGTCCGCCAAGGTGATCTGCGCGTCGCCCAGATCGCCCGAGCTGTTGATCGCCCGAAACATGTAGGGGATCCGCAGCGTCTGATCGACGCTGACCATCTCTTGCTGGAGCAGACGGTT
>CAZUZB010000099.1:6537-8064 GCA_964624695.1 uncultured Anaerolineales bacterium | reverse complement strand
GCCGAACGGACCAGCACCTGCATCCCCTTTTCGTCCACCAGGCGGCCCACGCTGACCACCAGCTTTTCCTGGGGCAGGGCATAGCGCGCCCGGAAGGCGGAGAGATCCTCGGCCTCCAGCGCGACGAACGGCGTGACATCGACGCCGTTGGGGACCACGTCGATCTTGTTGGCGGGCGTGTTCAGGTAGGAGGCGATCTCGCGGGCCATATAGTCGGCGCAGCCGATGACGCGCCAGGCCTCATAGGCCAGGCGCCACTCGGCGTCGTTGATGCGGCGGGCCATGGCCGAGCCCAGCTCGCCGCGCCCGCGGCCGCGTTCGGTGGCGTGGATGGTGGCCACCAGGGGCACTTTGAACTGGTGCTTGAGGGCGATGGCGGCCGCCGCGGTGAGCCAGTCGTGGTTGTGGATCAGGTCGATGGGCGCGTGCCGCTCCATGATGCCGGCGCCGACCTCGCGGAGCGCGGCGCAGATGGCCTCGGATTCCTCATAGATATCGGCATAGTGGCCCGCGGGCACGTCCGCGCGGTGGATGTGCAGGCCGTTGGTGTGCTGATAGGGCGGCAGGTCGCCATCACGGCGGGGGGTGACCAGGTGGATCTCCAGGCCCCGGCGGGCCAGCGCTGGCAACAGATCGGCCACGTGGCGCCCCAGGCCGCCAACCACGTAGGGGGGGTACTCCCAACTGGTGACGAGAACGCGCATGGTCTCACCTCGCTGGTTTGGATGACGCCGACGATGGCCGCATTGTAGACGACGGTTCGGCGCACGCCAAGGCACTGCGTTACGCTTGCTAGATGATGCGGCTGGCCTACAATCGTCGTGGAAGGAGGCGACATGCGTGAAGAGATCATCCGTGCGGCGCAGGAGAGGGCGGTGGATGGGCAGGTCTCTTGTCGCGATGCCCACGCCATCGCGGCAGGGCTAGGCATTTCGCCGCTGGAGGTGGGGCTGGCGATCAACCGGGCCACGGATCTGCGGTTCTACCGCTGCCAGTTGGGCCTGTTCGGCTATGGGCCCAAGGCCGAGGGGCGGCACAAGATCGCTATGGCGGCGCCGTTCGTGCCGCCCGAGATCCAGGCCGCCCTGGAGGGGCTGGCCGAGGATGGCGCGATCGGCTGCGCCGAGGTGTGGGCGCTGGCGCAGCGGTTCGAGTATCCACGGCTGGGCGTGGCCAACATCGTGGAGGCGATGGGGCTGAAACTGCGGCGCTGCCAGATCGGGTGCTTCTAGGAAGGGACCGAGGCGGGCGTTCGACCACCTGGCAAGCAGGGTTCTCCCGATGGTTCGCAGGCTGGATTTGCAGCTTTGCTAGAAAAGTCCTATTCTGCGATTTGTGTATCTACTGGGCCAATTGAACGTATAGATAACATAAAGAAACGTCGCAGAACGGACCTCTAGCATGCGAACAAAGAAGGAGCGAACGCAACGTGAAGGTGGTCTTGTCCCTCGCCATGGTACTCTTGCTGATGCTGACGGCCGTGGGCTGCGCCGCGCCGGCATCGGACCCAACCGTCGCGCCCACCGT
>CAZUZB010000099.1:0-6437 GCA_964624695.1 uncultured Anaerolineales bacterium | reverse complement strand
GAGCCGCTGGTGATCGAGGATCCTCAGTTCGAGGCGGCGCTCCGCACCGCCATGAACATCCACGACCGCCCGATCACGCTCAGAGACGCGTTCCTGGCGCAGGCGCTGACCATCACCAGCGAAAAGGTGCCCGGCGCGCAGTTCTCGGACATCAGCCCGCTGGCCCATTTCGAGAATCTGACGCGCTTGACGTTCAACTCGAACCTGATCAGCGATCTGAGCCCGCTCTCGGGCCTCTCCAAGCTGACCGAGCTATCGGTGGGGTTCAACCAGGTGGTGGACCTGACGCCGCTGGCTGAGATGGTGCAGCTCGAAAAGCTGGAGCTCAATCACAACCAGATCACCGATGTGAGCCCGCTGGCGGGGCTGGTCAACCTGTACTCTCTCACCTTGCGGGACAATCCCATCGAGGATTTCAGCCCGCTAGAGGATATCTACCCGAACCTGCAGTGGAAGGATTTCGAGCTGGAGTGATCGGCTAGCATCACGCGGGTGATGTGGGCTGCCAGGGTGAATGCTCGGGTGGGTTCTGTGAGCCCACCCGAGCGGCTGGCTGCGATGGCTGGGCGATTGACACGCTGCTCGCTCGCGAGTATAGTCTCGCCAGGTTCAACGGAGTGTGTGACATGGCCAGAGCAGCCAAACGATTCTCCTACAACCGCCTGCTGGCGATGAGCTCGATGAAGGGCAGCGATGTCGAGCGGCTTTCGCCGGCGCAACGCCGGATCTACCTGGAGCGCCAACTGCGCATCGTGGGCCTGCATATCCATGTGCTGGGCTATGAGCTGGGGGTGGATCCCGAGCTGGAGCCGAATGGCTGGGGTTGGGCGGTGGATTCGGACGACAAGGAGCGGTGGAGCGCGTTGTTGCAGCTCGAGTACCTGGTCGCCGCTCGCGAGGCGCTTCAGGAGACCCTGGATGCGCTCTAGGGCCGGTTGAGCATTGGGAGGGATGCGCTGTATCCCTCTCGTTTTTGTGTGGGAGGGCAGGGCAGGGGATGCCAGGCTGGTGGCGACGGCTCTGCGACATGCCCGATAGAGAGCGAGCTCGTCTGATCGCTGCCATCGGCGGAGGCGTGGTCATCGGATTGCTGTATGCGTTGGGGCTGGTGGCGCTCTATTTGCATCTGCGCTACGTCCAGCCTCTGTCTCCCACCATCACAGCGCCCGCGCCGACCACGGCCATCACCTCTGAGCCCACACCCACCGCTACGCTGTTTCCCACCATGACGCCCAGCCCGTAACCCCTACGAAAGGACGAGGTCTATGGAAGCCAAGTCACTACTGGAGCGCCTCACCCAGGCGCATGGCGTCGCCGGCTATGAGGGCGACGTGCGCGCTGTGGTCCAGCATACGCTGGAGCCGCTGGTGGACGAGATGCGGGTGGATGCCCTGGGGAATGTCATCGCCGTCAAGCGAGGCACGGGCGCGGCGCCGCGCCGCCGCCTGATGCTGGCCGGCCACATGGACGAGATCGGCCTGGCGGTGGTGGCTCAGCGCGAGGCCATGCTCCAGGTGACCACTATCGGGGGCATCGATCCGCGCACGGTGCTGGGGCAGGAGGTGGTGGTCCACGGGAAACGGCCGTTGCCGGGCATCCTCGGCAGCCGCCCGCCGCATGTGGTGCCGCTGGAGGCGCGCAGCAAGCCGGTGCCCTTTGAGGAGCTGTACGTGGATACGGGCCTGACGGCGGAGGCGCTGGGCGAGCTGGTGTCAGTGGGCGACGTGGTCTCGATTCGAGGTGACTTTACCGAGCTGGCCGGCGGCGCCGTGGCCTCCAAAGCCATGGACGACCGCGCCGGCGTGGCGGCCGTGATCCTGGCGGTGGATCATCTGAGCCGGATGGAGCATACGTGGGACGTGGTGGCCGTGGCGACCACGCAGGAGGAGCGCGGCTTGCTGGGGGCCACGGTGGCCGGCTATGGCGTGGCTCCCGATGCTGCCATCGCGGTGGACGTGGGCTTTGCCAAGCAGCAGGGCGTGGGCGACCACGAGTCGATCGCGCTGGACGGCGGCCCCGCCATCGCCTGGGGGGCCAACGCGCACCCGGTGATGGCGCGCCGGCTGGGCGAGGTGGCCGAGGCGTGGGAGATCCCCCATCAGCAAGAGTTCATCCCCGGCCGCTCGGGCACCGATGCGTGGGCTTTGCAGGTGGCGCGGAGCGGCGTGCCCAGCGCGGTGGTCTCGATCCCGCTGCGCTATATGCATACCGTGGTCGAGCTATTGACGGTGCGAGATCTGGAGCGGACGGGGCGGCTCTTGGCGGCCTTTGCGGCCAGCCTGGATGAGGTCGCGGCGGAAGAGCTGGGCCTGGCCAAGGAGGTGAGCGCATGAACGCCAGTGCCATGCATGGCTTGCTGCAACGACTGTGCGATGCCATGGGCGTCACCGGCAACGAGGGCGCCGTGCGCGAGATCCTGCGGGAGGCGGTGGCCGAGCATTGCGACGAGCTGCGCACCGACGCCCTGGGGAACCTGATCTGCTTCAAGGCGGCCAACGGCGAGGCCGCGGAGGACGCCTGGCCCCGCAAGGTGATGGTGGCCGCACACATGGACGAGATCGGGTTGATGGTGACGTACATCAACGAGGACGGCACGTTGCGGTTCCTGCCGGCCGGCGGCATCGATCCGCGCATCCTGGTGGCCAAGCGGGTGGTGATCGGCGGGAACGCCGTGGCGGGCGTCATCGGCGCGCGGCCCATCCACTTGACCAAGCCAGAGGACCGGCAGAAAGCGCTGGGGGTGGACGATCTGGTGATCGACATCGGCGCCAAAGACAAGGCCGCGGCGGCTGCGCTGGTCAAGCCGGGCGACTATGCTGGGTTTGCCACCACGTTCCAGGTGCTGGACGAGGGCGGCGTGCAGGCCGCCAAGGGCAAGGCCTTTGACGACCGGGCGGGCTGTGCGGCTTTGGCGCAGCTCGTGCAGGGGAGCTATCCCTTTGATCTCTATGCCGTGTTCACGGCCCAGGAAGAGGTGGGGCTGCGGGGCGCCACGGTGGCGGCCAACGCGGTGATGCCTGACGTGGCCTTTGCGCTGGAGGGCACCATCTGCGACGACCTGCCCAAGGACGAGGATGTGAGCCCGGTGACCGAGCTGGGCAAGGGCCCGGCCATCACGCTGATGGACCAGTCGTTCATCGCCGACCGGCGCCTGGTGGACCATCTGGTGCGCACGGCCGAGGCGCGCGGGATCCCGTACCAGTTCAAGCGGGCGGTGGCCGGCGGCACCGATTCGGGCGCCATGCATCTGGCGGGGGAGGGCGTGCCCTCGGTGACGGTGGCGGCGCCGGCGCGCTATATCCATGGGCCGGTGGGCATGATCAGCTTGGCGGACTATACGTCGATGGTGGCGCTGATGCGCGCCGCGCTAGAGACGCTGCAAGGAGGCTGGACGCGATGAAGGAGCTCATCAAGCGCTTGGTGGAGGCCTATGGCCCTTCGGGGTGCGAAGGCGAGGTGCGCGCGCTGATCGAGGCAGAGCTAGCCGGCATCGTGGACGAGATGCGGGTGGACGCCATGGGCAACCTGATCGCCCACAAGCGCGGCAGCGGCGGTGGGCGGCGCATCATGGTGGCCGCGCATATGGACGAGATCGGCCTGATCATCACCCATGTGGATGAGAAGGGGTATCTGCGCTTTGCGCGGGTGGGTGGCGTGCTACCGGGGACGCCGCTGGGCTCGCGAGTGCGGTTCGGCAACGGCGTCATCGGCGTGATCGGCCATGAGGACGGCATGGGCGCCAAGGCCGACGGCGATTGGGACAAGGTGTTCGTCGATGTGGGCGCCACCTCCAAGGAGGATTGCCCCGTCCAGGTGGGCGATGTGGCCGGGTTTGTTCAGCCTATGGTGGACCTGGGGAGCCGGCTGGCGGCCAAATCGATGGACGACCGGGTGGGTTGCGCCGTGATCATTGCGGCGGCGCGGGCGATCTCGGCCACGCCCAACGAGCTGTTCCTGGTGTTCACCACCCAGGAAGAGGTGGGCACGCGGGGGGCGGTGGTGTCGGCCTATGGGATCGAGCCCGAGGTGGGCATCGCTGTGGACGTGACCCCCACCGGCGATTTCCCCGAGTCGCGGACCATGTCGGTCTCGCTGGGCAAGGGCGCGGCCATCAAGGTGTTGGATTCGGGCATGATCAGCCATCCGGGCGTCAAGAACTGGATGGTGGCCACGGCCGAGGCGGGCGGCATCGCCTACCAGCTCGAGGTGCTGGATCGCGGGACCACGGACGCGCGGGCCATCCAGACCAGCCGCGCCGGCGTGCCGGCGGGGTGTTTGTCGGTGCCGACGCGCTATGTGCACAGCCAGTCCGAGATGGTGGATATGGGCGATCTGGAGGCCTGTGTGGAGCTGCTGGCGGCCTTGATGGAGAATGTGCCTCAGATCTAGCATCTGATAGAGGTTTCTGCCAAGAGCGCGGGCGGGGGTGACTACCCCGCCCGCGTTTGGCGTCTCGTGGTGGCCTAGGTCAGCTCGGCGGGGTCCAGGGCCGCGTGCTCGATGCGTTCGCGCCGCCAGGTATAGACCACGTGGATGCGGCCGTCGGGCGCCTGGATGATGGAAGGGTACGAGTATTCGGGCGGCGGCGAGCCGTCGGGTTCGTCCTCGAGCACCAGGGCCTGGCGCCAGGTGAGGCCATCGTCCTCGGAGACCAGCAGCGCCAGAGGCGTGCGCCCCTGGTGGACCGGGTTGCAGGCCAGCACCACGCGGCCATCGGCGAGGCGGACGGCGTCCAGCCCGCTATTGGGGCAGGGTACCGAGGTGAGGTGGGCGGGGGACCAGGTGCGCCCGCCATCGTGCGATTCGGCGCGGCAGACATGGCCCAGCCGCTGGGTGGCGCGCATGAGCATGACCACGTGACCGGGCGCCGATTCCCACAGGGTGGGTTGGATCACGCCGGCGTGGGCGTTGGGGAGGCGCAGCGTGCCGGCGGCTGGATCCCACGTGGCGCTGATGGGCTCGTCGTCGCTGGTTTCAGGCGGCGCATCGCTGGCGGGCGCGGTGATAGGGCCGTGGAGGGACCAGGTGGCGCCGCCGTCGGCGCTGCGCTCCACCCAGCAGGCCCAGGAGCGCCAGGTCTCACGAGAGGCGCCGCACAGGATGGTGCCGTCCTGTAGCTCGATGGGCTTGTTCTTGGCGGGGCCCTGCAGCCCGGCGGGCAGGGCTTCCGGCGGCGACCAGTGGCCGTGCTGGGGCTGCCAGCGCATCAGCAGGCCGGTCCAGGCGGGGATGGTGGGCGCGGCCTTGAGATAGAGCCAGAGGGAGCCGTCTCGGCGGCGAAAGAGGACCGGGTTCCAGCAAGGGACCTCGGGCACGCGGAGGGCGAGCATGGGGGCCGACCAGGCGCCGTCGCGCCAGAGCGCGGTATAGATGGCGACGTCGGGGGCGCCCTCGTGGGTGCCGGCGAACCAGGCGGCCAGCAGCGTGCCTTGATCGCAGGCGGCGATGGTGGCCGCGTGGACCGAAGGATAGACCCCCCGGGCAAAGATCGGATCTCGGTGCATGGTGCTCCTCCCGTGCTAGAGTGGCGGCGGAGGGGCCGCTATGGCTTGGGCTTGTAGTGCTCTAGCGAGCCGTCGGCGACGGGCGCCACCTGGTCTTGCAGGGACTGTGCCTCGGTGGCGGGCATGGGCTGCCAGGCGCGTACCAGCTCCAGGTTATGGTGCAGGAGATCAATGGAGTCGATGCCCAGCACCAGCGTATCGATGGGTTGCGAGAGGGCCCAGGCGATGGCGCGATCGGGCGGGACGTCGGTCTTGAGCAGGTCGCCGCCGCCCAGGCTCTTCATGCCGATGATGCCGATCCCGCGGCGCTGGAGCACGGGCAACACTTGCTGGGTAAAGCTATCGTGGTGATAGTCCAGCAGGTTGACGGGTAGCTGGACGGTGTCCCACTGATAGCGCTCTAGCATCTGGAGATGCAGGCGCGGCGAGGTGTGCCCTGTGAAGCCGATGTAGCGGATCTTGCCCGCCTCGCGGGCCTCCAGGGCGGCATCGAGCGCGCCCTTGGCGACGATGTCGTGGATCTCTTGCTCGTTGGTGATGGCATGGAACTGGAGCACATCGATCGTGTCCGTCCGCAGGCGTCGCAGGCTCTCGGCGAGCTGCTCCTCAAAGGTGCGCCGGTCGCGACCGTGGTTCTTGGTCATGAGGAGGACGCGGTCGCGATAGCCGCCGACCAGGGCCTTGCCCATGACCTGCTCGCTGACGCCGTCGTGGTAGCACCAGGCGTTATCCAGAAAGGTGACGCCCTCGTCGATGGCGGTGCGGATGATGCGGATGCTCTCGTTTTCGGTGATGCCCTTGACGACGTGATAGCCGCCGATGGCCAGGATGGTTACTTGCTCGCCGGTGGCGCCCAGCGGGCGCATGGGGATGCCGTTGCTATGCTTGGGTGGCTCCATGGTGGATTCCTCCTGCAAGCCTCCAACGCTCTGC
>CAZUZB010000098.1:4599-8079 GCA_964624695.1 uncultured Anaerolineales bacterium | reverse complement strand
GGCCGCAGCAGGCCGCGCTCGAAATACTCGCAGGTGGATTCGGGCGTGGCGCCCAGGATGTGCGAGTTGGTCCAGTGGCCGCCGTGCATCTCGCACTGGATGCCATAGGCCTGGCAGAGCATGGCCAGCTTGTAACAGCCGGTGATGCCGCCATAGCCCACGTCGATGCGGCACATGTCGGAGGCGCCCTGGAGCACCCACTCGGCGCGGGTGTAGATGCCGCCGGGGGCGTGCTCGGGCGAGCAGATGTTGATCTCGAGCTCCTGGCAGAGGCGGCGGTAGGCCTCGACGCGGGTCTCGATCATGGGGTGCTCCAGCCAGTAATAGTTCAGGTCCTCCAACTGGCGACCCACCCAGACCGACTGCTGGTAGGTGTAGACGCCGAACGGGTCCAGCATGAGCACCATGTCGTCGCCCACGGCCTCGCGCACGGCGCGGCAGATCTCGACATCGGCCTCGGGGTAGCCGGGGAGCTGGGGGCCGGGCTCCCAGGTGTAGGGGTTGAAATGGATATAGGCGTGGACTTTGAACGCCTTGTAGCCGAGAGCCTGGCACGCCAGGGCAAACTCGACATAATCCTCCACCTTGCCCATGTTGGGCCAGGTGCTGGCATAGGCCTTGATGCGGTCGCGGCAGCCGCCCAGGCACTTGTGGACGGGCAGGCCCACCATGCGGCCGTAGAGGTCCCAGAGGAGGCAATCGACGAACCCGGCGGTGTGCTCGTTGATGCCGGGGTGCTGCTCCATCCAGTGCCAGAGCTTTTCGCGGTCCAGCGGGTTCTCGCCGAGGAGCAGCGGCTTGACCACGTGCTCCATGACGTCGGCCTGGCCGCCCAGGTTATAGCCCACGGCGCCCTCGTCGGTGATCAGCTTGGTGATGGCGGCGGTGGCCTCGTGCTCCTCGCCCCAGGTGTAATAGCCCCAGCGGGTGGGGCGGCCGCGGGAGGTGGTGCGAAAGCGGATGGTCTCGATGTCCACGATCTTCACAGCGCTGGCTCCTTTTGGGTGGCGCGCCACGGCGGGCGGCGCGATGTTGCTGCGGGGAGTATGGCCCGGCCGCCACGCGGGCGCAAGGCGGGGCGGGAGGTTGCGCTGCGCGACGTTGCCGGCTAAGCTGGCCGGGATGGTATGCCACGCAAGCAAAAGGGAGCGCCCAGATGGCTGATTCCACCCACGATCGCGACGTCCTGCGCCGGTTGGCGGGCCAGTGGGCCGAGGTGGCGGCCTTGCCCATCCACCAGGAGACGGCCGAGGGATGGCGGCGGGTCAACGACCTGGAGCCCGGCCGGCCCATGGTGTGGATCAACGAGATCTGCTGGCACGAGATGAACGTGGATGACGAGCTGACGTTGGTGTGCCAGGATCCGTTCTGCCGCGCCCACGAGGAGCGGATGCGGCGCACCCTGTACCAGTGGCGGCACCTGCCGGCCGATATGATCGTGGAGCCGGCCTACCGGGCCGGGCTGGTGATCCACGACAGCGGGCTGGGCATCGACGAGGACGTGGACATTGCCCAGACGGACGCCGCCAGCGATGTGGTCTCGCGGCATTTCCACCGGCTGATCACCAGCGAGGCGGACCTGGAAAAGATCAAGACGCCGGTGGTGCGGCATGACGCCGAGGCCAGCGCGGCGGTGCGGGGGCGGCTGGAGGGGTTGTTCGGCGATCTGCTGCCCGTGGAGATGCAGGGGGCGCCGGGGTTCTGGTTCGCTCCGTGGGACGAGCTGATCCGCTGGTGGAGCGTCGAGGCGGCCATGACCGACCTGGTGGATCGGCCCGAGCTGGTGCACCAGGCCATGGATCGGCTGGTCAACGCCTACCTGGCGCGGCTGGACCAGTACGTGGCGCAGGGCTTGCTGGCGCGCAACGACAACGCCACGCGGATCGGATCGGGCGGGTATGGCCACACCAAGGCGCTACCCCGGCCGGGCCACGATGGGGGCAACCTGGGCACGGAGGACCTGTGGGGCTGCGCCACGGCCCAGATCTTTTCCGATGTCTCGCCGCGGATGCACGAGGCGTTCGCGCTGCGTTACGAGCGGCGCTGGCTGGAGCGGTTCGGGCTGACGTATTACGGCTGCTGCGAGCCGCTGGACCGCAAGGTGACCATGCTGAGCCAGGTGCCCAACCTGCGCAAGCTCTCCATGAGCCCGTGGGTGGATCTGGAGCGGGCGGTGGCGGCGGTGGGGCGGCGGTATGTGATCTCGCGCAAGCCGAACCCGGCGATCCTGGCGGCGGATGGCTGGGATCTCGCCCGGGTGCGCCGGGAGCTGGACGAGGAGCTGGCGATCATGGCCGGCTGCCATGTGGAGATCATCCTGAAGGATATCAGCACGGTGCGCTACCGCCCGCAGCGGCTGTGGGAGTGGGCGCGGATGGCCCATGAGGCGGTGCGGGAGGCGGCGCCGCTGTATGGGTAGCGTTGCGAGATGGGGATGGCGGGGCTATAATCGGGTTGTGCTGAGGGGTCTAGCAGGGAGGTGTATCGATGTCTGAGCATCCTGCCGAGTGGGATCCGGTTGCAGAGCCGCTGCCCGAGCACGTGGCGGTGGGGTGGGCCGGCATGGAGGACCGGCTGGCCGACCAGGTCCAGTTTGCCATTCACCTGCACTATGTGCGGGAGCACTTGAAGGCCGAGGACCGTGTGCTGGAGATGGGGGCCGGCCGCGGCCGGTTCACGCGCGAGCTGGCAGCCCTCAGCCGACGGGTGGTGGTGGCCGACGTCTCCGCCGAAAAGCTCCAGGTGAACCAGCGCAACATGACGGCGCTGGGCCTGGATGGCGCGGTGGAGGCCTGGGTCGAATGTGACATGACCAAGCTCCAGGGCGTATTCGACGATGGCTCTTTTGATGCCGTGGTCTGCTATGGCGGGCCGCTGAGCTATGTGTTCGATCGGCGGTTCAAGGCGCTGGCGGAGCTGGTGCGCGTGACCAAGCGTGGTGGCCTGCTATTCCTGAGCGCGCGCAGCCTGTTCGGCACGG
Source organism: uncultured Anaerolineales bacterium (assembly GCA_964624695.1). Taxonomy (GTDB): domain Bacteria; phylum Chloroflexota; class Anaerolineae; order UBA1429; family UBA1429; genus DAIRUQ01. The sequence continues at coordinate 5,099 of CAZUZB010000098.1, read as the reverse complement.
TGCACGAGAGCCTGCCGCGGGTGCTGAGCGGCGATCCGCGGGTGAACCGCGAGATCATCCGCACTGGGGATATTGGCCCTGACAAGGTGGGCGTGGCCCGCAACTTTTTGCACGCCTACCGCAGCGGCGAGTTTCGCGCGGCCATCGAGGGCGCCGGCGCCGAGGTGGTGGTGCTCTCGGCCAGCGAGTGCGTCTCGGCCACGTGGGGCGATCTGGTGGCCCCGTGGCAGGACGACCCCGAGGTGTGGAAGCATCTGTTGGAGATCGAGCTGGAGGCCTGCCGCGAGCCGGGTTGCCTGGATATGGGCTCGCACATTCTGGCGGTGGCCCGCAAGCGCTAAGCGGGGATCGATTCGAGGAACGAGGCGTCACGACGCGGGTTGCTCCGCGCCGAGCGCCTCGTTTGCGGTTGGAGCGCCGCGCCGTGGGGCGCTGGCGAGAGAGGGGTTGCCAATGGAACGGGTAGCGGAGGATCAGGTCGGCGTGGCGGCGCCGCTGTT
>CAZUZB010000098.1:1600-4499 GCA_964624695.1 uncultured Anaerolineales bacterium | reverse complement strand
GGGTATGGGCTGCGGGCCGTGGATGCGGCGCTGCTGGCCGACGAGGCCCTGACGGGGCGCGAGGCTCTGGTGGAAGAGATGCTCTCGGAGCGCCCCAGCGTGGAGGCGTTCTGGCGCGAGAGCGTGGGCGTCTGCCCCGTGTACGGCGACGCCGTCGTGGGCTGGTGCCTTTCGGAGTACAACACCGATGACCGCTGCGAGGTGGGCATCGCCGTGGCCGAGGGGCATCGGCGGCAGGGCATCGCCACGGCCATGACGCGAGCGTTGGCCGCCATGGTGCGAGAGCGGGGCATTACCGAGATGGGCTGGCATTGCTGGGCGGGCAACGCCGCCTCGGAGGCCACGGCGTTGCGGGCGGGGTTTGCGCTGGAGCGGCGCTATCCGGTCTATGTGGCGTTTTGCGGCGAGGGCTGAGAGCCAAGAGAAGGCGGTGCCATGACCTTTGACGAGCTGTATCGGCGGGCCAGGGCGGTGGTGAATCCGCGGCGGCTCTCGGATGAGGCCGAATCGGGCGGCGTGGGCGCGGCTTTGCTGACCGAGCAGGGCCATGTGTATGTGGGCGTGTGCATCGATACGGCCTGCTCCATGGGGTTTTGCGCCGAGCACGCCGCGGCGGCGGCCATGGTCACCGCGGGCGAGAGCCGCGTGCTCAAGATGGTGGCGGTGGGCTGGGATGGCCGCGTGATGCCGCCTTGCGGGCGCTGCCGCGAGTTCATCAGCCAGCTGAACGATGGCAACCGCGATGCGCGGGTGATGGTGGCTGAGGGGACGGTGGTCACGCTGCGGGAGCTGCTGCCCTATGACTGGCGCGAGGCGGTGGGAGAGGGCTAGGCGGCTGGGGCCTTCGGCCTTGTCGATCCTCAGCAGCCACAATCGCCCCGGGCGCGAGCCCCGGGGCGATTGTGCTTGTCGACGGGGCTACGCTGCCGCCGTCAGGAGATAGCTCACGGCGATGTCCGCGGCATAGTTGTAGATGGCGATGGTATAGTCGCCGGCGACATCGGAGGCAAAGTCGGCCTCCAGCACGCCGTGGGTCTCGGTGTTGACGCCTCGGGCGACGACGGCGCCGTCCGGGCTATAGACCGTGAACCCGATGGCGTTGGCGTAGGAGGGGTCCAGCGGCCAGAGGCTGAGGGACACGGTCACCGTGGCCTCGTCGCCGTCATAGCTGAGGGTGTAGCGCTCAAAGGCGCCGGCCGCGTTGCCTACGAGGGTGCCGCTCACGCCGGTGGCCAGCGTCGTCTCGACGGCCTCGGCCGCGTCGACGTCCTCTTGGGTAGCCTCTTCGGATGCAACCTCGGCGATGGCTTCCTCGGCCACCACCTCGGGCAGCCCCACCGCGGTCACCGAGTAGGACAAGGTCGTGTCGCCATAGTTATAGACCTGGATCACCAGGGTGGCGGCGTCGTCCGCGGCGTAGTAGACGGCTTTGTAGGCGCCGTCATCCACCTCGGTGCCGACGGCGGCATAGCCGTTGGGGCCGTACAGGTTAAAGCCCAGTTGGTGGCTGATGGTGCGGTCGTGCTCGGAGAAGACGACCTGGACCTCTAGCTCCAGGCCGTCGCCGGGGTAGGCCACCTCATAGTAGGCAAAAGAGCCCGCCGTGCTGCCGGGGAGCAGGCCCGCCACCGGCGTGGCATCGGTGAGGGTGGTGGCTTGGGCGGTCTCGTCCGCCAGGGCGACGAGACCCAGCGTTTGGATCAGCAGAGCTGCCGCCAGCGCTCCGATGATCGCCTTGCCGAGATGGGTGCGTAGCCTTTGGGTGCGCATGTTGGTCCTTCCTTTTGCATTGGGGAGCCGTGGTTGCGGACGGCGCCCGATCCAGCGTTACAGGGCGAGTCTAGCCTGGCCGTGTGAGCGAGGCGTGAAGGATCTGGTGACAGGTTGTGTCGATGGGCGCGGGGGCCGCTGGCCGGGCGCCCTGGCGCCCCCAGGCGCTGGGCGGTACAATGGCGGCGTATCCCGTGGTGCAGGGCGCTATCTGGCACGTCGGGGAGGGCGAGACCATGGCAGCGCATGAGGGGACGGTGGAGCTGGGCGCGGGCTTTGCGGGGGTGCATGCCTGGGTGGCCGAGCGGGGCGGCGTGCGGGTGATCACCCGCCAGGGGGCGCCCTATGACGTGGTGGCCGCTGACGGACGGCGTGGCGTCCATGCCCAGGAGCCGCTGCTGCGCTTTTTGCGGGATGGGGTCGAGTCGTCACGGGCGTATGCCTGCTGCTGGGGGCACACCTACAACTGCTATGGCGCCAGCATCGGCAGCGGCAGCCGGGCGCTGGACGCGCTGATCCAGGCGACGCCGGCCTGGCACCTGGAGGAGGCCGCGCTGGCGCTGCTACGGGAGCACGCAGTGGCGCCCTATGCGCGGCTGAACCAGGCCGAGGCGCGGGCGGCTTTGGCGGCGGCCTGGCCCGACGAGACGGCGATCAGCTCCGATGACCAGCCGGTGCGGACGGTGCATATAGGTTACCCCGCTGGCTTTGATCTCGACCCCAAGCGGCCGACGCGGCGCGTGGCCCGGGGCGAGGGCGAGCCGGTGCGCTATGACGTGGCGGTGCTGCGGCCAGAGCGGGTGCGTCGCGCGCGGGCCGAGGCGCTCTGGCGGGGCGAGGACGGCGACGGCGAGGGCGGCAGCGCGCTTCAGGCGGTGGCCCAGGTGGTGGTGGACGATCGCGGCCTGGGCAAGCAGCGCGTTCGGGCGTTACGGCGGGCCTTGCGGGTGCTGCGGCTGGCCGACGGCGCCGAGGCGCGGATGCTGGTGGTGTTGATACGCTATCGGCGGAATACGCTCAAGGCCTGGGAGCGGGACTGGCCCCGCCTGGCCGAGGCGCTGGAGGGGGCGGGGGTCCGCGTGGCGGCCTCGGTGCACTGGCTGGCGTTGGGCGCCGCCGCCGAGCAGGC
>CAZUZB010000098.1:0-1500 GCA_964624695.1 uncultured Anaerolineales bacterium | reverse complement strand
CGCGTGGCGGCCTCGGTGCACTGGCTGGCGTTGGGCGCCGCCGCCGAGCAGGCCTTCTGGGGGCGGTGGCTGCACCCGGTGGTGGGGGATGAGCTGGGGCGGCTGCCACGGCGGGTGTTGGGGGAGGGGTGAAGGGGGGGAGCGGGAGCGCGATCGACCCGAACCGCTGGAAAGGGCAGCATGACGTCAACCAGAGGGGATTCCATCGCGAAAGGCAGCGTCCCCCGCGTCACCGGCCAGGAGATCCTGGCCGGTCTGCGCGATGTGGGCCTGGGCGCTGGCGACGTGGTCATGGTGCACAGCTCGCTCAGCAGCCTGGGCTATGTCGCGGGCGGCGCCGATGCGGTGATCGACGCCTTGCTGGAGGCCGTGGGCGCGCAGGGCACCGTGGTGGTGCCGACCTTTACCTGGGAGCGTTACCACCAGCGGCACGGGTTCACGTTCGACGTGGCCGGCGCCTCGGTGGTGGACGAGGTGGGCATCATCCCAGAGACCTTTCGCCAGCGCCCGGCGGCCGTGCGCAGTCGTCATGTCTGCCATTCGGTGGCGGCCATCGGCCCTGATGCGCGCCTGGTGATGGGCGCGGGGGTTCGCAGCTTTGGCCCGGGCAGCAGCTTTGACGCGTTGTACCAGCTCGATGCCTGGGTGTTGCTCCTGGGCGTGGGGTTTACGGCCTGCACGGCGCTGCACATGGTGGAAGAGTACCGCCAGGTGCCGTACCGCAGCTATCGCGATTTCGGGGATTGCCAGATCCTCCTGCCCGATGGCACCACCGAGCCCTCGCGGGCGGTCGAGTACCTCAAGCACGAGGGCTACCAGAACGATTTCGGCAAGATGGATGCCGTTCTGGCGCGGGCGGGGGTCTTGCGGACGGGGCGCATCGGCGCGGCGGCGGTCAGCAACGTGAGGATGCGCGACCTGTTTGACGTCACCATGGCGCTGATGCGAGATGACGTGGGGTTCCTGCTGACACGCGAGTCGCAGGCGCTGCTGCGGGAAGAGCTGGCGCGGGGGCTGGCCGTGGCCGAGCCGCTGGAGCTGCCGCGTCGTCCAGGATCAGCCCCATGCCTGGCCGCGGATCCATCCTCTCCGCGGCTGGCTTGACCACAGGCGCTTTCGCTAGTCGACGACGCGCCCCGCCTCGGCGAGCATGGCGCGCAGCACCGGCTTGGGGAGCTCGTCCAGGCTGCGGAAGCGGATGCAGTTGTGCCCGCGGTGCAGGTGCTCCAGCTCGTGGCGATAGCTGTCCAGCAGGGCCGGGTCCAGGTAGAGGCACATGGCGCTCTTTTGCGAGGCCACGGCGATGAGCGGCCCCTGGTCGTCTTGGTAGGTGGGCATGTTGCCCTGCAGGGTCTCGCGCAGGTCGGGGCGTTGGTGGCGGATCAGGGCACACAGCCGGGTCAGGGCCAGGCGACGGTCCTCGGGCAGGGCGGCCAGGTAGGCGGCGACGGCGGGATCCACGGTTGGCATGGCGACTCCTTTGTTGCGTATAGCCTAGTC
>CAZUZB010000097.1:0-8174 GCA_964624695.1 uncultured Anaerolineales bacterium | reverse complement strand
CTCGCTATTGCGTCGGGCTGGACCTGGGCGGCACCAGCGTCTTTGCCGCCGCGGTGGACGCAAAGAAACAAAAGGTGTTGGGCACGGCCAAGGGCAAGACCCATGCCGAGGGCGGCGCCGATGCGGTGGTGGAGGGCTTGGCCCGCACCGCCCTGGACGCCATGGAGGCCGCGGGGCTCACGCTCCAAGGGATAGACGCGCTGGGCGTGGGCGTGCCCGGCCCCATCATCCCCGAGGAGGGGGTGGTGGTACGCTGCGCCAACCTAGGCCCCACCTGGGACGGCTATCCGCTCACACAGCGTCTCTCGGCACTGCTGCCGGTCCCCATCGTGCTGGACAACGACGTCAACGTGGGCGCCGTGGGCGAACATGTGTTCGGGGCGGGGGCTGGCGTGGATGATCTGGTGGCCATCTTTGTGGGCACCGGGGTGGGGGGCGGGATCATCCTGGGCGGCAGGCTGCGGGTGGGGCCACACAATTCGGCCGGCGAGATCGGCCACATGGTGATCCTGGATGGCGGACCGCTGTGCGGCTGCGGCCAGGCCGGCCATGCGGAGGCGCTGTGCAGCCGGTCGGCCATCGAGCGCCAGATCATCGAGACGGTCGAGGCGGGGCGTCTCAGCCGCGCCATGGAGCTGTGGCGCGAATCGGGCAAGGAGACCATGTCGTCGGGAATCATCGGCGACGCCTATGACGAAGGCGACGAGATCACCCGCGAGGCCGTCGCGCGCGCGCAGTATTACCTGGGGATTCTGATCGCCAACTGCGTGAACACGCTGGATCCCGAGATGGTGGTGGTGGGTGGGGGGATGCTGGAGCGGTTCGGAGAGGCGTACCTGGGCCCCGTGCGCGAGGCGGCTACGCGACACTATCTCAACCCCGTCTCGGTAAAGGCGACGCGGATCGTCCCCGCCAGCCTGGGCGATCGCTCGGGAGCGGTGGGGGCGGCCATCCTGGCGACGCAGCGGTTGGCACGCAAGTAACGTCATGCCGTGCCCCTACCAGTCCTAGTCAGTTGTTACGATTTATTCTTTTTATACGTTATTTTAGCTGCCGAGCTTGCCTCGCTGCTTTTCCAGGGCCTCGGTAGGGGAGAGGCCGTAAGTGGCCACCAGATCGGCCAGCATCTCCTCGTCGGTCTCCCAGGCATAGACGGTGCGGGTGGTATCGGCGTGTTGGTGGCCGAGGAGGGCGGCGACCCATTCCAGCGGCATGCCCTCATCGAGTAGGTCTTGAGCGCGGCGGTGACGCAGCGAGTGGGGCGACGTGTTGTCATAAAGTCCCTCGGCGCGGGCGGCCTCTTTGACCAGATGCCAGGCATGGGCGGGCGTGATGGCGGTGCCCTTTCCGCGGCCGTGGGAGGCAAACAGTGGCGCATAGACGTCGTCGTCGCGCTCGCGGACATAGGCCTGGATCAGGCGGCGGGTCTCGTCACGGCAAAAGACCGTGCGGGGCTTGCCGTTCTTGGTCTTTGTGAGGCGGATGCGGGCGGCGCGGCCGTCGAGCACGTCCTCACGGCGCAAGGCCAGGGCCTCGCTGATGCGCATGCCCGTGTCATAGAGCAGGGCCATGAGGGCACGGTTACGAAGCAGCGCCAACCGACGGGCGCTGCCGCGTTTTTTGGGGAGAGGCTGGTTGAGATAGTGGGTGATCACGGCGGCGACCTCGGGGTCGACCTTGCGCTGTTTGTAGCCCTGGCGGCGGCTGCCGCGGCCTTGGTCGATACGGCGGAGCATGCGGTCGTACGAGACGCCCGCGGGGAGCAGCTCGCGCAGATCCAGCCAGTTCATCAGACGGCGGGCGGCCACGAGATAGGTGCGGCTGGTGCGGGTAGCGCCGCCGCGCTGGTCGGGCGCGGCCGAGGGATCGGGGTAGGCCTCGCGCAGCCAGCGGTTGAACCCCGCCAGCGTCTCTTCGTCGATGACGTCCAGGGCGATAGGGGCCAGGGCATCGGCGGCGGCGTCATCCTCGCGGGCTATGTGTAGGTAGCGGATGAGAGCCTGCAGGCCATGGCGGTAGGTGCGCTGCGACAGCGGGCTGAGCTCGAGATCGGCGAGCATGGCATCGATGGCCTGGTTGATGGTGACGATTGCTTCCAGGGGGAGAGGGTTGGATTCCTGGTGGGGGGCAGTGGCCATGGCAGCGGACCTCCTGGGTTCGGTTCATTATATGATTTAATCTTGCATAAATCATATAACATGTTGGATGCCTTGTCAACCCCTTTCGCCCAAGAATCGGTACCAGTATGCCACCTGTGGCCTTCGGAGAGTACGGATAGATGCACGGAGCCAAAGGTTACGGCCGCATCTTTGACAATTAGCCCCACCACGACCTATAATGGCGCATCGTAGTCAAGATTCGCGACCTGCACGGCCATGCCGCCCAGCCGCACCTCTCGCGGCGTTCGGCTCCACCATGTGCGCATCGGGTTGTGCCGTGCCCGTCCTATCGCTAGTAGAAACGACGTGCTGCCCATGGGATCCCACGTGGTGCGCTGTCCGCGCTGCTCTGAACCGAACGCCGTCATCGAGTCTGCCTGCGCCGCTTGCGGCGAGGCGCTGGCGTTCCCGTGCCTGCGGTGCGGGACGATGCGCGGCTGGCACCAGGCGGTGTGCCCACAATGCGGCGCGGACCTGGCAGGCATGCCCCTTGCCGAGGCGGCCTCCCCCAATGGTCCCGACACCGGGCGCACGTTGGCCGATCGTTATGTCCTGTGGGAGCGCCTGGCTCTCTCGCGGACCAGCAGCGTGTATGCCGCCCAGGATGAGGCCGATCCCACCCAGCGTTATGTCATCAAGCGGCTAGATACGGTGGCCTTGTTTCGGGCCGACGAGCGCCGCGAGGCCGAGCGTCGGCTGCGCGCGGCCGTGGAACGCTGGCGTGCCGTCGATCACCCGGCCGTCGTCAAGGTCCATGATCTGATCATCTCGGAGCGCGCCCATTACCTGGTCATGGATGCCGTCCCCGGGCTAAGCCTGCGGCAGATCATCCGCTCGCCGCATCTGGGCGTCTCGCCCGACCTGGCACGCAACCTGGGGCGCCAGATCTGCGCGCTGCTGGCGCATCTGCACGGGCTACAGCCCCCCATCCATACGCCGTTCCTGGCGCCGGGCCATCTGCTGGTGACCCTGAGCGGCGCCGTACGGCTGGTGGACTTGGGCGTGAGCCATCTGTTCGCGGGCACCGACCCGAGCTATGGCCCCTATGGCAGCGTGCAGGGCTATGGCGCGCCCGACCTCGAGACCGCCCCACCCTCGCCCATCTCGGATGTGTATACGGTGGGACGGGTGCTGTACGCGCTGCTGGCGGGTGTGCTGCTGGAAGAGGGGGCGCGCGGCGCCCCGGCGTTGCAGCGGGCCGTGCCCGGCATCTCGCGGCGATTGGTGCGCACCATCGCCCGCGCCGCCCACCGCGACCCGCGAGAGCGCTTTGCCGACGCGACGGCCCTGGCCGACGCCCTGGCCGAGGGCGAAGAGGGGCTGGCGGTGCTGCCGATGGCCGACTGGCTGGAGCGCGCGCGCCACGTGGCCACCCTGCGCGCACCACGCGCAGTCACGCGCGCAACGCGCTCACCCGAACTGGTCCAGCGCGGACGCGGCACCAGCATGGAGGAGTTTGGCTTTGCGCGCGACGAGCGCTTTGAGCGCATGGAGGACGAGCTACAGCCTACGTCCGATGTGCGGACGGCCCCGGACGCGGTGGCGCCCACGCGGGCGGCCACGCAAGGTACGCCCCGGATCACTGTGCAGCCCACCGAGCTGCGCCTGCCCGAGCTAGGCCCCACAGAGACCAAGCGCGTGGCCCTACGGGTGCGCAACGCCGGCGACGCCCCGCTAGAGACCCGCGTCATCAGCCGCACCGTGGGCATCAGCGCCCCCAGCAAGCCATTCACCCTGCCGCCCGGACAACAGGCGCGGGTGCTGCTGACCGTCTCGGCGCGCGATTTGCCCGCGGAGGAACTGGATATCGCCCGCGCCCTGGAGGTCACCAGCAGCGCCGGCAGTGTGGCCGTGGGGCTGCGGGCTCAGATCAAGACCGCCCCACTGCTGCACCTGGTGACCCCCGAGATCAACTTTGGCCAGCAAAGTATAACCAACAAGGCTCAGCAGGTACTTATTCTAGAGAACCATGGCCGACGAGTTCTGACGGGCCGAATCGTAGCCAATGCCCCCTGGCTAGCGGTGCAGCGGGATAGCTTCCAGTGCATGGGCGGCCAACAGGTGCGCATTCCCGTGACGCTGCGGGGCGAGGCCTTGACGCGGGGCTTGACGGCCCGCGCCGACGCCATCCTGGTGGATAGCGACGGGGGCCAAGCCCGGGTGACGGCCCAGGTGTACATTGCCGAGCCGCAACTCCGCGTGGGCGCCGACGAGCTGGCCTTGGGAGACATACGCCCAGACGATACCCTGACCAGCGTGCTGATGCTGCACAACACCGGCGATGCCGAACTGCGGGGCGGCGCTCGGAGCGCAGCCGACTGGCTCCGGGTCTCGCCCGAGCGCTTTGCCTGCGAGCCCGGCGAGACGGTGCAGCTCGAGCTGGAGGTATCAACTGCGGGCATGGCGCCTGGCCCGCTGCACCTGGAGCGAGCCCTGCAGATACGCAGCAACGGCGGCGAGCGTACCCTGCCGCTGCGGGCCGAGATACGGGCCTCCAGACTGACGCTGGTGGACGCGGTGCTGAACCTGGGCGAGGTGCGCGCCCACCAACGGGCGCAGGGCGAGTTACGGTTGCGTAACGACGGCAACGCCCCGCTGATGGCCCGGATGGATGCCCTGGTACCCTGGTTGGCCCTGGAGGACGGCACCCGTGCGCGACAGATCGTGGTAGCGCCCGCCGCCACCGAGACGTTGCGCTTTGTGGCCGAGGCCGACGCCTTGCAGGCCGACGGCGAGATCCAGGTGCCCGCAGGGGTGCGGATCGCGGCCGAGGCCGCGGTCATCGAGGTGCCCGTGCGCTTGGCGGTGCTGCGGCCCACCCTCTCGGTGGAGCCCGAGGCGCTGGATTTCGAGTATATCGGCCGCACGGATGCCGAGACGCGCGGCGTGGTGATTCGGAATGGCGGCACGGGGCCGCTCGGCTGGAGCGCCGCCATCGACGCCGAGTGGGTCGAGCTGGACCGTTCGGCGGGGGTGATCCCAGCCGGCGGCTCGGAGACGTTGACGCTGACCGCCTATGGGCTGGCGTTGGCCGCCGAGCAACAGACCGCCGAGGCTACGCTGGCGATCACCTCCGATGCGGGCCGCGCCAAGATTCCCTTGCGGGTGGGCATCGCCGCGCCGCTGCTGGCCACGGACGCGGCCTCTATCGCACTGGGGCCCAGCGTGAACCGGAGGCCCGTGCAGGGCGTGCTGCGCATCTTTAACCATGGCTTGGGGGCTCTGAAGGGCGTCATTGCCAGCGACAAGACCTGGCTGGCCACCCAACGCACGGCGTTCGAGTGCCCCACAGGGCGGTCGCTTCCGGTCGATCTCTACACCGATATGGACGAGTTCCCCGAGGATGCCGCCGGAGACGAGGCCGTGGTCACGGTGCGCTCCAACGGCGGCACCGTCGCCGTGCGCGTAACGCTGAGCGTCGTCTTTGAGCCCGACCTGGTGGCCGCCAGCGAGGCCGTCAAGCTTCAGGCAACGGAAGACCCTCCCCAAGGGCGCCTGGTCCTACGCAACCAGGGGTTGGCCACCGCGCGGGCAGAGCTAGCGCCCAGCGTCGCACAACTGGTGCTATCGCGGCACTTGATCGACGTCAAGCCTGGCAAAAGTGTGCGGATTGTCGTAGAATGGAGAGGGTCGCCACCGGAGCCTGGCGAGCCTCCGTACGTGAAAGTCCGCAGCGCCGAGCAGACGCTGCGCATACCCGTCGAGCTAGCCGACTAGCCGCGCCGACGCGGCGATCGCCCGTGAGACGCAGGTAGCAGGAGGTCCGACATGAAGCTACTCATGGCCATTGTGCGGGACGACCACGCCCCCGCGATCACAGCGGCTCTAAACCAGGCCGGCATGGCGGTGACGCACATCAGCAGCACGGGGGGCTTCTGGCGGCGGGGGAACACTACGCTCATGATCGGCGTGGATGATGCGGAGACTCGGGGCGCCCTGGAGATCATTGGCGAAAACGCCGGGCCCGAGATCCAGCCCACAGGGCAGCCGGGCGGTCGTGAGCCCCACCGCGCGACGGTGTTTGTGCTCAATGTGGGACAGTTCGAGCAGTACTAGACCCGAGAGGCGCGGATAGCGGCTCTCTCGGCCAGATAGCGATGGGGAACGAGGTACAGGAGCGATGCTCACCTGCGGCTTGGTGGGCCTGCCTCTGGCAGGCAAGACCACCATCTATAACGTGATCACCCACGCCGGCGCGGCCACCAAGGCTTACGCCGGCGGTTCTGCGGATCCGCATCGGGCGGTGGTGCCCGTGCCCGACGCGCGCTTTGACCGGCTGGTGGAGCTGTTCCATCCGCGCAAGACGGCGCCCGCCACCATCTGTGTAGTCGATCTGGCAGGCGTGCAAGAGGGCAGCGCCCTTGATCGCGGCGTTGGCACCGGCCTGCTGACCTTTGCCGCTGACGCCGCCGCGTTGATCCACGTGGTCCGCGGATTCGATGGCGAGGCGGTGCCCCATCCCAAGGGCAACGTGCAGCCGATGCGGGATTGGCGCATGATCGAGACCGAGCTGATCCTGCGCGACATGCAGGTGATCGAGAACCGGCTGAGCCGCATGGAAAAGGGGCGCAACAAGCGCACGGCGGCCGAGGCGACCGAGGTGGAGCTGCTGGAGCGCTGCCAGGCGCATCTCATGGAGGAGCGCCCCCTCCGTTCGCTGGACCTGACCGCCGGCGAGGTCAAGGCCTTGAGCGGCTATGCGTTTCTGACGCTCAAGCCAGAGGTGGTGGTGCTGAACGGCCACGAGAGCCAGGGACACGACGGCGCCGACCTGGCCGCGTTGGCGCAGCAGGATCATCTGGGGTACGTGCGCGTCTTTGGCCAGATCGAGGCCGAGCTGGCCGAGCTGGCACCAGAGGACCGCGCGGTGTTCCTGGCGGATCTGGGCGTGGACCAGCTCGGGCGCGACCGGCTGATCGCCGAGACGTACCGACATCTGGGGCTGATCTCGTTCTACACCGTGGGCGAAGACGAGGTCAAGGCGTGGACCATTCCGGCGGGCAGCACGGCGGTCCAGGCGGCCGGCGCCATCCACAGCGACCTGGCGCGGGGATTCATCCGGGCGCAGGTGGTCTCGTACGACGACCTGATGGCCCATGGGGAGACCCTGGCCGGAGCGCGTCAGGCGGGCCGGGTGCGGCTAGAGGGCCGCGACTATATCGTGCAGGACGGCGACATCCTCGAGATTCGCTTCAACGTCTAGCCTCGGGGGCACGGAGCGCGGCGTAGCAGCAGGTACCCATCGAACTGCTCCTTGGGGACGTGGGTATAGCGTATTCCGCCATAGTCCACCTCGGCCCGAGCGACGGACCAGTAGGGATCGTCCAACGGCAGCAAGGCCGATTGCCAGTCCGGGCTGGATGCGCGGGCCACGGCGCTGAGGGTGCCCAAGAGCTCGGCTGGGTTGCGGCCGCGGCCATCGCCACGCGCGATGTCAAAGCGCACGGTACGGCCGTCCTCCTCATAGCAGCCCTCGGCCGCGGTGACATAGAGCAAAAAGGCGCGCCCCGCTGCTGCCGGGCTCTCCTCGGCCAGGTATCCCCCCAGCCAGCGGTTCTGCGCGCCCATGAGATGCTGCCGCTGGATATGGTTCCCGCCCAGATGCAGCAACGTCTTGCCGCTGCCGATCTCGCCCAGGCGGCGCTCCACCAGATCCATGATCAGCTCTTCGCGGGCCAACCGCCCTGCCCGCTCGTCCATGGCATAGGCGCCGATGACCTGGATGGAGCGCGCTTGGACCCAGGTCATCTCGAGAATCTGCTCATAGATGGCGCGCCCCCAGGCGGCCACCAGCTCGGCCTCGTGCACCTCCAAGGCGCGATAGACCTCCTCCACGTTGGTGACAGAGGCGCCGGCCGTCTGGCGACCTAGGACGGGGGCCAGCACGCCGATGGACGCACCCTCACCTACCAGCTCGGCGGCCAGCTCGTTCAGGCGGCTGGTGTAGAGGCTGAGCTCGCCGTTCATGTCGATGGCGCGCACCGAGACGCGCTCCGTGGCGGGGAGGCGCTGGTT
>CAZUZB010000096.1:6107-8287 GCA_964624695.1 uncultured Anaerolineales bacterium | reverse complement strand
ATGAAGCTGCGGCCGGTCGAGTTCGCCACCGAGGGCGTCTTTTTGGCGGGCATGGCCCACGGGCCCAAGTTCATCGAAGAGTCCATCGCGCAGGCGGCGGCGGCCGTCTCGCGGGCGTGCACGGTGCTCTCGAAGGAAGAGATCGTCTCCAGCGGCAGCGTCGCCCATGTGGATCAGCTCATGTGCGTGGCTTGCGGCGATTGTGTCAAGATCTGCCCCTACCAGGCTATCGAGCTGGTGACCAAAGAGGTGACGCGGCGCAACGTCAAAGAGTGTGCCCAGGTGAACCCGGCCCTCTGCAAGGGGTGCGGCGCCTGCGTGGCGGGTTGCCGCTCGGGCTGCATCACGCTGGACGGCTTTGACGACGTGCAGATCATGGCGCAGATCTCGGCGCTGGTGGCGCCGTTCTAGGGTGTTGGTTCTGAGAGGACGGGCATGAGCGAAGCAGCCGAATCGACCAACTGGGAGCCCAAGATCCTGGCTTTTCTGTGCAACTGGTGCTCCTACGCGGGCGCCGATCTGGCCGGCACCTCGCGCATCCAGTACCCGCCCAACGTGAGGGTGATCCGGGTGCCTTGTTCGGGCCGGGTGAACCCGCTGCACATCGTGTCGGCGCTGCGGCAGGGCGCTGACGGCGTTTTGGTTTCGGGCTGCCATCCCGGCGACTGCCATTATCTGTCCGGAAATCTGTACGCGCGGCGTCGCTTTGCCTTGCTGCAACGCTATCTCACCTACCTGGGCATCGAGCCCGGCAGGGTGCAGTTCTCGTGGGTGTCAGCGTCAGAGGGCGGGCGGTTCGCCGAGGTGGTGACGGAGGTCACCGAGGCGGTGCGGGCGCTGGGCCCGGCCAAACGCCTGAACGTGCGCGCCGAGTCGATAGCTGCGCCGATGGAGTTGTCATAGCCATGTTACCTGACGAGATCCGCGCAGCCATCGGCCAGTGGTTGGCCTCGGGCGAGGTAGACTTGTTCATCGGCTGGGAGCCCGGCACCCTGGCGTTGACGGCCACGCCTGCCTTTGTGCGGCGCGCTGAAGACGTCGACCGCCTCATCTGGGACGCCACCTGCGAGCATAACCTGACCCGCTTTGTCCGTCCCTACCGTGACAAGACAGTCGGCATCATGGTCAAGGGGTGCGATGCCCGCGCCCTGGTGGGCCTGATGCAAGAGGGCCAGCTCGTGCGCGAGCGGCTGCGCATCGTGGGGATCGGCTGCGACGGCGTCATCGATCCGCGTCGCGTCTGTGAACGGCTGGGGGTAGAGAGCGTCGAGGAGCTGGACGACGCGCGGCTGGATGGCAACGAGATCGTCTGTGGGCAGGTGCGCATTCCCATCGCGGAGGTTCTCTTTGCGGGTTGTGAGACGTGTCAGCAGCGCGATCCACAGGTCTATGATCTGCGGATGGGGCCCGAGCACGACGACGCGCCGCTGGAGGATCGCTACGCCCATGTGCGTGCCATGGAGGCGCTGAGCGAGGATGAGAGGTGGGAGCGGTTCACCAGCGAGATCAGCAAGTGCAACCTCTGCTATGCCTGCCGCAACGCCTGCCCGTTCTGCTACTGCAATGTCTGCTTTGCCGAGCAAACCAACCCGCAATGGCTAACGCCCACCGCCCATGACCCGGATGTCGCCTTTTTCCAGATCATTCGCACGTTCCACCTGGCAGGCCGCTGTGTGGCTTGCGGCGCTTGCACGCGAGCGTGCCCCCAAGGCGTGGATTTGCGCCTGATGTTGGACAAACTCTGCGCTGACGTGGCCGAGCTGTATGGCTATGTGGCTGGGGAGGATCCAGAGGCCAAGCCGCCTCTCACCACCTATCGGCAGGATGACTACAATGACTTTGTCTTGTGAGGAACCCATGGTCGCCGGGATGATTTCGCGCCAGGCGCTAGAGGATGCGCTGCGGGGGTGGATGCAGTCATGGCGCGTAGTCGCGCCGGTGCGGCAGGCCGGTGAGGTGCGGTTCGAGGAGCTGGCTGATGCTTCCGCCGTGGCCTGGGACTATGCCAATTCCAAGCACTCGGCCAAGGGCGTCTACCTGCCCCAGGTCGAGCGACTCCTTACCTATACACGGACGCGAGACGATCTGAACCAGGTTCAGGCGGCTGACCCGCCGGCTGCCCCCACGCTGCTATTCGGCCTGCGCCCCTGCGACGCCCGGGCGCGCTTGATGGTCGACCG
>CAZUZB010000096.1:2518-6007 GCA_964624695.1 uncultured Anaerolineales bacterium | reverse complement strand
GGCGATGGTGGCGAGCGGGTGCGGGCCTGGGATTCGTGCATGTATGCCGGTTTCACGGTGCATGCTTCCGGCCACAATCCGCGACCCGACCAGGCCTCGCGCTGGCGGCAGCGGGTGATGCACAAGTTCAGCTATCTGCCAGAGAACGTGGACGCCTACGGCTGCGTGGGCTGTGGTCGCTGCGTGGTGGGCTGCCCGGTGAACCTCGATATCCGCCAGGTACTCGCCCGCGTGTGGGAGGCCTCGCGCGTGCAGGCTGAGGAGAGTGGATCGTGACCGAAGCCCATCCCCACATCTGCCGTTGCGCCGAGAACGCCTACCTGCCGCGCAGCATGCGGATCCAGCGCGTCATCACCGAGACCGATGATCGCGAGATCAAGAGCTTTGATCTGGTGCCGGTGGATGATGGCGAGCCTTTCGGCTTTACCCCGGGGCAGTTCTGCGAGCTCTCTATCGTGGGCGAGGGAGAGGCGCCATTCGGCATCGCCTCTGCCCCTGTGGAGGAGAGCTTTGTCCGCTTTTCCATCAAGCGCATCGGACGGGTGACCACGCGGCTGCATAGCCTCACGCCGGGCACCGTCATCGGGATGCGCGGTCCCTTGGGGAACGGTTTTCCCATGGGCGCGTTTGCCGGCAAGAACCTGGTGGTGATCGGCGGTGGATTCGCTTTTACGACGTTGCGCAGCCTGCTGGTCCAGATTATGCAGGGCGGCCAGCGCGATCGTTTCGGCCAGCTCCAGGTGGTCTATGGCGTGCGCGAGCCCGGCCTATTTCTCTACCGCGAGGACCTGGCGGCTTGGCAGGCCCGCGACGACATCCAGGTGGTTCAGACCATCGACGTGCCCGTGGATGGCTGGCATGGGCAGGTGGGTTTCGTGCCCCAGGCGGTGCAAGAGTTGGCGCCATCGGCGGATGGGGCCGTGGCGGTGATCTGCGGCCCGCCTGTGATGATTCGATTCACCCTGCCGGTGCTGCTCGAGCTGGGTTTCGGGCGTGAGGCCATTTACACGTCGCTGGAAAACCGAATGCAGTGTGGCGTCGGCAAGTGCGGCCGCTGCAACGTGGGCTCCAAGTACGTCTGTGTGGATGGGCCCGTGTTCAGCATGGCCGAGCTGGACGAGCTGCCGCCCGAGTACTAGGACGCTGCATCGGACTGAGGAGAGAGACGCATGTTCACCGAGCAAAAAGTAAGCGAGTTTCTAGACGCGTTGGCCTCCAAGGAGCCGGTGCCTGGTGGCGGATCGGGCGCCGCGCTGGCGGGCGGCTTGGGCGCCGCCCTGGTCAGCATGGTTTGCAATCTGACCATCGGCAAAAAAGGCTATGAACAGGCTTGGGAGCCGTTGAAGGAGCTGCGGGTGCGCTCCGAGGAGCTGCGGGCGCGGATGGTCGAGCTGCTGGAGGCCGACACCCAGGCTTATGGCAAGGTGATGGAGACCTACCGCCTGCCTCGCGACACCGCCGAGGCCAAGGCCGCTCGCAAAGAGGCTATGCAGGCGGCTCTGCAGCATGCGGCCGAGGTGCCGCTTCAGATCGCAGAGAGCTGCGGTGCGGTGGTCGATCTGGCCCTACCGGCCGCTGAGCTGGGCAACCGCTGGGCCGTCAGCGATGCCGGTGTGGGGGCGCTCTTGGCCGAGGCGGCCATGCACGCGGCGTTGCTGAACGTCGAGATCAACCTGGCCAGCATCGACGATCAGGCCTTTGTGGCGGCGACGCGCCAGCGCATAGAGGCCATGACCCGCACCTGCACCCAGACCAAGGACCGCGTGCAAGAGCTGGTGGCGCAGGCGATCAAGGGCTAGAGACGGCCTTGATCCCAAGGAGTGAACGCGAATGACTGCCGAAATACTGGACGGACGAGCGATCGCCAAGACCATCGAGGCCGAGCTCAAGGCCGAGATTGCCTCGCTACAAAGCGAGGCAGACCTTTCGCCCGCCTTGGCCGTGGTCCAGGTGGGGGATGACCCCGCCTCGGCCTGGTATGTGGGCCAGATCCGCAAAAGCTGCAAGCGCGTGGGCGTGGCGTTCCAACTGGTATCGTTGGCCAAGGACGCTACGGCTGACGATCTGACAGTGACGCTGAAAGGCCTCAACCAGGATGCCGATGTGCACGGTGTCATCGTGCAGATGCCGCTGCCGCGCCATCTCAGCCAAGAGATCGTCACCGATGTGCTGGATCCCCGCAAGGATGTCGATGGCATCCATCCGGTGAACGCGGGGCGGCTGTTCCAGGGTAGCGGCGACTATTTCGTGCCGGCGACGCCGGCCGGCGGGATGGAGCTGCTGCGACGCTATGGCATCGAGCTCAGGGGCAAGCGGGCGGTGATGGTGGGGCGCAGCAACATCGTGGGGCGGCCCATGGCCATGTTGATGCTGCACCAGCATGCCAGCGTCGTCATCTGCCATTCTCGCACGCCCGATCTGGGCGAGGAGACGCGCCGCGCGGATATCCTGGTGGCGGCCGTGGGGCAGCCGGCCATCATCAGCGGCGACATGATCCGCCCCGGCGCGGTCGTGATCGACTTTGGAGCCAATGTGGTCGAAAATGCGTTGGTGGGCGACGTGGATTCCGAGGCGGCCATGGGGGTGGCTTCGTACGTGACCCCAGTGCCTGGCGGCACCGGTCCCATGACCAACGCGATGTTGATGGGGAATGTGGTGTCGGCGGCCAGGCGGCAGCGAGGTCTGTAGCGAATCGACGACACGAGGGGAGTGCCGCCCCAGAGCGGGGCGGTTTCGATGAGTGGACAGAGCAGGAGGGAGCCATGAAGACGGATCTGCAGATCGCGCAAGAGGCGGAGCTTGTTCCGATTCTCGATGTCGCCAAGCAGGTGGGGCTGACCCAAGACGACCTGGAGCCCTATGGCTGGTACAAGGCCAAGGTGCATCTGGATGTGGCCGAACGGCTCAAGAACAAGCCCAACGCCAAGTACATCGATGTGACCGCCATCACGCCGACTCCTCTGGGCGAGGGCAAGACGACCACCACGGTGGGTTTGAGCCAGGCCCTGGGCAGCCAGATGGGCAAGAAGGTGTTCACCTGCATCCGGCAGCCCTCCATGGGCCCCACCTTTGGCATCAAGGGCGGCGCGGCCGGCGGCGGCTATTCGCAGATCATCCCCATGGAGGATTTCAACCTCCACTTTACCGGAGACATCCATGCAGTCGGCGTGTCCCATAACCTGGCCGTGGCGGCTGTGGACAGCCGAATGATGCACGAGCGTCGCCTGAGCGACAAGGCGCTCGAGAACATCGGCTTGCGCCGGCTGGACATCGATCCCTACTCGATCATGGCCAACCGCGTGGTCGACGTCGAGGACGCGGCCATGCGCGAGATCGTCATCGGGCTGGGCGACAAGCGCAATGGTGTCATCCGCGAGACGGGATTCGATATCACCGTGGCCAGCGAGGTTATGGCGATCCTGGCTCTGGCCACTAGCTGGGGCGACCTGCGGGAGCGCCTGGGCCGCATGGTGATGGCGACCGACAATA
>CAZUZB010000096.1:0-2418 GCA_964624695.1 uncultured Anaerolineales bacterium | reverse complement strand
CGGTATTGATGCGCGACGCCCTCATGCCCAACCTGATGCAGACCCTGGAAAAGACTCCGGCCTTTGTGCATGCCGGGCCGTTCGCGAACATCGCCCACGGCAACTCGTCGGCCATTGCGGACAAGATTGCCGTCAAGCTGGCCGATTATGTGGTGACCGAGTCCGGCTTTGGCGCTGACATTGGCATGGAAAAGTTCTTTGACATCAAGTGCCGCACCACCAACTTGATCCCCAATTGTGTGGTGTTGGTGGCCACTGTGCGCGCCCTCAAGATGCACGGTGGGCTCGGGCGCGTGGTTGCCGGCAAGCCGCTGCCCAAAGAGCTGACAGAGGAGAATCTGGAGTACCTCGAAAAGGGGTGTGAGAACCTCAAGGCGCATATTCGCATCGCACGGCAGTATGGCGTGCCGGTGGTGGTGGCGATCAACCGCTTCACCCCGGATACCGACGCCGAGATCGCCTTGGTGCGCAAGATCGCCCAAGACGCCGGAGCCGAGGATGCCGTGCCCACCGAGCATTGGGCCAGGGGCGGCGCCGGGGCGCGTGACCTGGCCGAGGCCGTGATGGCGGCCTGCGAAAAGCCCAGCAGCTTTGACTTTCTCTATCCGCTGGACGTGTCCATCAAGGAAAAGATCGAGACCATCGCCACCAAGGTGTATGGGGCCGATGGTGTCGACTATCTGCCTGAGGCCGAAGCCAAGATCAAGCAGTATACGGCGTTCGGCTATGATAACCTGCCGATCTGCATGGCCAAGACCCATCTGTCTCTCAGCCATGATCCCGCGCTCAAGGGCGTTCCCACGGGTTGGCGCTTGCCGATCCGTGATATCCGTGCCAGCGCCGGCGCCGGATTCCTCTACCCGCTCTGCGGCGAGATGAAGACCATGCCGGGCCTGCCGCGCCGTCCGGTCTTTATGGATATCGATATGGACGCGAATGGCGTGATCCGCGGGCTCTCGTGATCTAGCCCGGTCGCATGTCTTGGGAGCGTCGGTGCCCGTAGGCCGGCGCTCCTGTATGCAGGAGGCGTGCGGGTGCACAGGTTTTTACCTCTCCTTTACGCCGCGGTCTTTTTCCCCGGATATGCTATGGGTGTTGGGCATGAGCGCATCGCGACCATGTCCCCGCCAAAGAGGAGCACGGCAGGTCGGCGCTTGCTCGGCGCGACGCACCTGCTCGTCTCTCGGACGTCCTCGCTCCGCGACGCCCGAGAGCGGCTCCTCTTTTTGCTTCCCTTCACCGGTTTGGTCGGGCTGGCGCTGGGCGTGCTCTTGTTGGCTGGCGCGGCGCTGTCGCCTCCGATGGCTCTCGCGGCGGAGCCAGCCGCTTCAGACCCCGCCGCGCTCCCCGCTTCCACCGACGACGATGTCTTGATCATTCGGACCTATACGGGCGTCATGACATCGACGTACCGGATCAGCCCCAAGCTTTTCCACGGTGACATGGAGACGTATGCGCTGGCCAACCTGTCTCAGGTGGTGGATAACGGCCATCCTGACTATACCTTGGTGCAGGTCGTGGCTCGCTCTGAGCTGGTGACAGCGGATCCCTTCCCTGTGGACCCCGATAGTTTGCCTCCTGAGGCCGCGGGCTATCTCGGAGAGCAAGAATGGTGGATCCAGTCCACGGATGAGGGCATCGTGGACCAGGCCGATGAACTGGTGGCGGGCGCAGCGCGACAGGACGAGGCGGTCAAGCAGATCCTGGGGTGGGTTCGGGCGCATACGCGGCTCGTTCCGACCTGCACAGCCAACGACGCGTTGAGCGTCCTGGACTCTGGCGAGGCGACTTTTGCTGGCTTTGCGACGTTGAGCTGTGCCTTGCTGCGCGCAGCGGGGATCCCCGCCAAGTATGTGAGCGGCGTGGTGCTGCCCGGGGATCTGCTGGAGTGGGACTGGGGCGACAGAACCAGCATCTGGCACGCTTGGGTGGAGGTCTACTATCCAAGCCTTGGGTGGGTGGCGTCTGACCCGCAGGCTACCATCAACTGGGTGGACAGCGCCCACATCCGCTCGGGCTTTACCGATGCGGATCAGCGCACTGTGGAGCGGGTTGGCCATACCCTGTCTATGAGTCTCCTGCAGGATGAGCATACGGAGCACACGGTTGCGCATGACGCGCGGCTCCTCTGGGCGGCGAACACCGACGGCGCTGCCCTCTCCCCTCTGCAGACCGACCTCGCAGGGACGTACTGGGTCACGCGGGAGGCGCCTACGCGCACGGTCGAGGGTTCTGTGAGCAATGCGCGCGCCTGCGGAGACGGGTGGGAGCTCGAGAGCGAGGCGCCTTGGCTGGATTTCGCGCCCTCCACAGGCGTGGGTGCCAGGAGTGTGACCATGCATCTGGATGCCAGCTTGCTGGATGCAGGGAGCCACACGGCGCAGGTTCGGCTGGTGGGGCTGCCGGACGAAGGGTGCC
>CAZUZB010000095.1:0-8307 GCA_964624695.1 uncultured Anaerolineales bacterium | reverse complement strand
TCGCTGGCGGCGCAGAGCAGGTCGAGCTGCAGGTCTCCCAACGCCTGCGCGGCGCGGTTGGCCTGCTGACGCCCGGTTGCGGTCAGCGATGACGTGAGCGGATCTGCCGAGAGGGGATCGGTCTCGCCCCGCGCCACCAAGATGGCGATCACGCTCCCATGCCAGGCTACGCTCGTTGATGGGCGGGCGGCGGTGTCGTCGTTGTTCGGCATGCGCGCTCTTACACCAGCCCCTTGGCCTCGGCGGTGGCCTGGACGATGGCTACAAAGTCGGCCGCCTTGAGGCTGGCGCCGCCGATGAGGGCGCCGTCGATATTGGGCTGGCCCATCAACTCGTGGGCATTGTCCGGCTTGACCGAGCCGCCGTACTGGATGCGGACGGCGTCGGCGGTCGCGTCGCCATAGAGCTCGCGCACGGTGGCACGCACCACCTCGCCGATGACGCGCTCGGCCTCCTCGGCGGTGGCGGCCAGGCCGGTGCCGATGGCCCAAATCGGCTCGTAGGCGATCACGAGGCCGGCCACCTGCTCGGCGGTAAGCCCGTCCAGGGCGGCGCGCACCTGGCCCGCCACCCACGATTCGGTCCGGCCCGCCTCGCGCAGCGCCAGGGTCTCGCCCACGCAGACGATGGGGATCAGGCCATGCTTGAGGGCGGCGACGATCTTTTTGTTGACGGTCTCATCGGTCTCGCCGAAATACTCGCGTCGCTCCGAGTGCCCGATGATGACGTAATGGCAGAACTCGGCGACCATGGCGGGGGCCACCTCGCCGGTGTAGGCGCCGCTCTCTTCCCAGTAGAGGTCCTGGGCGCCGACGCCCAGCGGCGTGCCCGCGACCAGCTCGGCCACGATGGGGATGGCCAGGTAAGGCGGGCAAAAGACGCGGTCGACCACGTCCACGGCCAGCAGGGCCGCTTTGGATTCGGCCACCAGCGCCGCGGCCTCGGCGGCCGTCTTGTGCATCTTCCAGTTTCCAGCCAGGATCGGGATTCGCATCGGTTCGCTCCTTTGTGTTGGGGCGAGGGTTACCTGAGCGACCCTCGCCCTTGATCGTCACGCGGTGGGGGCCGCCGCGACACTACACCTCCATGCCGCGCAGTGCCACGGCCTTGGCCACGCGGGCGATGGCTTTGATATAGGCGGCCACCCGCATGCTGACCCGTCGCTCGATGGAGATGCGTAGCACCTCGTGGAAAGCGGCGGTGATCTGGTGTTCGAGGCGGCTGTTGACCTCTTCCTCGGTCCACAGGTGCCCGTGGAGGTTCTGCACCCACTCGAAATAGGAGACGGTGACGCCGCCGGCATTGGCCAGAATGTCAGGGATCACCAACACGCCCTTTTGCTCGAGGACTTGGTCGGCTTCGGGGGTGGTGGGGCCGTTGGCGGCCTCGACCACCACGCGGGCCTTGACGCCGGCGGCGGACTCGGCGGTCAGCACGCCCTCCAGCGCCGCCGGGATGAGCACCTCACAGGGGAGAGATAGCAGTTCACTCGGATCGATCTGGCGTGTGCCCGGATAGCCAACCACCGAGCCCGTGGTCGTCTTGAACTCGAGCAGCTCCAGGGCGTCGATGCCATCGGGGTTGTAGATGGCGCCACGGGTATCGCTGGCGGCCACCAGCGTGGCGCCGCGTTCCTGCAGCAGATAGGCGCTGATCGATCCGGCGTTCCCATAGCCCTGGACGACCATGCGGGCGCCCTCGACGGCGATCCCGCGCGCATGGCAGGCCTCGACGGTGACGAACATGACGCCGCGGCCGGTGGCCTCGACGCGCCCCTGCGACCCGCCCAGCTCGACCGGCTTGCCGGTGATCACTGCGGGGCTACGGGTGCCCGTCCGTGATTCGTAGGCATCCATGATCCAGGCCATGGTCTGGGGGTTGGTGTTCACATCGGGCGCGGGCACGTCCTCCCACGGGCCGATCACCGGGGCGATCTCACGCCCAAAGCGGCGGGAGAGGCGCTCGAGCTCGTGCTGCGACATGGTCTTGGGGTCGCAGATGACGCCGCCCTTGGCGCCGCCGTAGGGCATGCCCACCACCGAGCATTTCCAGGTCATCCACATGGCCAAGGCTTTGATCTCGGGGAGCGATACCTCGGGGTGATAGCGGAGGCCGCCCTTGGACGGGCCCAGGGCGGTGTTATGCTGGACTCGATACCCCGTGAACACGCGGACGGAGCCGTCGTCCATGCGCAACGGGAAGCGGACGGTCACCTCACGGGCGCAGGTGGCCAAGAGGGCCTCGATACCGGGGTCGAGGTCCAGGTAGGCCGCCGCCTGGCGGTACTGCTGGATGGCGATGTCAAAGACGGATCGCGATTCGGACATGTTTCCCCCTCACTCTGGACGCGGTGGCGCTCGGTCGAGCGCCGGTTGCTGACTGCGGGGGCGCCATTGTCCGCCGCTGGGCACACGGATCTAGCAGTCGAGCTCGGAACGGAGCAACTGGCGAACCAGGCCAGCGTTGGCCTGGCCGCGAGTGGCACGCATGACCTGGCCCATGAGAAAGTTCAGCGCGGCCTCTTTGCCCTCCCGATAGTCATCGGCGGGGCCGGGATTCTCGGCGATGACGCGCTGAACGGTCTCTAGCAGGGCGTCCTTGTCGCTGATCTGGCGCAGTCCACGCGCCTCAACGATTTGGGCCGCTGGGCGACCGGTGGCTAGCATCTCCGCTAGCACCTCTTTGCCGACGCCCTGGCTGATGGTGCCACTTGTCACCAGGGCGATGCAGCTTACCAGGCTCTCGGGCGAGACTGGTATGGTCGCCATGTCATGGGTGCCCTCGGCCAACCAGCGAAACAGCTCGCCGGTGACCCAGTTTGCGATGGTGGCGGCGTCGATATCGCGCTCTCGCCCGGCGGCGAGGGCCGTGTCGACGTATGTGGCGATGGCGCGGTCATCGGCCAGGAGACGGGCGTCCTCGGGCCGCATGCCCGCCGCCGCAAAACGGGCTGCCACGGCCTCTGGCAGCTCGGGAACGCTGGCGCGCAGGGCCTCGATCCAGGCCGGAT
Source organism: uncultured Anaerolineales bacterium (assembly GCA_964624695.1). Classification (GTDB taxonomy): domain Bacteria; phylum Chloroflexota; class Anaerolineae; order UBA1429; family UBA1429; genus DAIRUQ01. The sequence goes on along the minus strand of CAZUZB010000095.1, from coordinate 5,297 downwards.
CGTGGACCATGGGCGGGAGGTCGGGCTCGGGAAAGTAGCGATAGTCCTCGGCGAACTCTTTGGAGCGCTGAAAGACGGTGCGATGGTGCTCCTCGTCCCACCCCATGGTGACCTGCTGCACGGCGCCGCCGCTCTCGATCACGCCGACCTGGCGCTCGATCTCGTAGGCGATGGCTTGCCGCACCGAACGGAACGAGTTCAGGTTCTTGACCTCGACCTTGGTGCCCAGCTCGTGCGAGCCGATGGGCATCACCGAGACGTTGGCCTCGCAGCGCATGGCGCCGTCCTCCATGTTGCCCGTGCAGACGCCCAGGTAGCGCAGGATGCGGCGCAGCGCGACGAGGTAGTGCCAGGCCTCGTCGGCGGTGTGGATGTCGGCCTCGGTGACGATCTCCATCAGGGGGACGCCGGCCCGGTTATAGTCGATCAGCGTGGCGCCCGGCTGATGGACGAGCTTGGCGGTGTCCTCTTCCAGGTGGACGCGGCGGATGCGCACGGTGCGGCGGCCCGCCTCGGTTTCCACGTCCAGGTGACCGTTGCGGCATAGGGGCAGGTCGTACTGGGAGATCTGATAGCCCTTGGGGAGATCGGGGTAGGGATAGTTCTTGCGGTCGAACTTGGAATAGGGTGGGATCTCGCAGCCCAGGGCCAGGCCGGTGCGGATGGTGGCCTCGACGGCGGCCACGTTGGCGGTGGGCAGGGCTCCGGGCAGGCCCAGGCAGGTGGGGCAGGTGTGGGCGTTGGGCGGGGCGCCGGCGTAATCGGCCGAGCAGGCGCAGAACATTTTGCTGCCTGTGAGGATCTGGGCGTGGACCTCCATGCCGATAACGGCTTCGTAAGCCATGCTTCCCCTTCCGTGCCTGCTGCTCGGCCCATTATATGCAAGGTGGCGTCTCTGCAAAAACATGCGCCAAATGCGCGTTTGGGGCTTGGACGGCATGGTTTTCACACGGACTCGACGTAAGCGCGTCGAGAACCCGCTACAATGGAGACAGATCAGTGCGGACGGAGCGCGCCTGCCGAAAGCGGAGCGGCGGGGGGCGAGTTCCCGATGGGGTATTCCACCGAACGGGAGCAGGGCAAAGATGAACGCAACGCTGTTCTTACAGGGCTTGGCGGCTACGCTGGGGGTCATCGGCGCGGCCGTGGTCTCCGGATATGCTCTTCGGCAGCGCTCTGCCATCGGGGCCTCGTTTCTTGGCGCGACCGTGGGCATGGCGGCGGCAGGGGGGCTGTGTAGTCTGCTGGTTCGCTGGTGGCCCTCTCTGCAGACGGTGCCGTGGCTGGGGGCGACACGGCACTGGTTCGCGGCGGCGGTTCCTGTGGCATGGTACAGCTTGGTGATCTCACTGGTCTCCATGGGCCAGCGTCCCTCGTCGAGCACCCTGGCCCGGCTGATAGTGATTCCTGTGCTGACGTCGCTGCTGGCCGCTGGCGGTGGGCAGCATGGTTTGCTCTGGGGGGCAGAGGGTGCCCCGGGCCCGTGGCTGTGGGTGCATGTCGGCTACAGCCTCGGGTTGGTGGCGGCTGGCGGCGGCGCGCTGCTACGCGATGGGCAGGCGATCAGGGCCTGGCGTCGCGGGGCCCAGTGGGCACTCATCGGCGCCGGCGTGCTGGTCGGCCTAGTCAGCGTGATGGGCCCCTGGGAGCTGGGTGGTTGGCCTTGGGCGCTGGTCCTCTTGGCGGTCGCTGGTTGCGGCGCTCTGCTGCTTCAGATGTTGTACCTCCAGCCCGCCAAAGAGGTGGCCGCCCTTTCGGCCCAGGCTCTGGGGGGGCAGGCCAATGATGCCGTGTTGGCGCTGGATGCCCGCAACAGGGTGATGGACGCCAACGCCCCCGCGTTGCTCCTGCTGGCGGAATACGGGATCTGGCAGGCGGTGGGGCGCCCCGCGCGCCAGGTGCTCACGGGCCCACTGGCCGCCTTGGCCTCGACGGGCCCGGAGGGGGCGGCGATGGTGGCCTTGAGCGGTGGCTCGCGGGTGATCCGCTCACGGGAGCTGCCTTTGGGGTCGGGGCCGATGAGCGGGCGGGCGCTGCTGCTTTACGAGGTGTGCGGCGGGGCAGCGGCTCCCTGCGCTGATGCTGTCGAGCAGGAGCAGGCGGGCTAGCTCGGCCTACCACTCTAGGACGGGGCCAGATGGATAGCCATCTGGCCCCGTCATCTGTTTGGGGGCGCTCCGGGCGCCCGCTGCGACGGCGAGTTCTTCCAGACCGCCTAGGCGGCGGCCGAGGGGAGCGCCTGCACCGCCGCTTTGATGAGGCCAAGGCACTGGTCCAGATTCAGCTTGCCCGTGTTCAGCACCATGTGGTACAGGGTGGCGTCATCGACGTCGATATGGTGGAACATGCGCAGGTATTCGCGCTGGGCGGCGTCGCGCTCTCCGATCAGGCGGCGGGCCTGGGCCGCCGTCAGGCTCTCGCTGGCCTGGACCTGGAGCACTCGATCCTCGAACGGCGCTACCACCCGCAGATGTAGCACGCCAGGGCGGTTCTCGAGGACGGCCTGGCCGCCGCGCCCCACGATGAGCACGTCGCCGCGCTTGTAGGCCGCGTTCATGGTGCTGCGGATCAGGCCGATGGCGTCCTCTTCGTCCAGTTGGCGCACGGTGCGGGTCTGCGAATCGACCCACATGGAGACCTCGCCCAGCGCCCGAGGCCGCCGGAACAAGGCCTCAAAGAACCCTCGCTTCTCGTATTCGTCCTCGGAATAGTCGATGACCTCCTGCTCACCGAGGCCCACGTTGGCGGCGACCTGGGCCATGAGGCTCTTGTCAAAGGCGACGAGCCCCATTTCGTCGCACATCCGATTGGCGAGTTCCGACGCTCGCGAGCCCACCTGCCGCGACATGGTAATGATCGCCATGGCACCCTCCTCCTCATCGAGGCCAGAGCCGCATCGCGCGACGAGCGCGCCGCTGGGCGGTTCACGGATGGCATGGTGGAGCGGGTGGGCAGTGAGGCTGCGATGAGGCGATGATGGGGGCGCCATGCATGACGCGCCAGTTCCGAGCAGGTTGCTCGCGCGGCAGGTGCGTCTCCAGCAGTAGCCGTCAGAGCCATTATAGCATAGGCCGGGGCTCATGGTAAGGGCCAGAGCAGCGATCGCGCCGCTTGAGCGAATCTGGGTTCTGGGGTAGAGTCGGTGCGGACGACGACAGAGGGGAGGCGGCGCCATGGCCCGTCGCATCACGGTGGCACCCTATAACCCGAGCTGGCGGCAGCAGTACCTGGCCGCGGCGGCTCGGCTGCGCGAGGTGCTGGGCTCGGAGCTGCTGGCCATCCATCACATCGGCAGCACGGCCGTGCCGGGCCTGGCCGCCAAGCCCACCATCGACCTGCTGCTAGTCGTCCGCAGCCTGGCGGCGCTGGATGCGCGGGATGAGGCCATGCGCGCGGCCGGGTACGAACCAAGGGGCGAGAACGGGCTGGCGGGGCGGCGCTACTATGTGCGGGGCTCTGCCGATGTCCATCGCGAGCACGTGCACGCCTGGGAGGCGGGCCATTCGCGCATCGCTGAGCACCTGGCCTTTCGGGATTATCTGCGGGCGCGGCCCGAGGCCCGCCTGGCCTATGGCCGGCTCAAGCTGGCGCTGGCCGCCGAGTATGGCGACGATCCAGCCGCCTATACCGCGGGCAAAGAGGCGTTCATCGGCCAGGTGTTGGCGCTGGCGCAGGCCCTGATGGGCTGCCGTGCTTGCGGCGGCGGCCAAGCGCAGCTCGGCGTGATCCGACTGCCCGACTGGGTGGCCGAGGTGGCGGATGCGAGCAACCAGTATGCCACGCCCGTGGATATGATGGCGTTGGCGGTGCGGCTCTCGCGTGAGAACGTGCGGCATGGCACCGGCGGCCCCTTTGGAGCGGCGGTTTTCGAGATGGAGACGGGCCGTCTGGTGGCGGCGGGGGTCAACCTGGTGACCAGCCAGCAAGCCTCGTGGGCCCATGCGGAGATGGTCGCCATCGCGCTGGCCCAGCAGACCCTGGGCACGTATGACCTGGGCGCGCGTGGCATGCCGAACTGCGCGCTGGCGACCAGCGCCGAGCCTTGTGCCATGTGCTTGGGGGCGGTGCCCTGGTCCGGGGTGCGGCAGCTCTATTGCGGCGCCCGCGACGCCGATGTGCGGGCCATCGGGTTTGACGAGGGGCACAAGCCGCCCGACTGGGTGGCGGCGTTGGAGGCGCGGGGGATCGCCGTGCAACGGGATCTGCTGCGCGAGGAGGCGGTGGCGGCGCTGCGCGCCTATGCCGAGCAGGGCGGGGCGATTTACAATCCGGGGCGGGAGCAGGGCTGAGGAGGGTCGCGGTGGGACGCTATACCGTCGCTTGCTACTATTTCCCGAACTATCACGTGGATCCACGCAACGAGGCCGCCCATGGCCCCGGCTGGACCGAATGGGAGCTGACCAAGCAGGCGCGTCCGCGCTGGCGCGGGCATCGCCAGCCGAGGGTGCCGCTGTGGGGCTACCAGGATGAGGCCGACCCCGCCGTGATGGCGCTCAAGATCGATGCGGCCGCCGACCACGGCATCGATGCCTGGATCTTTGACTGGTACTATTACGACGATGGGCCGTATCTGCAGCGCTGCCTGGAAGAGGGGTTCATGCCGGCGCCCAACGCCGACCGCATACGTTTTGGGCTGATGTGGGCGAACCATGACTGGATCAATATCCACCCCTGCGGCTTGAGGATCGGCCGCGACCTGCAGTTCCCCGGCGCGGTGACGCCCGAGACCTTTGACGCTATCACCGATCTGGTGGTGGCGCGCTATTTCGCCCATCCGAGCTACTGGTGCATCGATGGTCGCCCCTACTTTTCCATCTATGATCTGGGCAAGTTTGTGGAGGGGCTGGGCGGCCTGGAGCCGGCGCGTGAGGCGCTGGAGGCGTTCCGCTCCAAGACGGTGGCGGCGGGCTACCCGGGGCTGGAGCTGAACGTGGTGCTCTGGAGCGTGCGGGTGCTGCCCAGCGAGACCACCGTCAAGGATCCGGTGGAGATGGTGCGCTATCTGGGGTTCGATAGCATCGGCTCGTATGTGTGGATCCACCATGTGCAACTCGATTCCTTTCCCGAGACGGCGTACGATCGGGTGATGGAGGCCGCCGCTGCCCACTGGGAAGAGACGGTGGCGCGCTACCCCCAGCCGTTCCATCCCAACGTGACCATGGGCTGGGACGCCAGCCCGCGCACGATCCAGTCGGACGTCTACCTGAACGCGGGCTACCCCTTTATGCCGACGATGACGGGCAACACGCCGGCGCGGTTCGAGGAGGCGTTGCGGCGGGCGCGGGCGTTCCTGGACA
>CAZUZB010000094.1:2706-8405 GCA_964624695.1 uncultured Anaerolineales bacterium | reverse complement strand
GTTCAAATCGTCTCGCCCCGACACCGAACGGCCAGCCAATGGAGGCTGGCCGTTCTTTGCTTCCAGGCTCTGAAGCCGCATCTGGCTCGATTCGCAGACGTTAGGCTTCATGATCCCAGCGAGAGTCGTCCTCGATCCGGTCGATGGAGAGCCGCTTGACGTGCAGCCCCAGCACCCCCAACGCCGGCGCCACGCGTTCGCGCAGGGCTAGGGCCAATTGGGCCCTTGCCGAACGGACCTCCTCCAAGCCCCGGTGTTTTAGGGCTGTCTCCATCACCACGTCGGCACCATGACCATAGAGCAGGCGTGTCACAAGCTCCTCAACGTTGCCCGGAGGCCCCAGATGGTCCCATTGGATCTGCGGCCCAAGCCGATCCAGCTCATGGATGGCGTTGCCCGCCTGCACGGCTCGTTCGCTCTGTGCCAGACGGCGCGCATCGCGGGCGTGCAGAGACGCCGAGCCGACGATCGTGACATAAGCCAGGGCATCGCGCATGCGAAGCGGAACTGGCGTGGGCGTTACCCAGCAGATCTGGGCCCACGTCGCGGTCGGCTTGCTGTCACGATTGGGCTTGCCCACTAGTACTGGTCCGGCGCGTCTGCCGGCGGGCGCACCCCGCTGAGCAGGCTGCTCCACTCGGTTGCTCGCCACACGCCGTCGCTGTCTCGAACGACCGTCATCGGACGGGGGCTATCCGCGCCCGAGCTGGCGATAAAGAGCTTGACTCGCCCGGATTCGTTCGACCCGCTGTACGGGTTGCGCGTCAAGCGGACGGCAAGGCCCTCTTCGGGGAGTGTGTAGGCGTTCTCGGGCGTGGCCCCTTCCAGATAGGATCGGGGAATGTACGGCCGCTGCCCAAGCTGCATACGGATCAGGTTCAGGGCCCTAGGCTGCAGCTCGAGGTCGCCAGAGGCTCCCATCCGGGTGCGCGAGGGGTCTACCGCTTCTGCTAGGCAGGACTTGCCCAGATCCTGGTCCTCGCCATAGAGCAGCAGGGCTACGACCATCGTGGCCGCAGCTCCCTCTGGGGTTGGGGCGTGCTCATCGCGCAAGGCGACGAACTCGTCAACCGATTGGGGCAGCCGCTGGATCTCGATCCGAACTGCGGTCATGGCAGACCTCCTCTTGTGGATGATGCCGTCCCTTGCTGTATCCATCGCCTCCTTGTGCGACGGCAGCATTATACACTACTTGGATGGGAAAAGCGCGCTCACGGCTATCGAGCAAGGGCTGCTGGCGGATTCCGTGACAGGAATCTGTAGGCGCCGCCGTGCATTGGTCAGAAGGGCGGTCTGATGGTATAATGGTGCGCACCATCGGGCGTGGAGGATGTCTCGTCTCGGGCGAGAGGATGATCAGGCCAGGTGTCCCTCTTGGGGAAACTAGGAGCGTCGAGGTAGGGCGGTCAGCGGTGTTCTCGGTGTGAATGCCGTGGGGCGCGCCTTTTTTGTTTTGGGCGGGGCGGGTCAAGATAGATGCGGCGCGGGTTCGAGATTGCCACAATGGGCAAAGGTAGGAGCTGCGATGTTTGCCGTAGGTAGCAAGGTTGTGCATCCCTGTTATGGCGCTGGGACGGTGGTTCACGTGCAGAAAAAGAGCATTGGCGACGATGCTCGGCGCTACTATGTCATCGAGGCTGTCTGCAAATCGATGCAGGTGATGGTGCCGGTCAGCCGCGCTGACGACCTAGGTCTTCGCGAGGTGGGCAGGCAACAGCATCTCATGGCTGTGCTCCAATCTTGCGCCGTGCCGCCTGTGGATGGAGAGATCGAGTCTGACTTGCGGGCACGGCAGGCAGAGATGCGCGATCAGCTCAAATCGGGGTCGTTCACTTCGGTGGCTGACGTGGTGCGCAAGCTGTTCTTTTTGTCCGAAAGGCGTCCTCTGGGCACGGTGGATCGACAGCTCTTTGATCGTGGCAAGGATCTGCTGGCCAGCGAGTTGGCGCTGGCCAGCGATCGGGAGCTCGATGATGCCATGCAACTGGTGGAAGAGGCGCTAGGCAGCATGACCGCAGCCGTGGAGCAGGACTAGAGCGACGGTTGCTTGGCAAACGGACGGGAGCCGGCGGCGCAACCCGCCGGCTCCTTGCGTGTGGGGCCTTTGCTAGGGGCGCAACGAGGGCGATGCCTCGATCGGATCTCCCAGCAGCCGTTCGGCCAGGGCGGCATAACTCTGGGAGATCTCGGCCTCCGGGTCGGCCAGCATGATGATCTCTTGGCGGCCGTGCGTATGGTAGAGCAGGCCGGGAGCTGAGGGGATGACCTCCAGGATGCCTAGACCGATCTCGCTGGCGATCTGCGTGGCTGGCTTTTGCGAGGCCCCGGCATAGCGCTGCACCAGGACGACGCCCGGAACCTGACTCCCGCGATGGCTACCCTCCAACCACGCCAGCAGTGTGCTCAGGTGCCACTCGGCCAGCGTGTCATGCTCGCAGACGGGCAGGATCGCGGTGGCCTGTGCCAAGACCTCGGCCGCGTAGGGCAAGCTGGCGATGCCCAGGTCTATCACCAGGACGCTATACCTTTGCTGGAGCAAGGCTATGGCGTCGGTGAGCGTTCCGGGGCGGAGCGCCTTGGGGGCGATGGCGTTGGGCAGCGCGGGCAAGTAATCCAGGCCCTCTTTGGCCTCTTGGATGCAGCTCAACAATCCTGCCATCGTCAGGCGCGAGCCCTCTGGCGCCAACAGCTCTTGCAGGCTCTGCCCCGTCTCGATGCCTAGCAGCCAGGGGGCTGAGGCGCCGTATCCCTGCAGTTCGAGATACAAGACCTTGCGCTCGCCATCAGCCAGCGCAGCAGCCACGTTGAGGGCGGTGGTGGTAGTTCCCACTCCCCCTTTGGCTCCCATAAAGGCGAGCACGCGGCTGGTGGGGCTGGGGGTCCGTTTGGCACGGGCCAGCAGCGCTTTGAGGCGGGCCATCACCTCTTTCGGGTCCGCGGGTTTGGCCACATAGTCATCCGCGCCCGACTCGAACCCATTGAGCTTGTCGGTGACTTGCGTACGGGCGCTTAGCATCAGAATCGGGATATCCTGGATGTTGGGGAGGCTGCGGATTTGGCGGCAGGTCTCAAAGCCATCCATGTCTGGGAGCATCACATCGAGGATGACAAGGTCCACCGTCTCTGAAGTGAGCATCTGGATGCCGTCGGCGCCGTTATAGGCGGCCATCGTCCGGAACCCTCCGCGTTCGAGGACATAGCCGAGCATCTCGACAAAGACCGGATCATCATCGATGACTAGAACGGTAGCGCTCATGCTGGCGCACCTCCCTCTGCGTGCCTGGCTGCCACTGGAAGCTCGAATGTAAAAGCCGTACCCTGGCCTTCTTGGCTCGTCACCCAGATGCGACCTCCGAGGGCCTGGATGATCTCACGGCTGATGTATAGCCCCAACCCCATCCCGGCGTGTCGCTGTCGGGAATTGATGCTCCCTTGGTAAAAGCGGTCAAAGATCCGATCCACCTCATTGGTGGGGATGCCTGGGCCGCTGTCGCGCACCTCGACCCGCGCTCGCTTCTCGTGTGTGCTAACCGAGACGATGATCTGCCCCTGTGGCGGGGTGAACTTGATGGCATTGCCCATCAGGTTCACGATGACTTGCGTCAGCCGTCCCGAATCGGTTCGGGACCAGATCGGTCTGTCCGCGGCGTGATGAAGCAGCGCCAATGACTTGAGCGCCGCTCTTGGTTCTAGCCGAGCGATGGCGTCGGCTACCAGGGCGTTCAGCTCGACATCCTCGGGGTGAATGCTGAATCGGCCCGTGTCGATCCGCGATAGCTCTACCAGATCATCCACCAGGCGGTTGAGCTGGTCAACCTCATCCTTGATGTGCCCAAAGAACCGACGCAAGTCCTCTTCGGGCAGGTCGGCAACGTCGCTGATGATGCTGGCGAACCCCAGGATATGCTGGAGAGGGGCTCGCAGCTCGTGTGAGATCTGTGAGATGAACACGGCCCGCGCTTCGGCGTCGCGGCGGTCGCGGGTGATGTCGTGCACGACGCGTACCTCGCCCAAGCGCGAATCGGCAAGCTCGGTGGGGCGCACCTCGACGGCCAGCTCCCCGCCGCCAGCCACGGGCAGCATGGCGCAATAGGGCCCCATCACGCGCGCGCCGCTGGGGTCCAGCAGAATCTCAAAGCAGGAGGGCAGGGTGCCGTTCTGGCAACTGTGCTCTACCTCGTCGACGGTGAGGTCGAGCAGTTGGCAGAGGGCTGGGTTGGTGCGCACAACACGGCCCTGGGCATCTAGGATAAAGAGGCCATCGGCCATCGATTCGATGATGGACTCGCTACGCTGCCGCTCAGCGATGGCGTCATGCAGCAGGTTGGCCTGCCTGATGGCCACAGATGCTTGTGCGGCCAACGTCTGGACGTGTTCGGTGTCGTCATCGCCAAAGGCTTGTGACTGGGCGCTGCTGATGCTGAGGGTGCCCAGTGCCACTGGGCCCACGTAGAGGGGCGAGACCAGAAGCGAGCACAGATCGTTGTGGGAGCGAAGCGGCGCATAGTCGGGCGAGAGGCGGGTGTCGTCCACACAGATGGTGCGCAGATCCCTCAAGCTCCGGCCGGCGACCCCCACATCTCGCGAAAAGCCCTGCGTGTTCAGCGTGACGGGCGACCAGGGGGCGCACACCCGTGGGATCAGGCGCTCGCCGCTATCGTCGAGGAGGTGGATGACGCACCGATCGGCAGCCGGAACGATCTCGAGGGCGGCGTCAACCATCGTCTGCAAAAGCTGGGCCAAGTCCTTGGCCCCGACCAGCTCTCGGGAGATCCTCAGCAGTCGCTGATGGATCTCTTCCTGGCGGACTGCCGACCGTCTCGTCTCGACCATGGCCCCCTGCGCTTCTCGTTCTCTCCAAAGACCGCATACAGAGCCTATTATAGCGTGGGCGTGCGTAGGTTCAAGGCTCCGCGTCGCCAGGTTACGGCTAGTGGGTGACCAGACTGATCTGCTGGATCGGCCAATAGCGTAGCCAAGCTTTGCCCACGATATGCTGGTAAGCGATGGGGCCAAAGGCGCGTGAGTCGTTGCTGGCTGCGCGGTTGTCGCCCATCACGAACACGTGGCCTTCGGGGACAAGGCTCGAAGCATAGGCGCCGCGGGTGGGTTCGGGGAGATAGGGCTCGTCGAGTGGCTCGCCGTTGATGAGGACGTGCCCTTGCTCGACGGAGACCATCTCGCCTGGCAGCCCGATGACACGTTTGATCAGCGGTGGCCCCGTGTGGCTGGGCGGATCGATGACGATGATGTCGCCACGCTGCGGAGGGTCAAAGCGATAGCTCATCTTTTCGATGATCAGCCGCTCGCCATCCAGGAGGTTGGGCGTCATGCTGTGCCCGTCGACGCGGGTTGCCTGGGCGACAAAAGTATTGATCACCAGGACGATCACCAGAGCCGGTAGCAACGCCTCGGCAAACTCGCGCAAGAGGGAGCTCTTTTGGGGTGTGGTCTGTGATGTGGTTTCTTCCACGATGCTCGGTATCCACTAGACACACGGGCTCTCACCGCGAGAGCCCGTGTGCTTCGGCCGATGCCTGCTACCGCCTACCGCGCGGTGCGCGGCGGCGATCCCCGCCCGAGCTGCGCGGCGGACGATCGTTCTCGCGAGCCTCTTCGACCGTCCACCCCTGGAGCACGGCCTGTCTCGAGAGGCGGATACGCCCTTGGCCGTCGACATCCACGACCATGACGGTGAG
>CAZUZB010000094.1:0-2606 GCA_964624695.1 uncultured Anaerolineales bacterium | reverse complement strand
ACCTTGACCGTTCCATCGTCGTCGACGTCAATGGTGACGCCGGTGTCCTCGATGATGCCCCGGATGTTCTTGCCACCGGGCCCAATCAAAGCGCCGATCTTTTCCACCGGGATTTTCAGCGTGTGGATCTGGGGCGCATAGGGCGAGAGCTCGGACCTGGGCTCGGGAAGCGCTGCCAGCATGGCCTCGAGAATCTGCAACCTGGCCTGGCGTGCCCGCCCGAGGGTTTCCTCGATGATCTCCCAGCGCAAGCCACCGATCTTGATATCAAGCTGCACAGCCGTGATGCCGCGGGCGGTCCCTGCTACCTTGAAATCCATGTCGCCCAGATGGTCCTCAAGGCCCTGGATATCGGTGAGCACGGCCCACTTGTCGTCCTCGGTGATGACGCCCATGGCGATGCCGGCGACAGGCCGCTTGATCGGCACGCCTGCGTCCATCAGCGCCAACGTCGATGCGCAGGTGCTGGCCATGGAGGTGGAACCGTTGGAGGAGAGCACCTCCGACACCGTACGAATGGTGTAGGGGAACTCGTCCTCGGACGGGATCATGTACTCCAGGGCACGCTCGGCCAATGCCCCGTGCCCGATGGACCGACGACGCGGCCCACGGAGGGGGTAAGCCTCGCCCGTGCTGTACGGAGGAAAGTTATAGTGGTGGATGTAGCGGCGAGAGCCCTCGTTGCCAACCAGGTACTCGATCTCTTGCTCATCCGAGGCCGTCCCCAATGTCGCCGTCGTGAGCGCTTGGGTCTCGCCGCGGCTGAACAGGCCCGACCCGTGGGTACGGGGCAACAGGCCCACCTCGGCGTGTAGCTCGCGGATGGTGTGCAGATCACGCCCATCGATGCGAATGCCCGTGTTCAGGATGCGGCGGCGCATGGCCTTTTTAAAGACGATCTCGTAGGCCTCTTTGGCGTCACCCTTTTCGACCTCATCGCCCAGCTCTTCGATCACTTTGGCCAGCAGCTCGTCCTCGGCCTGGCGCCGCTCTTCGCGGCTCAGGCTCGCGGCGACCAGCTCTTCTAGGCGCTGTCGGGCTAGGGAATCCACTCGATCGAGCAGTTCGGGATCGAGCATCACGCGGACGCCCGCGTTCTTGGGCTTGCCCACGCTGGCCGCCATCCGCTTTTGCATGGCGATCACATCCTGGATCGCCGCGTGACCGCGCCGCATCGCCTCAAGGAGGATCTCCTCCGAGACCTCGTTGGCGCCGACCTCGATCATCGAGACCGAGTCCTCCGTGCCAGCCAAGACCAGGTCGAGCTCGCTGGTGGCAATCTGCGCGCTGCTGGGATGGATCAGGTATTGGCCGTCGGCATAGCCGACGCGCACAGCACCGATCGGCCCGTCGAACGGAATGTCCGAGATGGACAGCGCCGCCGAGGCGCCGATCATGGCGATGATGTCGAGGTGATGCTCGGTATCCGCCGAGAGCGGCGTCACCACCACCTGCACATCATTGCGGTACCCGTCAGGGAACAGCGGGCGCAACGGGCGGTCGATCAGGCGGCAGAGCAGGATCGCCTCAGTCGACGGGCGCCCCTCACGCTTGAAAAAGCCGCCAGGGATCTTGCCCGCAGATGAGCGCCGCTCCTCGACGTCAACCGTCAGAGGGAAAAAGTCGACGCCCGGGCGCGGCTCTTTGGTCGCTGTGGCCGTCACCAGCACCATCGAATCGCCGTGGCGCACCGTCACCGCGCCGCTAGCCTGAAAGGCGAGGCGGCCCGTCTCTACAATGATCTCCTCATCGCCGAGCTTGGCTGTGAACTGTCTAGGATCGTACACGTTACACCCTCCTAGGGTCTGCTCCGAGGAGGGCGATCGAATCGTCAGGGACTGGGGCATGGGCCGCATGCTATCTGAGGCGCATGCCCCAATTCCTGCGCAACTCGACCGCCACCTCGTGAGCGTTCGGCGAGCCCTATGCTCGCCTCCAAAAAAGACGAATAGGTGGAAACGGGTTCCACCTATTTCACCCGACCATGTTGCTGCGAACCACCGATCTCGTTAGCGGCGGAGCCCGAGGCGGCTAACGATCTCTCGGTAACGCTCCTCGTCCTCGCGACGCAAATAGCTCAGATGCCGTCGGCGCTGGCCAACCAGCTTGATCAGACCGCGGCGCGAATGCTCGTCGCCCTTGTGCTCCTTGAGATGCTCGGTCAGCCTAGCGATCCGCTTGCTCAATAGGGCGATCTGAACCTCCGGCGAGCCGGTATCGGTCTCGTGCCGGTGGAAATCCTCCACCACGCTGATCTTTTCGCGCTTGGTCAAAGCCATGTGGTTCACCCTTTTTCACGCAATATCTCGTCCAGCCAAGATTATAGCACACGGGCCGCTGGACTCCAAACGTCGGGCAACCTCACGCTGTGACTGTTCTGACGGCCGCGACCTATCGATTCAGGTTCTTGATCTTGGTGCCGATCTTTTTCTGGGCGGCGTACTTTTCCAGGTATTCGGCCGCCGTCTGGATGTTGCAGTTGTTCGCTGCGACGACGGGCTCGATGACCCCGATGGTGCGCGCGACGGCCATCGCCCGCTCGAACAAGGGCGCCACCCGGATCCCTGCGGTGATCAGCAGGTTGTTCATGGCGTTCTGGATGTGTG
>CAZUZB010000093.1:0-8526 GCA_964624695.1 uncultured Anaerolineales bacterium | reverse complement strand
TGGCGGTGATCCTCCTGCTCAACGGCGCGCACCGTTTCTTTTTCGCAGGCGTGTTCTATGCCACCTTTGGGCGCTACCTGCTGCTGGCCCTGGGAGAAGAGATCCGCGTGGGGGCGCTGCTGCTGGGCGTGGCGGGGCTGACGGGGACGCTGCTCTTTGCCCGCAACGTGGTCAGCGCGCTGGTGGGGCCGCTGCTGGGCCACCTGAGCGACCTGCTGCATAGCCGCGCGCGGGTGTTGGTCTTGGGCGAGGTCTGCGGCGTGTTGGGTTTGGCAGTCTGCGGCCTGAGCGGCCATCCGGTGGCCATCGCCGCCGGATTGTTGCTGACCGCCGCCGCCTATGGGGTGGTGCCGTCGCTGCTGATGGCCTGGATGGGCGACATCACCGCGGCCGAACGCCGTGGCCCCGTGGTGGGCGCCTACCAGACCCTGGGAGACCTGGGCTCGGGGGTGGCGCCGGCGGTGGTCTACCCGCTGATGGCCCTGATCGGGCTGTCGCCGGTCTACCTGGCCAGCGCGGCCTGCCTGGTCGCCACCATCCCCCTGATCCTCTGGGCCATGCGGCCGACCGTTTGACCGGGCCGCCCCATCCCCCTATGATCCCTAGAGAGTCATCTTGCCAAGAGGAGGCCGCCGCTGATCCGAGAACCTGCACGGAGAGCCACACGATGAGCGCCCTCGTCTGCACCGAATGCCAGGCCCGTCACCCGCTGACAGCACCGATCTGGCGCTGCCGTTGCGGCGGCCTGCTGGATATCGTCCACACACCCAAGCTGGATCCCGCCGCCGTGGCCAAGCTGCCGCCGACGCTGTGGCGCTACCGCGATGCCATGGCGCTGGCCCCCCACGCCCAGCCCATCACCATGGGCGAGGGGTTCACGCCGCTGCTGCCCATCAATCTGGAGCGGGTGCGCTTTCTGGCCAAGCTGGACCAGCTCTTTCCGACAGGCTCGTTCAAGGATCGCGGCGCGGCCGTGCTCATGAGCCAGGTGGCGGCGTTGCGCATCCGCACGGTGGTGGAGGACTCTTCTGGCAATGCCGGCTGCGCCATCGCCGCGTATGGGGCGCGGGCGCGCATCACCTGCCACATCTATGTGCCATCGTCCAACTCGCCGGCCAAGCTGGAGCAGATCGCGGCCTATGGCGCCAGGCTGCACCGGGTTCCCGGCACGCGGCAGGATACGGCCGACGCCACCCTGGCCGCCGCCGAGAAAGCCTACTATGCCAGCCACGTCTGGAACCCCTTTTTCTTCGAAGGCACCAAGACCTGGGCCTATGAGGTGTGCGAGCAAATGGGTTGGCGCGCGCCCGATGCCGTGGTGCTGCCCATAGGCAACGGCTCGCTCCTGCTGGGCGCCGCCATCGGCTTTCGAGAGCTGCGTGACATGGGGATCATCGGCGACGTGCCGCGCCTGATCGGCGTGCAGGCCGAGGGCTGCGCCCCGCTGGCCCAGGCCTACAAGCAGGGGTTGGCCGAGCCGACGCTGGTAGAGGCAGCCCAGACGGTGGCCGAGGGCATCGCCATCGCGGCGCCCGTGCGCGGCCGCCAGATTCTGGAGGCCATCCATGCCAGCCGTGGCACCGTGCTGACCGTTGACGATGATGCGTTGGCCGCTGTGCAGCACGCGTTGGCGCAGCAGGGCCTCTACGTGGAACCCACCGCGGCGGCCGGGCCGGCCGGCGTCGTCCGCGTGCGGCAGTTGGGCGTGCTGCCCGCCGGCGCTACGGTAGTCACCTCGCTCACCGGGCACGGCCTCAAGACCCTCCACGCCTGAGTCGCCCCCTGCCGAGACGATCTGCCCGCTGACGCTGTACACACAGGGTGAGAATTGGGTATACTAGGGCCAGTGAGTTGGCTGCCGGCCACCATCGCTCGTCGCACCATCCAGCGTGGCTGCCAGCCTGCGTAGAGCCGTCACAAGGAAACAGGAGAGGGAATCATGCGCAAGACACTGCTCGGCATTGTGGCCGTCGCAATGGTTGCGTCGCTGGGCCTGGCCGGCTGCGACGCAATTGGGGGCGGCGGCAAGTTCCAGATCGGCTTGGTCACGGACGTGGGTCGCGTCTCGGACCGCAGTTTCAACCAGTCCGCCTGGGAGGGCGTGCTGCAGGCAGTCGAGGAGCTGGGCGCCGAGGCCAAGTATATCGAGACCACCGACGCCAAGGACTATGAGGACAACATCCGCCAGTTCGCCGAAGAGGGCTATGACGTCATCGTGACCGTCGGCTATGCGCTGGGCGAAGCCACGACCAAGATGGCGGCCGAGTACCCCAAGATCGACTTTATCGGCGTGGATCAGTTCCAATCGAATCCCTTGCCCAACGTGGTCGGTCTCGTTTTCCGTGAGGACCAGGCCGGATACCTGGCCGGCATCCTGGCGGCCAGCCTGAGCGAGAGCGGCACCATCGCCGGCGTGTTCGGTACCGACCTGATCCCGGCCGTGGTGGCCTTCAAGGAGGGCTATGAGGCCGGCGCCAAGGCGACGAACCCCAACGTCTCGATCCTTTCCACTTATCATCCCGGCGAGATCAGCCAGGCGTTCACCGATCCCGAGTGGGGCGCGGCGACCGCAGCCCAAGCCATCGACCGCGGGGCCGACGTGGTCTTTGCCGCTGGCGGCATGACCGGCAACGGCGCCCTGGAGGAGACGGCCACCCATGCCGGCCTCTACTGCATCGGCGTGGATAGCGATCAGTGGGAGACGGTGCCCGGCGCCCATCCCTGCCTGGTCAGCAGTGCCATGAAGCTGATCACCCCCGCCGTGGCCGAGCTAACCGCTCTGGCCAAAGATGGCAAGATGCCGACCGGCGACTACTATGGGCTGGCGGGCTTGGCCCCGTTCCACGATTTCGAGGACCAGATCCCGCAGGATCTCAAGGATCTGCTGGAAACGACCGCCGAGGGCCTGGAGGACGGCAGCATCAGCACCGGCTATGGCGGCTAGGACGGCCTAGCGCCGATCGTGAGCAACAAGGGGAGGCAAGCGCCTCCCCTTGTCTTTTTGCCGCGGGCTACGTAGAATCGGGTTCAGCCAAGAACCGCCGGCAAGACGCCACCGGGGAGTGCCTATGCGTACCAAGAGCGCCATGACCCGACCGGCTCCCTCAGGTCCCCCCATCGTCCGTGCCATCCGCATCCCGGGCCTGGCCATCGTCACCGCTTTGTTGGTGGGGGCCATCATCATGGCGGTCTCGGGAGACAACCCCCTCCTGGCCTATTCGGGCCTGTTGCGCGGCTCTTTGGGAAATGCCGCCTCCATCTCGCGCACGCTCCGCAAGGCCTGCCCCCTGCTCTTGACCGGCCTCTCGGTGGCCTTTGCCTTCAAGGGCGGCCTCTTCAATATCGGCGCCTCGGGCCAATTCCTGATGGGCACCATCTGCTCGGTAGCCGTAGGCGTTAGCTTTGAGGGGCTATCGCCGGCCATCCACATGCCCTTGGCCGTGCTGGCGGGCATGGTGGGCGGAGCGCTCTGGGGAGCCCTCCCGGGGGCGCTCAAGGTCTGGCGCGGGTCTCACGAGGTCATCACCACCATCATGCTCAACTATGTGGCATCCCAGTTCGTCGGCTGGACGGTCTACGCCGGCGGCACCCAGGGCCAGCGGCCCGGCCCGCTTTCGGACCCCACCGCGGCCTCGTTTGGCATCTCGGAGACGCACGACGTCTTGGCCTCGGCCCGCATCCCGCAGTTCCTGCCCAACCTGCTGGACAGGGTCCACTGGGGCATCTTTATGGCCATCGCGGCCGCCTTTGTGATCTGGTGGATTCTGAACCGCACCGTGCTGGGCTATGAGGTCAAGACGGTGGGCAAGAACCAGGACGCCGCTCGCTATGCGGGCATGCGGGTCAACGGCATCGTGGTGCTGACCATGGCCATCGCCGGGGCGCTGGCGGGGCTGGCCGGCGCCATCGAGACGCTGGGGTTGAACTATAAATTCGCGCCCGAGTTCACCGGCGGCGCCGGCTTTGAGGGGATCACCGTGGCGCTGCTGGGCAAGGTGCACCCGCTGGGCGTGGCGCTCTCTGCGCTGCTGATCGGCGCGCTGGACGCCGGCTCGGCCCGCATGCAGTTCGTCTCGGGGGTAGACGTGCAGATCATCCAGGTGGTGCAGGCGCTGGTATTGGCGTTCGTCGCCGCGCCCGAGATTATCCGCGGCATCTACCGCCTCAAGGGCTCTGACGAGGGGCCAGCAGAGCTGCGAGCCGAGATAGTCACCGCAGCAGAGGAGGCCTCCGATGCAGGATAGCGCTGGTCCCCGCCTGCAACGGTTCTTGCGTTGGTTCTCACGTGGCAGCGTCATCGCCACGCTGGCCGTCATGGCCGCCGCCGTGATCGTCGAGGTGACGGGGCTGGGCCAAGGCTGGCTGAGCATCTTTTTGGGGCGGGGCGTGCTCAACTTTGCCCTGCGCGCGGCCGTGCCACTGACCCTGGGCGCCCTGTGCGGCATCCTGTGCGAGCGCTCGGGCATCATCAATATCGGCATCGAGGGGATGATGCTGGCCGGCGCCTTTGGGGCCTTTGCCGCCAAGGTGAACACCGCCAGCCTGCCGCTGTGGCTCAGTCTGTGCATTGCCGTACTGGCGGGCCTGGCCGTCGGCGCGGCCATGGGCTATATCCACGCGCTGCTGAGCATCCGCTTCAAGGTGGACCAGATCATCAGCGGCACGGTGATCATCATCCTGGCGACAGGGCTGACCACCTACTATTTCAACCCCGACTGGGTCAGTATCGGCAAGATGGGCAACATGCCGATCCCCGTCCTGGCCGATATCCCCGTCTTGGGGCGGGTCCTGTTCGATAACGGCGCCATCACCTATGCCACCCTGGTGCTGGTGGCGCTGCTCCAGATCCTGCTCTTTCGCACCCGCTGGGGCCTGCGCATGCGGGCCGTGGGCGAACACCCGCGCGCAGCCGATACGGTGGGCATCAACGTGAACCGCACGCGTTATGTCAATACTGTTCTCGGCGGCGTGCTGGCTGGCCTGGCCGGGGCGTTCCTGGTGCTCGAGGCCGTGGGCCAGTTCAAAGAGGGCATGACGGCCGGCCGCGGCTTTATCGCGCTGGCGGCCATGATCTTTGGCAACTGGAATCCGGTGGGGGCACTGGGCGCATCGCTGCTGTTTGGCTATAGCCAGGCCTTGCAGAACGAGCTGTTGCTGGCGGGCATCACCACGGTGCCGCGCCACTTTATCAGCATGCTCCCCTACTTTGTCACCATCATCGTGTTGGCCGGGTTCGTCGGGCGCTCGCGACCGCCCGCGGCCGAGGGCAAGGTCTATGAGACGGAGTGACGCCATGAGAGCAGACGCGTCCGCCCGAGCACCGATCTTGCAGGCCCGTGGCATCACCAAGCGGTTCCCCGGCGTCGTGGCCAACGACCAGGTGGATCTGGACCTCTACCCCGGCGAGATCGTAGCCCTGCTGGGCGAGAACGGCGCCGGCAAGACCACCCTGATGAACGTGATCTATGGGCTGTACCGCGCCGATGAGGGCGAGGTCTGGGTGGATGGCGAGCAGGTGGAGCTAGACAACCCGGGCGACGCCATCGCCCGCGGCATCGGCATGGTGCACCAGCATTTCCAACTGGTGCCGCCCATGACCGTGACCGAGAACCTGATCCTGGGCGCCGAGATCACCAACCGGGCGGGCCTGCTGGATTTCGACCGGGCCCGCCGCAGGGTGCGCGAGCTATCGGAGGAGCACGGCCTGGCGGTGGACCCCGACGCCGTCATCGAGGAGCTGCCGGTGGGCGTGCAGCAGCGGGTGGAGATCCTCAAGGCGCTGTATCGCGAGGCCCGCATCCTGATCCTGGACGAACCCACCGCCGTGCTGACGCCCCAAGAGATCCGCGACCTGTTCCGGGTGATGCGCGGGCTGGCGGCCAAAGGCCATGCCATCATCTTTATCACCCACAAGCTGCGTGAGGTGCTCGATGTGGCCCACCGGATCGTGGTCATGCGGGGGGGGCGCCTGGTCGGGCAGGCGCTGCCACAGGAATCCACCCAGCAATCGTTGGCCGCGATGATGGTGGGCCGCGAGGTGATCTTGCAGGTGCCCAAAGGCGTCGCCCAGCCCGGGCCGGTGGTGCTGAACGTGGACGGGTTGAGCGTCGCCGACGAGCGCCCCGCGAGCACGCTAGGCAGGCATCTGGCGGTGCGGGATGCCAGCTTATACGTGCGCGCCGGCGAGATTCTGGGCGTGGCCGGGGTGCAGGGCAACGGCCAGACCGAGCTGGTGGAGGCGCTCACCGGCCTCCGCAAGCCCGTGGGCGGCACGGTGACCATCGGCGGCACCGATGTGACCCACGCCTCCCCGCGAGCGCGCACCACCTTGGGCATGGCCCATATCCCCGAGAACCGGCACCGCTATGGCATGGTGGATCAGGATCCCATCAGCGACAACCTGGTGCTGGACACCTACCATCAACCGCCGTTCGCGCGACGGGGCCTCCGCAACGATGCGGCCATCGCGGAGAACGCCCGCCGCCTGGTGGAGCAGTTCAGCGTGCACACGCCCAGCATCGATACGGCGGCGGGGTCGCTCTCGGGCGGCAACCAGCAAAAGGTGGTGGTGGCCCGCGAGCTGGGGCGCCCCATCAAGCTGCTGATCGCGGCGCAGCCCACCCGTGGCCTGGATGTGGGCTCCATCGAGTTCATCCACGGGCGCATCGTGGAGCAGCGCGACAGCGGCGTGGCGGTGCTCTTGGTCTCGGCCGAGCTGGACGAGATCCTGTCCCTATCGGATCGGATCGCCGTCATGTACGAGGGCGGGATCATCGCCACGTTGGAAGCCGCCGGGGCCACGCGAGAGCGCATCGGGCTGCTGATGGCCGGCGTCCGCGAAGAGGCGATGGCCGCCGGGTAGAGAGCCCGCCGTCGGGTCGCGTAGGCGTGACACCCCGGCGCGCCGGCTTGAATTGCCGCGTCCTATTCGATAGGCTAGCCCTGTTCTCCAATCGATCTACCCAAACCCCAACCAAAGGAGACCCATGTTCATCGACATCCATGTCCATACCCGCACCCTGCCCGGCCCCAGCCGCGGCGGCAAGCAGCCCTATACCACGCCGGCGCAGCTCATCGCGCGGTATGACGCCATCGAGATCGAGCGGGCCGTGGTGCTGCCGGGCGTCAGCCCCGAATGCTCGTACCAGCCCCAGTCCAGCGAAGAGGTGCTGGCCATCGCCCAGGAGAACGACCGTTTCATCCCGTTCTGCAACGTGGATCCCCGCGCCGTCGCCAACAGCCCCACGGCGGATCTGGGCCACCTGCTGCGCCACTATCAGGAGCAGGGCGCCAAGGGCCTGGGCGAGATCACCGCCAACCTGCCGTTCCTGGACCCCATGGTGCAGAACCTGTTCCGCCACTGCCAGGAGGTGGGGTTCCCGGTCACGTTCCACATCGCGCCAGCGGTGGGCGGCTACTATGGGCTGTATGACGACCCTGGCCTGCCGCAGCTCGAACTCACGCTGAAACGATACCCGGACCTGATCTTTTTGGGGCACTCGCAGCCGTTCTGGGCCGAGATGGCCCCTCTGCCCACCGTGGGCGCGCGCGACGGCTACCCGGATACGCCCATCACCACCGAGGGAGCCATCCCCCGCCTGATGCGGTGCTACCCCAACCTGTGCGGCGACCTATCGGCCAACAGCGGCCGCAACGCCCTGGCGCGGGACCAGGCCTACGCGGCCAAGTTCCTGACCGAGTTCCAGGATCGCCTCTTTTTCGGCACCGACATCTGCGCGCCCGACACGCCCACCGGCCTGGTGGACCTGCTGCTGGAGCTGCGCGGATCCGGCGCCATCAGCGAGACCGTCTTTCAAAAGGTGGCCCGCGAGAACGCCATCCGGCTGCTCAACCTCTAGCCCTCGGCGCTTGGTAGCCAAGAGGCCGGCTCCTTGGCAGAGCCGGCCTTGACTGTCTAGCGCGCGACGCCGCCGTCAACCTCCCTGGCGCTCACGCAGGGCGCGGGCCATGCGGCGGGCCAGGTTCGTCACCGTCTGCAGGCCCACCACATCCTCGGAGGCCTGCCCCACCACCGCCGCCCCCGAATGGCTGAAGCGGGGGCCATCGGAGAGGGCGTGCATATCCTGCTGCAAAAAGTAGGTCTGCATGTTCTGCAGCGTCAACTCCTGGCCGCCGTTGCGGAACCCGCCGCAGGCGATGCCCGCGCCCAGCTTGCCCGAGAGCGCAAAGCCGCCGCCGGTGCGAAAGAGGACGCTGCGGTCCATCAGCACCTTCATCTGACCCGAAACCATGCCCATGTACACCGGCGAGGCCAGGACCAGGCCGTCGCAGGCGCGCATCTGGTCGAGGATGGGGCCGGCGTCGTCCTGGTGAACGCAGGTGCCATAGCGGCAGCGGAAGCAGCCCTCGCAGGGATGAATGGTCAGCCCCGCCAGCGAGGCATAGGCCGTCTCGAGGCCCTCTTCACCCAAGATGGACAGCGCGTGCTGGAGGGCATAGGCCGTGTTGCCGTGCTCGTGGGGGCTGCCGCAGATGCCCAGAACCTTCATGCCGTCGAACCTCCTC
>CAZUZB010000092.1:0-8549 GCA_964624695.1 uncultured Anaerolineales bacterium | reverse complement strand
GCTACAAGCGCCTGTTCGTTGCGCCTCGGTCCGCCGTCCTAGCGAGCGGTATCGTATAGGTCCTGTGTGGGCCGCGGGCGCAGCTCTTTTGCCCCGCGGCTCGTTGCATGGAGAGTCCGCGCGCGCCGTGGGGTAGGCTGAGCAAACTCATGCCCCGCGGCGCGTTGCTGTGTGGGCGCCATCACTCGGAGTAACACCTACGGTGACTACAGGACCTGTAGATCTCGGACCTGACTTTTGGCAACTCGATGACGAGGATCAGCTTGCGGCTTTGGGCTTGGGGATGGAGCGAGGTGGGCGCCGCGAGCGCTGGCACGAGGCCCGCCAGGCGATGGCCGAGCTGGTGGAGGACGCTGCTCTCGATGAGCGCTTTGAGACCAGCTATACGCCGTCGCGCTACGAGCGCGCTTGGCTGGCCGCGTCTCTCGGGCCTTTCATCCAGGACAATATCATCACAGACGTGGAGGCCATGATCAAAGGCGGCAAGGAGGCCAGCGTCTATCGCTGCACGGCCCACCCCTCGCTGGGTGTGCGGCACCTGGCGGCCAAGGTGTATCGGCCGCAGCAGTTCCGTAATCTGCGCAATGATGCCCAGTATCGCGAGGGCCGTCTGATGCTGGTTCCCAGCGGGAGCGAGATCAAGCCTACCGACGGCCGCGTCATGCGGGCCGTTCGCAAAAAGACCAGCTTTGGTCGTGAGGTGCTGCATCTCTCTTGGATGACCCACGAGTACCAGGCGATGGTGCGCCTGCATGCCCTGGGGGGCGATGTGCCACGTCCCGTGGCCGTGGGGGGCAATGCCATCCTGATGGGCTATGTGGGCGATCGCGACCGCGCGGCTCCCACGCTGCACGAGGCGGAGATCGATCCGCGCGCGGCGCCTGCATTGCGTGATCGGGCGCTGCATAACGTCGAGCTGCTCTTGCAGGCCGATCTGATTCACGGCGATCTCTCGGCGTTCAACATTCTCTACTGGGATGGGCGCCTGGTGCTGATCGACTTTCCCCAGGTGGTGAACGCGGTTGGCAACCCGCAGGCGCGGACCCTGCTGCGCCGCGATCTGCAGCGCCTAGATGAGGCTTTTGCTCCACTAGGAGCGCCCATCGACGTCGACGATACCCTCGATACTTTGTGGGAGCGCCACATAGGGGCGCGGGCGCTGGTCCCGCCGGTGGAGGCGTTCGAGGACGAAGACGATGGGCTCATGTGAGCGCCAGCAAGGCCGCTGGCTTGAGGCAAAACGAGACAAGGAGACGGGGGATCGCGCTAGCGCGATCCCCCGTGAGGTAGAACCTACTGATCGAGGCGATTCTCCTGGATATAATCCCAGTTCAACTGGTATCCCAGCCCAGGCCCCTGGGGCAAGGGGACATAACCATCCTCGTCCAGTGGATCGCAAGGCGCGGTTAGGTAGGGCGGGGTCGCGTCGTAATCCAGGCCGGGCGCCTCTAGCCCGCGTTCATAATACTCGCACACATCCTCGCTGGTGGCGCCCAGCACCTGCAGGTTGCCGAACCCGCTCATGTGAACCTCGCAGCGCTGACCAAAGGCCTCGCAGATGCCGGCCATCTTGAGCATGCCGGTCATGCCGCCGCGCAGGATGTCCATGCGGCTCATATCCGAGGCGCCGCGCAGGATCCAGTCGGCCCGGGTATAGATGCTGCCCGCCGCGATCTCGGGCGAGAGCACAGGGATCTCCAGCTCGCGAGCCAGCCGCACATAGCTCTCGACGCGGTATTCGGGCATGGGGTGCTCGTACCAGTAAAAGTTCAGCTCCTCCAGCACCCGTCCGATGTAGAGGGCGTCCTCGTAGGTGCGGTAGGTGCCCCAGGGATCGTACATCAGGATCATGCACCCGCCCACCGCCTCGTGGACGGCCTCGCAGACGCGGACGTCCCAGGCAATATGGGAGGGGCGGCCGGGGTCGGGCTGTTGCGTCTCGGGATCCCAAAAGTAGTAAGGATGAATCTTGTAGGCGGTATAGCCACGCTCCAGGCAATCCAGCGCGTGCTGGGCATAGTCCTCGGGCATGCCCATGTTGGGATAGGTGCTGGCATAGGCCAACACGCGGTCGCGGCAGCCGCCGGCGTATTTATAGACCGGCAGCCCCGCCGCGCGGGCGGCCAGATCCCACAGGGCCATGTCGATGGTGCTGAGGATGGGCTCGGGCAGGTTGGCGACCCACATCCAGTGCCAGAACCGTTCCCGGTCGTGGGGATCCTGGCCCACCAGCAGGCGCTCCACCACGCCGCGCACCTGGGCGCACGCTTCGGGCGTCAGGCCGTCCTGGTCGCCGTGGCCCTGCCCCCCTAGAAAGAGGCCCTCGGCGCCCTCGTCGGTCAGGATGCGGGTGAGGGTCTGCCGCGCCGTCGTTTCGGGGACCAGTTGGCCGTTGCGAAAGCTGGGGCGGGTGTAGCTAAAGGGGACGATATCGATGCCGGTGATCTTCATGGGTAGCTCCTTGATAGTGACCAACGCAGCGGGGGCATTGTGAAGCAAAGGGGTGATCCTGACAACCGCGGGAGCGTCTTGCGTGCTTGCGTTCGGCCGTTGTCACCCGTACCATAGGCACCGGCCTAGCGCTGCCTGGGAGGGGCAAGATGCCGTCATGATCAAGTACATCGGCTCCAAGCGCGTGTTGCTCCCTGCCATCGTGGCTGTGGCCCGGGCGCTGCCGAGCGTGCAGACGGTGTTGGATCTCTTTGCGGGGACCTCGCGGGTCGGGCATGCCCTCAAGGGGCAGCGGTACCAGGTTGCCGCCAACGACCACACGGCCTATGCGTACACCCTGGCGCGCTGCTATGTGCAGGCCGACGCCACGGCGGTGCTGCCCGAGGCGCAGCGGGCGCTGGAGGAGCTGGCACACGTCGAGCCACGGGAGGGTTGGTTCACCGAGACCTACTGTCGGCGGTCGCGCTATTTCCATCCCAAGAACGGCGCGCGCATCGAGGGCATGCGCGAGGCCATCGACGCCTGGGGGCTGGAGGGCGATCTGCGCGCCGTGGTGCTGACGGCGCTGATGGAGGCGGCCGATCGGGTGGATTCGACCGTGGGCGTGCAGATGGCCTACCTGAAGGCGTGGGCGCCGCGCGCCCATAACGATCTGGAGCTGCGCCTGCCAGAAGTGTTGCCCGGGCCGGGCCTGGCGACCCAGATGGAGGCGCTTGACGCCGCGAGAGAGCACCCCGCCGACTTGGTCTATCTAGATCCGCCGTACAACCAGCATCGCTACTTGGCCAACTATCATGTCTGGGAGACGCTGGTGCGCTGGGACGAACCCGAGGTGTACGGCGTCGCCTGCAAGCGAATCGACTGCAAGGACTATCACAGCCCGTTCAACTCCAAGCGCGAGATCCACCAAGCGCTGCGCGATGTGGTGAAGGCGGCGCAGGCGCGCTTCTTGCTGGTCTCGTTCAACAACGAGGGGTACATCACCCGAGCGGAGATGGAGGCGCTGCTGGCGGAGCGGGGTCACGTGCGTGTCATCACCCGCGACCACGACCGCTACGTGGGCGCCCGCATCGGCATCTATAACCCGGATGGGGAAAAGGTGGGGCGCGTCAGCCACGTTCGCAACAAAGAGTACCTCTACCTAGTGGGTGACGATGACCGCGCCCTCGCCGAGGCGGCCGAGGCATCTGCTCCCAAGGCGGAGCAGCCGGCGCTGTTCTAGCCCGTGCCGTTTGCTTTACCCCAGGCCGGGCTGCGCTAGTTGACCCCCATATCGCTCTGCAGCTATGATCTTGATCTGGCAGAAAGACCAACCGGCTCGACGCCATCCTGGCGCGAGCCGGCTTCTCAGAGTGGGTGTGCCCCAGGAGGGAGTCGAACCCCCGGCACAAGGTTTAGGAAACCTCTGCTCTATCCTCTGAGCTACTGGGGCGTGCGCCGAGAATATAGCATAGGGGCCGAGGAGTGACAAGACGGGTGAGCGGGAGCGATGGGGCGGTGCGGTGGATCAGGGAGCGGGCGCCCGCGTGGGCGCGGGTGGTGGTCTCGCTATGGGTGGTGTGGATGCTCTCTGTGCCGCCGCAGCGGCTGGTGGTGCCCGGTCCCCTTCGCCAGGTAGAGACCCTCAATCCCAAGATGGGCGTACACACCCGGCTGACCGACGAGGTCGAAGAGTGGAAGATCCAGCAGACGCTGGCCATGGTGCGGCAGATGGGGGCGCCCTGGGTGGTCGAGTATTTTCCCTGGGCCTACTATGAGCCCAGCCCGGGGCGCTACCAGTGGGGCCACGCCGATGTGGTGGTCGATCATGCGGTGGCGCAGGGGCTGACGGTGCTGGCCCGCATCGACTATGTGCCCGAGTGGGCCCGCCCCGAAGAGACGACCACGCGCTATCTGGACGAAGCGGGTTACGATGACTATGCTGCGTTTGTGGGCGCTTTTGTCGAGCACTTTCGTGGGCGGGTGCAGTACGTGATCATCTGGAACGAGCCCAATTTGAGCTTTGAGTGGGGCTATCGGCAGCCCGATCCCGAGGGCTACACCGAGCTGCTGCGTCGCGCGTACCTGAGCGCCAAGGAGGCCAATCCCGACGTCATCGTGCTGGCGGCGGGCCTGGCGCCTACCCTGGCCCCCGTGGGCGATCCCTGGGGCATGGATGAGCTGATCTTTATGCAGCGGATGTATGACGCCGGCGCAGGGCAGTGGTTCGATGGCCTGGCCGCTCATTCGTATGGTCTGTCCTTTTCCGCGGACGAGCCGCCCGCCGAGGATCGGCTCAATTGGCGCCGTGTGGAGCTGCTGCGCGACGTGATGGTGGCCAACGGGGACGGAGACAAGTTGGTCTATATCACCGAGGCGGGCTGGAATGACCATCCTCGCTGGACCAAGGCCGTCTCGTCGTACGACCGCATCCAGAACACGGTCGATGCCTACGAGATGGCGCTGCACGATTGGGAGTGGTGCGCGGCGCTCTGCGTCTGGGCCTTTCGGTACCCGTGGCCCGCTCGCAGCTTTCAGGATGGATTCACACTGGTGACGCCCGAGTTTGTGCCCAAGCCGATCTATTCGGAGCTGGTGCGCTATGCCCAGGGCGAGCCGTTCGAGTATCTGGAGCGCTGAGCCATGGGCAACCGTCGCGGATGGGCTCGGTGGTGGCCGTTGGGGTTGGCGCTGGCCATTGTGGCCTATGCCCTGCTCCAGGTGGTGGGGGGCTCGTTGGATCTGCGCTTGCGGCTGGGGCGCGACGAGGTCTGGGAGGGCATCCATGCGCGCGGGGTGTTGCGGGTGGGCATGGAGGCCAGCTATCCCCCGTTCGAGTTCACCGACGCCGATGGCGTGGTTCAGGGCTTTGACGTCGATCTTGCCCGTGCCCTGGCGGAGCGCTGGGGCGTGGAGGTGCAGTTCGTGGACCTGCACTATGACGGGCTGGTGGAGGCGTTGCTCGCGGAAAAGTTCGACCTGATCATCTCAGCTTTGCCATACGAGGAGCGGCTTACGCGAGACCTGAGCTACTCGCGGCCGTACGCGTACCTGGGGCTGCAGACGATCTCCCGGGCCGAGGGCGGCTCGGTCTCGCAGCTCTCGGAGCTGGACGGGCGCGTGGTGGCGGTGGAGCTGGGATCCGAGGCGCACCAGTATTTGCGCCTGCAGATGCGTGATCATGGGCTGCAGGCAGAGATTCTGGCCGAGCGTACGCTGGAGCAAGCGGTGGAAGCGCTGCGCCAGGGGCGGGCGGATCTGGTCGTGTGTGACCGGGTGGAGGCGGCTTCCTATATCCAGGCCGATGATCTTCTGGGGAGCGAGGCGCTGTTGACTGCGGAGCCCGTGGTGATCGCGGCCCCACGCACGGCGCCCACGCTGCAGAGCGAGGTCGATGCGGCCTTGCGCGCGATGCAGGAGGACGGGACGTTGGCTCGGTTGGAACAGCGCTGGTTCTAGGGCCAAGTCGTGGCGCGCATGGGGAGCGATGCCGTGGATCCACCGAACAGCCCGTCCTTGGTGCGACGGCCTGCCCGCGAGGGCAGCGACATGGACGTTCTCACCGCCATGCAGAGCGAGAGCTATGCCATCAACTTTCCCGAACAGACCTTTCGTGAGGCGCTGTTTCGCCCCTGGCTGGGCTCGGGGATTCGTCGCGGCGAGGTGTGGATCTATACGGTGGGTGGGGAGACGGTGGGATGGCTGTGGATGGACCTGGCGCGGCCACGACGCCAGGCGCATATCGTGCATGTTCAGGTGGCCACGCCAGCCTGGGGCCGTGGCCTAGGCCGCAGGATCGTGGAAGACGGCATCGCTCAGGCCAGGGCGGCGGGCCGCACCAGGGTGACGCTGAGCGTGACCAAGTCCAACGCGCGGGCGATGGCGCTCTACAGGCGCCTGGGATTTCGGGTGCTGGAGGATCAAGGGGATCGCCAGATGATGGCGCTGGAGCTATGAGGCGTCGTCATCCTCCCAGGCCACCTCGGCGGTAACGTCTGCGACAGTGACTTGATCCCCTGGGCCGATCTTGCGGCTGCGGTGGGTCTCCACCACGCCGTTCAGCAAGACCTGGCCCGATTGGATCAGATGCTTGGCCTCGCCTCCCGATCGCACTAGGTTGGCGAGCTTGAGGAACTGATCCAGCCGAATTGTGTGTTCATCTTGTTCCGCGTGCACGGGTCTCCTTTGAAGGCACAGCGGGCGCCCTATGGCGCCCGCTGTCCTGTCTGACGCTCGTAGGCCTACTTGCCGGGGCAGGCGGCTGCCACAGCGGGGTCGATGCCCTTGTCAGCATAGGCCTTGTCAAAGTGCTTGGAAAAGTCGCTGGCGAGCTTTTTCGCGCGCTCGTCGTAGGCGTTCTTGTTTTCCCAGGTGTTCTTGGGCCAGAGCACCTCGGACGGCACGTTGGGGCAGGCCTGGGGCACCATCACGTGAAAGATGGGGTCCTCCTCGTACGCGACGTCGTCGAGGGCACCGGAAAGGGCCGCCTGGACGATCTCGCGGGTGAGGCTGATATCCATGCGCGCGCCGATACCAAAGGGCCCGCCGCTCCAGCCCGTGTTGACCAGGTACACGTTGGCGCCGTAGCGATCCATGTACTCGCCCAGCATGCTGGCATAGACATCCGGGTTGCGCGGCATGAACGGCTCGGCAAAGAACCGTGAAAAGGTTGATACGGGATCGGTGATACCGGTCTCAGTGCCGGCCAGCTTGCTGGTATATCCCATCAGGAACCAAAGCATGGCCTCTTCGCGGGTCAGCTTGGCGACGGGCGGCAGCACGCCGTTGGCGTCCGCGGTGAGGAACAGGATGGTCTTGGGGTGGCCGCTGACGGAGCTGGGCTTGATGTTGTTGAGGAATCGCAGCGGATAGGACGCGCGTGAGTTCTCGGTGATGCGACCGTCGTCGAGATCAAAGTAGCCATCGGGATACATCATGGCGTCCTCGATAATGGCGCCATGCACGCGATAGTCGGCCTCGTGAAAGACGGCGTTATAGATCTCGGGCTCTTTGTCCTGGCGCAGGTTGATCAGCTTGGCATAGCAGCCGTACTCAAAGTTGGCGATGCCTTTGGCCGACCAGCCGTGCTCGTCATCGCCCAAGAGGGCGCGCCGTGGATCGGCGGAGAGGGTGGTCTTGCCGGTGCCCGAAAGGCCCAGGAGCAGGGCGCAATCGCCGTCGGGGCCTTCGTTGGCCGAGCAGTGCAGGGGCAAGATCCCCTCGCCCGGCAGCATGTAGTTCATGACGGTAAAAATGAGCTTTTTACAGCTACCAGCATAGGCGGAGCCATACACGATACCCATGCGCCGGTCGAGGTCGGCTACCACGGCCATGTTGGAGGTCTTGCCACCGGGGAGCTTGCGCAGGCGGCCCTGGTAGCGGGAGGCATCCAGCTTGTCAAAGGGCAGGGCGAGGAGCAGGAACTCGCGCTCCGCAAAACAGCTCGAGGCGATATCGTCGGGCACGGGGCGGAACATGGTCTCGGTGAACAGGGCCGTGAGGGCGCGGTCGGTGATGGTGCGCACGGGCAGGGCATAGCTGCTATCGGCGCCCACGACGCGGTTGGTGATATAGACGCGCTCCTTGCCCCAGAGGGTATCCAGCGCGTCGGCAAAGAGCATGTCAAAGGTCTCGGGCTCGAGCGGGACGTTATTGGGCGAGTCCCAATCGATGGTATCCGCCGAGGCCTCGTGGCGGACGATGTAGGTATCTTTGGGGCTACGGCCCGTCGACTCGGTGGGGAGCCACGTGGCCAGGGCGCCGCAGGCTGCGGGGATAGCTTCTTTGCGATCAACGATATCCTGGATCAGCGTCCGCCGGTCGAGATCCGGTAGCACCACGGCGTGCCTGTTCAACATGGCCTCGAGTTGTGCTCTCTGGGTCGCAGTCGGAATCGGATCGTATCCCATCTTGCCGCTCCTTCCACTGTGTGACCATCTGCTGGATCTTGCGGCTGGTTCAACCCAAGTCTTGGCCCCCGTCAGCCCAGAGACAACGTCGTACTCTGAAACCTGGCGAGACACGCCGCCGGCGCCACGCCCAACGCGCGGCGCTTTAAGTGAGATGGCGGGAACGCCATACTCCCCCATTGTAGCATTGCCATCATGGTACGGGGTTCG
>CAZUZB010000091.1:0-8576 GCA_964624695.1 uncultured Anaerolineales bacterium | reverse complement strand
CCGGGAACCTCCTACTATGAAGCTGTCAGCAACCCGCTCCGCCATGCGACCATCGACGACTTGGAGCGCTACCCCTGGCCGAACCTGGGGCACCCCAGCCGATTCGAGCACCTCAGGGCCGAGGCGCTGCGCATCCGAGAGGCGGGGTATGCCGCAGTCTCGCTGACAGGCATCTCTCCCTTTGAGCAACTCTACCTCTTGCGCGGGCTGGATGCCCTCATGGTCGACATGGCCACCGATCCCGACTTTGTCCATGCCCTTTTGCGCAAGGTCTGCGACCTGATGGCCGCAGCGGGTGACGGCGTCACCGCCGCAGCCGGCGACGAAATCGACGTGATCTTGGCGGGCGACGACCTGGGGACCCAACAAGCCCCGCTTATCTCACCAGCCATGTATCGCCGTCTGTTGAAACCATACCACGCCGAACTGCTGGCGCGCATCAAGAGCAGAACCAGCGCCAAGATCTTTTTCCATTCAGACGGCAATATCTACCCGCTGCTCGGCGATCTGGTAGACATCGGCGTGGACATCCTGAACCCGGTGCAGGTTTCGGCCAAAGACATGGGCGATACCGCTCGCCTCAAGCGCGAATTCGGCGACCACCTGACCTTCTGTGGAGCCATCGACACCCAGTGGGTCCTGCCTAACGGTACACCCGACGACGTCCGCCGTGAAGTCCGCCAGCGAATCAGAGACCTGGCGCCCGGCGGTGGCTACATCGTCGCCAGCGTACACTGCATCCAGCACGATGTGCCACCAGAGAACGTGTTAGCAATGTGCGACGAGGCCGTCGTGGCCGGGCGCTACCCGATCGCACCATGATGGCGCCCTCACTGTAACGCACGGCGCAGTATGAAACGAAGGAGTAGAATAGCACATGACACTCGGTGAGCTAGGCGGAGTCGTCGTTCCCATCATTGTCCCGCTCGACGAGCACGACCGTGTCGATGCGCCGGCATTCCGTAGGCACATCCGCCACCTGGCCAGCAAGGGCGTGCACGGACTATTTGTGGGCGGCTCAGCGGGTGAAGGGCCCCTTCTGACTACCCACGAGTGGACGCGCATGATGGAGATCGCCATAGACGAGGCCGGAGATAGGCTGTCCCTCCTCGGTGGCGTCATGGATACCTCCACCGCTCGCGTGGTCGAGCGTATCCGCTTGCTGCAAGACATCGGTTACCGTCATGTGGTGGTCACACCCACCTACTATATCACCCCCAAGACCCCTGACGAGCACGTTCGCTTGTTCGAGGCGTGCAAACAGACCCACCCGGACATGGAGATGATTGCCTACAACATCCCCGCCGCCGTCGGCTCGGCCATCAGCCTTGAGACGTTTCTCACGCTAGGTCGACGCGGCCTGATCCGCTATTGCAAGGAGAGCTCCGAGAACCTGCCCTTTTTCATGGAGCTGGTCACGGCGGGCCAGGAACTGAACCTAAAGGTCCTCATGGGCAACGAGGTCAGCATTGCGGCTGCGCTGAGAGCCGGCGCCATCGGCATGGTGCCGGTATGCGCCAATGTCGAACCTGAGACGTTCGTGGGTGCCTACGATGCTGCCGCCCGGCATGATGACGCCGCCCTTCAGCGCGCGCAAGATCGCATCAACTTTCTGCGCGAAAGCCTCGTGCTGGCGGGGAGCTGTTGGCTGGCCGGACCCAAGTACGCCCTCTCTCGCCTGGGTATGGGTTCCGGCAAGCTCGTCTCGCCCTTGCAGCCCCTCAGCGCTGCCGAGCAGCGTCGGGTGGACGAACGGCTGGGTCTAGGTCACGATGCATCCCAGTAGCTATGGTGGTAGCATATGAGCATAATTAGGATGAGGCTCTCATAAAGGAGTAAAAACAGCATGCTCAAGATAGCAAAGCAACAGGAACTGGAGAAAGCCCAAAGCTGGTTTGCCAGGTCGTTTGGCGATCCCTCCGCGGGGATCCTCCCCGCCGAATTCCCGGTCTCTTTTCGCTTCGGCGATCAGGAATCGTCCGCGATCATCAAGGACTGGGAGGCACAATGGAGCGCCCCCTCGACGCAGGGCGATGCCACCCGTCGGGTACTCTCGCTGAGCGATCCCGAGACCGGCCTCGAATGCCGCTGCGAGATCACCACATTTGCCAACTACCCGGCGATCGAATGGGTGGCCTATTTCAGGAACGGCGGCACCGCCGACACCCCGATCATCGCCGACATCCAGCCGTTGGATACGCTCTTTCCCTTGGCCAAGGAGCAACGCGCGCGAGTGCACCATGCCAAAGGCTCGCAGTGCGAGTATGACGACTTTCAGCCCCTGGAGACCGCGCTGAGCCACAATGCGCGCCTCTCGCTGGCCTCCATCGGGGGCCGATCATCCGATGGGGCGCTACCTTTTTTCAACCTGGAGATGGATGGTTGCGGCGTCATCGGCGCCATCGGCTGGACCGGCAACTGGGCCGCTACCTTTCAGCGCAGCGAAAGAGGAGTGCCCGTGCGGGCGGGGATGCCGTGCACTCATCTGCAGCTCTATCCCGGTGAGGAGATTCGCACCCCACGGATTCTCCTTGTCTTCTGGGACGGTGATCGCATCCACGGTCATAACATGCTGCGGCGGCTGATCCTCGCCCACCATACGCCGCGCCCCAACGAGGAGCCTCTGCGCGTCCCGATCAGCAACACCGCCTGGGGTGAGCGCAAGGCTGAGGACCATGTGGCCCGCATCCGCTGGCTGCATGAGAACCAGGTTGACATCGAGTACTACTGGATCGATGCCGGCTGGCATGGCGACAACCCCTTTGATCCCCAGGCTGATACGTTCGGCACGGCCTGGGTCATCCAGGTAGGCAACTGGTGGCCCAACCTGGCCACCTATCCCCAGGGGCTCGGAATCGTCGGCGAGGCCTGCAAGCAGGCAGGCATGGGCTTTCTGCTCTGGTTCGAACCGGAGCGGGTGTACCAAGGCACCCAGTTCACTCAAGAGTGTCCGCAGTGGCTCCTGGGACCCATTGGCACGAACTATCTCTATAACCTGGGCATCCCTGAGGCACGGCAAGCGCTCACCGACAAGATCTCGGCCTTGATCAGCGAGGGGGGCATCACCTGCTATCGCCAGGACTTTAACTTCCAGCCCGCTCCCTACTGGAGCGCCGCCGATGCGCCCAACCGCGTGGGTATGAGCGAGATCCGGCACATCGAGGGCCTCTACGCCTTCTGGGATGAGCTACTCGCTCGCCATCCCGGCCTGGTCATCGACAACTGCTCCAGCGGCGGGAGACGCATCGACCTGGAGACCATATCCCGCAGTGTGCCCCTGTGGCGTAGCGACGTGCAGTGCTGGCCCGATTTCGATCCCATCGCCATGCAGACCCAGACGCACGGATTGGCCCTTTGGGTGCCGCTGAGCACCGGGTGCGCTCGCTCGGCCAAAGCCTACCCCTTCCGGAGTGCGCTCGGGCCCGGCTTGGTGATGGACTGGGCATCTCCAGTCTTTGAGGAGGGCGTTGACCTTGACCTGGATCTGGTCCGCCAGCGCCTAGACGAGCTGCACGCGGTGCGCGCGCTCTTTCACGGCGACTTTTACCCGTTGGTCTCCTTCAGCTTGGCGCAAGATTGCTGGGCCGCCTGGCAGTTCGATCGGCCGGATCTGGGAGCGGGCATGGTTCTGGCCCTGCGGCGTCCCCAGAGCCCCTTCCCTCTTCTCAAGACCAAGCTGCACGGACTCGACCCGGGCGCCCAGTATGAGTGGCGTGATCTGGATCGCGGAACCATAGAACGGGTATCGGGACGTGATCTTCTGGAGACGGGTGTATCGGTCGAGCTCGAGGGCCAGCCGGATTCGGCGCTATTCCTGTACAAACTGCTCGGCTAGCCACGCCTAGGCCGTCGCGGGGAGATCGCTTTCGCGTTCCGGCTCGGCACGCTGTCTACTTGCAGGCTAGCGGAACCGTGGCGGCGGACGGACTGTTCTGATATGTCCGTTGCACGCCTATCGGGCTTGGCGCAACCGGCCCGGACCTCAGAAAAGTGAGTGTTGCATGGCGGCTCCCAACCCTTCGAGAAATGTACAAGAGACCCTGCTGAAGCAGGAAATAGATCCATATCTCACCGAGGCGACCCTATCGGCACTGATCACAGAGGCGCTGGGAACCCAGTCCCACTGCGACGGATACGAGGTGCTGACTGGTGGATGCTGGAATAGGGTGATCGCTGCGTCCATAGCGGGCGGGGAAAAGCATCTCGTCATCAAGATCGCCCCCGGGGCCCCGGATGCCGGCCTTGGGCGCGAGTTCGCCGTGCTGCGCTACTTTCGGGCGCACACCTCTTTTCCTGTTCCAGAACCGTTCCTCCTCGATCAGAGCGGCCGGCGATTGCCCGGCAGCGTGCTGGTCATGGAAAAGGTGCCGGGAACGGTGCTCGAGGAAGCGTACCCGCATCTGGGCAGCAAGGAGCGCGACAGAGTGTCCGCGGAGATAGCCCATCATCTGGTGGAGCTCCACCGCCGGCAAGAGACCGGCTTTGGTCCCGTTGAGTTGCCGCCCGAGCAACGGTCACCCACATGGGCCGAGTTCTGGTTGCCTCGCTTTGACGAGGTGATCGCCGAAACCGACGGCAAGGGCCACTTGCCCGCTGATCTCCTGCCCGAGATCGGCCAAGTTCGCCGCCACCTTCCCCAACTGCTCGGCCTCGGCCCGTGTGGGACCCTAACGCACTATGACATCTGGACGGGCAATGTCATGGTGGATTTCCGGGACGGCCATCCCTTTGTAAGCGCGTTCTTGGATGTCGGTGGCTACTATGCTGACTATGCGCGCGAGTTGTCATCGATGTTCGGTCTCGCCGATGAGCAATTGATGCGTTCCTATCGCCTTGGTCACGGTCTCGACGATACGTTTGCCGCTCGCTTTGACATATACAGCTTCAAGATGTGTCTCCAGTTGGTGTGCATGTATCCTGACAACGCCTCCCACCTAGATCGAGCCCGCCACTTTCTTGGCCGGGTGCAGCGTTTCCTTGAGCTGTGTTGATACGGGCCGCGCCTGTGCAGTTGATCCGATAGGCGCGCCACACGCATCAACACTGGGCGAACGTCGATCGCGTGTGGAGAGAACCTGCGTGCCTGTACCACCATCGAGGAATCCTGATGCTCACACCGGCACCTGTCAAGCGGATCAAGTAGGAGTTCAAAAGATGACGCCATCAAACCGTATGACCAGCAGGGAGCGCGTTTTGCGCATTCTCAAGCGACAGCCTGTCGATCGAGTCGGACTCTTTGAGGTATTCTGGAAAGAGACGGCCGAGCAGTGGTCTGCGCAGGGTTACTTCGAGCGGCCTGACACTATCAGCGATCACTTTGGCCTTGACCTACGGCGTGCCGGCGGTGAGATCGCGCCGATGTCTTGGAAGCTGGTCGACCTCGTGGCCGACGTGGATGCTGGGATCCAGGTCGTTGAGGAGAGCGAAACGACGCAGCTCCTTCGCGATGGGAACGGCGCGCTGCTGAGACAGTTCAAGGGCTTTTCCGGCGGCCTCGAGCACGTGGACTTTCTCGTAACCGACCGAGCGGGTTGGCAGGAGCACATCCGGCCGCGTATTCTGGATGAGCGAACCTGGCAGCGCCGGATCGACTTTGCGCGTTACCGTGACCTCCGCGCCAAATGTCTGCGCGAGAACTTGTGCCTTTTCGCAGGAGTCGTCGGCGCCTTTGACTTGGTAAGCCCCATGTGTGGCCACGAGGCCCTTCTCACGGGCATGGCCGCGGATCCCGAGTGGGTCCGTGACATGAGCCAGGTGTACGCCGAGGTGACCATCCACCTGCTGGAGATCGTGTTCGCGCAGGAAGGCCTGCCCGACGGCCTCTGGGTGTGGGACGATCTCGGGTTCAAAGGTAGACCGTTTATGTCGCCTCGTATGTATCGCGAGATGCTGTTCCCAGCGCACAAGCAGTTGTTTGATTTTGCTCACAGCCTAGACCTTCCAGTCGTGCTTCATAGCGACGGATTCATCGAGCCACTCTTGCCTTTGCTGGTCGAGGCCGGGATCGATTGCCTACAACCCATCGAGGTCAAGGCCGGCGTCGATCTGCTCCGCCTGAAAAAGCTCTATGGCGACCGTTTGGCCCTGATCGGCGGCATGGACGTGCGTGCACTGGAGACGAACGACAAACGTGCCGTGGACGCCGAGCTGGCGAGCAAGCTTCCGACAGCGATGGCCGGCTCCGGCTACATCCTGCAGGTCGATCACAGCGTGAGCAGCAAGGTAGAATACGACACCTACCGGTACTTTGTGGAACAGGGTCTCCGGTTGGGTACCTATGGGCAGCGTTGAGGCACGGGCTTGCGTTTCCAGGCCAGCAGAGACATGAGCGACAATAGGGCCACGACGGAGCACATCGTTAGCTTGGGCGCCCATCGGCCTCAGGAATCGGCCCAGTGCCCACCCATGGAAAGGGGATTGCCATGATCGACCTTGCCCTAGAGATCGAACGCACATATGTCGCACCCGATAGCTTGGCCATCTGGTGGCTTTGCCAAGCTGGCTTTGTCTTCAAGACGCCACGGGGGACTGTGATCTATGTCGATCCGTACCTCAGCGACTGTGTCGAGCGGCTCGCTGGCTTCAAGCGCATCATGGCATCGCCCATCTCCGCCGATCTAGTCAAGGCGGATGCGGTTGTAAGCACTCACTCTCATCCTGATCACCTTGACATCGACGCCCTGCCAGTTCTCGCCAAGCAACCCAACCTGTCCTTCATAGGCGCAGCCGATTGCCTCGAAGCGTACCGAAGCGCCGGGATCTCGCCCGATCGTGTGACGCTGCTCCAAGTGGGCAGCTCCACCCAGGTGGGTGACATCGTGCTGACCGGCGTCTATGCTGACCACGGTGACC
This sequence comes from uncultured Anaerolineales bacterium, assembly GCA_964624695.1. Lineage (GTDB taxonomy): Bacteria > Chloroflexota > Anaerolineae > UBA1429 > UBA1429 > DAIRUQ01. The sequence goes on along the minus strand of CAZUZB010000091.1, from coordinate 1,724 downwards.
TCGCGCCCGAGGCCCTGGGGCTGCTGCTCACCGTGGCCGGCATCCGGGTCTGGGTGGTGGGCGACACCGCCTACCGCCCCGCTCAATGGCAGAGCCTGTTCGCCCAAGGCGTCGACGTGATCGTCCCGCCCATCAACGGCGCCTTTGGAAACCTCGACGCTGTCGAGGCGGCCAAGCTAGCCCGCGACGCTTCTGCGCGCGTGGCGATTCCTTGCCATTTCTGGATGTTCGTCGAGCATAACGGCAACCCGGCGGGCTTTTTGCGGGCCTGCCGAGACCATGCGCCCAACGTGGTGCCGCGTGTGATGTCGCAAGGCGAGTTGTTTGTGTACACACGGAGGCAAGCTACCCAAGGCAAGTAAGGCTGAGCTCAGCCGCCGGCTGCTGACACAGGGTGGCAAAGGAAAGAGAACGTGCGCACGCGGATCAACGAATCGCAGTACAAGGACCAGAACGCCGTCTCCCTGAACGCAGGGGAGCTAAGCGCCCAGTTCCTGCCGTCCGTCGGCGCCAAGCTGTGCTCGCTCGTCTATCTCCCGCGCGACTTGGAGCTGCTGGTGCAACGCCCCGGCACCGAATACCTCTTGCAGCCCTACGACGGTAACTATGTGGCCGGCGAGTGCTCGGGGTTTGACGACATGTTCCCATCGATAGACGCCTGCCACTATGAAGACTACCCGTGGAAGGGGACCCGGATCCCCGACCACGGCGAAGTCTGGAGCCTTCCCTGGGAGTGCAGCGTAGAAGGGGATCGTCTGCACTTTGCCACCCACGGCATCCGCTTCCCCTATCGCCTCGAGAAATGGGTGAGCGCCTCGGGGCCGAGCGCCCTTCGCCTCGATTACCGCCTGACGAACCTCTCGGGCTTTGACTTTTACTTTATCTGGGCAGCGCACATCATGCTCGATCTCGAGGAGGGAGCCCGCTTGGAGCTGCCCTCAGGCGTAGAGCGTGTAGTCAACGCGTTGAACCTGGGCAAGGCAGATGGGCGCTACGGTGACGAGTTGCCATGGCCCACACACCGGCAGCGCGACGGAAGCGCCAGAGATCTGCGACAGATCCGGCCCAAAGATACCCGGGAGGCGACCAAGTACTGGATCAAGGGTCCGATGCCAGAGGGCTGGTGTACGGTCGAGTACCCCACTAGCGGCATCGGACTGACGCTCTCCTTCCCGACCGCCACGGTGCCCTATCTGGGCATCCTCGTGAACGAGGGCGGCTGGCGAGACATGTATGCCGCCTTTGTCGAGCCGGCCACCGGCTCCTTTGACCGCATTGACCTAGCCCGGCTTCGTGGCGAGCTGTCTGCCATCGGGCCCTGGCATAGCTATGAGTGGCACCTCGAGATCGCCATTCGTGAGCTACCATGACTCCAACTGGGCCGTAGCCTGACCGGAACGTACTACCATCCTGGAGGCGGAAGATGCCCAAAGCTGCAACCAAGCCCGTGCATATCGCCTGGGATGGCGTGAAATGCACCGGCTGTCTGTCGTGTATGGTGGTCTGTTCCGAACGCCACCTGGGGATGAGTGCGCCTAGCCGCTCGCGCATACGAGTCTCCGCGGACTCGCTAGGCATCGATGTGAAGGCCAACTACTGCCGCCAGTGCAAGCGGGCGCCATGTGCGGCGGCTTGCCCACAGGAAGCGATCCAGTTCGATGCTGCGCTCCGCGTCTGGTTGGTGGACGAGGGCCACTGCACCGGTTGTGGGGAGTGCGCTCAGG
>CAZUZB010000090.1:1179-8636 GCA_964624695.1 uncultured Anaerolineales bacterium | reverse complement strand
CGACGCTGACCTGGTGCGGCTGGTGGATATCTTTCCGGCGCGCCCGAGCGAGCGCGCGACCATCAGCTCGCGGGAGCTGGCGGCGGCGGTGCAGCACGGCGACGTGGCCTATGTGGGCGATCTTCAGCGGGCCAGCGAGCGCCTCCGGGAGGAGCTGCGGCCTGGGGATCTGCTGATCACCCTGGGCGCCGGCAACGGGTTCCTGGTCGGCGAGAGCTTTTTGGCCGGGCGGGAGGTGTCGCCATGAGCGGCCTGAAGCGGTTGCGGGAGCTGCTCGATCGAGCCGGATATGGCGAGCAGGTGCGTGAGAAGGCTGCGCTGGCGCCCTACACCACCTATGGCGTGGGCGGCCCCGCGGATCTGCTGATCGAGGCTCGCGCGACCGACGACTTGGCAGCCCTGGTGCGGCTGGCCCGTGCGGCCGGGGTGCCGGCGCTGGTGCTGGGCGCGGGCAGCAACGTGCTCATCGCCGATGGGGGCGTGCGCGGGCTGGTGATCCTGAACCGCTGCGTGAGCTATGGCATCGACGATGACGGCGTGTTGGTGGCCGAGTCGGGCGTCGATCTGCGCAAAGTGGCCAGGGCCACGGTGGAGGCTGGCTGGGCGGGGCTGGATTGGGCCATCGGCGTGCCGGGGAGCGTGGGTGGCGGCGTGGTAGGCAACGCGGGCGCCTATGGCGGCTGTATCGCCGACAACCTGGTGTGGGTCGACGTCGCTCTGGCCGATGGGGCGAGAGCGCTCTGGGGCGCCGAGGAGCTGGCCTTTGGGTATCGCACCAGCGCCCTCAAGCGGGTGGCCGAGCCCTCGCGGCGGCCGGTGGTGCTGCAGGCGGCGTTCCAACTCGAGAGGGCGGATTTGGCCGAGCTGCAGGAGCGGGTGCGGGCTATCCAGGCGCAGCGGCTGGCGCGAACGCCGGCAGGGCGCTGCGCCGGCAGCGTGTTCAAGCGGACGCTGCACTACCCGGCGGGGTTTCTGATCGAGCAGGCCGGCCTGAAGGGGCAACGGGTGGGCGACGCCGTCGTCTCGGACAAGCACGCCAATTTCATCATGAACCAGGGGCAGGCGACAGCGGCCGATATTCGCGCGCTGATCGTCTTGGTGCAGCGTGAGGTCAAGGAAAAGCTGGGCGAGCTGCTCGAGCCCGAGATCGAGTTTCTGGGCGGGTGGGAGGATGAACGGGAGGTTGCTGGGGCGCCAGAGGAGCGGGAACGATGATGGGCAAGGGGAGGCGCACGCGGGTGGCGGTGCTTTTCGGGGGGCGCTCCGGTGAGCATCAGGTCTCCATTGCGTCGGCGCGCTCGGTGATGCAGGCCATCGACGCTGATAAGTACGAGGTGCGGCCCATCGGCATCACCCAAGAGGGGCGGTGGCTGGCGGGCGAAGGGGCGCAGGCGCTGCTCGAGGGGCGCGAGCTGCCCCCGCTGCCGGCGGGCGCTGCCGAGGCGGGCGAGGCCAGCAGGGCAGAGACGGCTCTGGTGCCCAGCCAGGCGGCGGAGCGCCTGCTCGATATCGACGTGGTCTTTCCGGTCTTGCACGGCACCTATGGCGAGGATGGCACGGTGCAGGGCCTGCTCGAACTGGCGGGGTTGCCGTATGTGGGGGCGGGCGTGCTGGGCTCGGCGCTGGGCTTGGACAAGATCGCCTGCAAGGACGTGCTGCGCGCCAATGGGCTGCCGGTGGTGGAGGATCTGCGCGCCCAGCGATCGCGATGGCGGCGCGAGCCCGAGGCCGTGCTGGATGCGGTGGAGGCTCGCTTTGGGTACCCGGTCTTTTGCAAGCCCGCCAATATGGGCTCGAGCGTGGGCGTGAGCAAGGCGCACGACCGCGACGGGCTAGCCAGGGCGCTGGACCTGGCCGCGCGCTACGACCGCCGCATGCTGGTGGAGCCGGCCATCAATGCGCGCGAGATCGAGTGCAGCGTGCTGGGGAACGACGATCCCATCGCCTCGGTGCCGGGCGAGGTGGAGCCGTGCAACGAGTTCTATGACTATGACGCCAAGTATATCGATGAGGGGTCGCTCCTGCATATTCCGGCCCAGATCCCAGGCGAGACGGCGCGGCTGGTGCAGGCGTATGCGGTCCGCGCATTTCTGGCGATCGATTGCGCAGGCATGGCGCGGGTGGACTTTTTCCTGTGTCGCGATACGGGGTTGGTGTATATCAACGAGTTGAACACGATCCCGGGGTTCACCGCCATCAGCATGTATCCCAAGCTGTGGGAGGCGAGTGGGATCCCCTATCCGGAGCTGATCGACCGACTGATCGGACTGGCGGTGGAGCGGTGGGAGGATCGCCAGGCCAGCGAGACGTCGTATCAGGCGGAGGAAGAGGCGTCGTGATGGAAGGGCGCGAGCGCAGTCCGTTGCCCGAGGGAGCCCGCGCCCGCTCGCGAGGGGGCGTGGTGGACCCGGCCTGGGACGAGCTGCCGGTGGGGGTGGCCCGTCGGCGCTGGTGGCGCTGGTCGCGGCTGCCGGGCCTGCTGCTGGCGTTGGTGGCTCTGGTGACGCTGGTGGCGCTCCTCAATGGGACGCGCTTTCTGGTGGAGCCGGTGGTGGAGGGGGCGCGCCTGGTGCCGGCGAGCGAGCTGGTGCAGCATACGGGGATCGCGGGCCAGAGCCTGTTCCTGGTGCGGCCCGCCGAGGTGCAGCGGCGTCTATTGCGGGCTTATCCCTGCCTGGAGGCGGTATCGATCGAGACCCGTTTGCCCAACGTGGTGCGGATCGAGGTGATCGAGAAGCAGGACGTGATGGTGTGGGAGAGTGCCGGGCGGCGCTGGTGGGTCGATGGCGAGGGTAGCGTGTTGGGCGCAGCCAATGAGACGCTGGGGCTGGTGACCGTGGAGGACGCCATGGCGCATCTGTCGTCGCCGGGGGGCTATGTGCCCGGCGTGCCGTGGCGAATGGCGCGGGATCTGGCGTTGTCCTTGCGGGCGGTGCCCCGTTTCTACTTTCAGGAGCAGGGCCTGACGCTCTATGTGCAGATCGGGAGCCGCGACGTGCCGGTCTATCTGGGCTGCGAGGGCGATGGCCGGGTCAAGGCGGCGGTGCTCGAGGCGCTGGTAGAGCGGCTGGAGGCCGATGGCATCGAGCCGGCCTATGTGGATCTGTCTTCGGACCGGGCCCCGGTGTTCAAGGTGAGCCAGGGATGACCTGGGCGGCAGCGTAGGAGGAGGAGCGACATTGGACCAAACCATCGTTGCGATCGATGTCGGCAGCACCAAGATCTGCACGCTGATCGCCGAGATCACCGCCAGCGAGGCTTTGCGGGTGATCGGGGTGGGGGTGGTAGGTGCGCGGGGGGTGCGTGAGGGCGTCATCACCGATATGGGATCGGCCACCGAGGCCATCGGCGAGTCGTTGCTCAAGGCCGAGCGCGTCTCGGGCCTGACGGTGCAGCGCGCGTTCGTCTCGGTGGGGGGAAGCCACCTGGCGGCGCAGGACAGCCGCGGGTCGGCCGCCATCGGCCGGGGGGATCGCCCTGTGGATGGCGACGACATCCAGCGGGCGCTGGAGGAGGCCACGGCGATCTCGCTGGAGTATAATCGGGCCATCATCCAGGCGGCGCCGCGCGAGTTCATCATCGATGGGCGGGATGGCATTCGGAACCCGATCGGCCTGCTGGGCTACCGGATGGAGCTGGACGCGCACATTGTCACTGGGGCGCATACGGCTATCCGCAACCTGAAGCAGTGTATTCTAAAGAACGACGTCCAGGTGCTGGACATGTACCCGCAGCCGTGGGCGGCCGCCAAGGCGGTGCTCACCGAGCAAGAGCGCGATCTGGGCGTGGCGCTGCTCAACATCGGCGGGGGCACCACCGAGCTGGCGGTGTATGTGCGGGATGGGGTGCGGGTGACCAAGTCTTGGGCGATGGGCGGCGCGCAGCTCACGCGGGCCATCGCCGAGGGGCTGCGGACGGCCGTGCCCATGGCCGATGAGCTCAAGGTGCGATACGGACAGGCGTTTGGTGGCAACGTGAGAGCGGACGAGGAGATCGAGATCCTGGTATTCGGCTCCGAGCAGGTGACCACGGTGCCGCGCAAACGACTGTGCGAGATCGTGCAGGGCTATGCGGTGGAGCTGATGCGCTGCGTGCACGCCGAGCTGGCCCATGCGGGGCTGACAGAGCTGCCGGCGGGGATCGTGCTGACCGGCGGCAGCGCGAACCTGGCGGGCCTGGCCGAGATGGTGGCCGAGATCACCGGCCTGCCGGTGCGGATCGGGGTGCCCCTGCGGCTGCAGGGGTTGGCGGAAACGATCAGCGATCCTGCCTATGCCGCGGCGGTGGGGTTGCTGCATTGGGGGCGCGAAAAGAGCCGGAACGTCGGCACGGGAGGCCCCGAGGAGCCCACGGGGACGTGGTTCACGCGGGCGATGATTGCGGCGCGAGAGTTTCTTTCACAACTGGCCCCGCGAGCATAGGAGAGAAGGAGAAGAAGATGGCAGACGAGTACGGTCTGAACGGCGCCGCCCAGATCAAGGTGGTAGGTGTTGGCGGGGGCGGCTGCAACGCCGTCGACCGGATGATCGCTACCGGCGTCAAGGGCGTCGAGTATATTGCGATGAACACCGATGTGAGGGCGTTGAGCAAATGCCAGGCGCCGGTGCGGCTGCAGCTCGGCCCGATGACCACGGGCGGCAAGGGCGCGGGCGGCAAGCCCGCGGTGGGCCGCGCCTCGGCGGAAGAATCGGTAGAAGAGATCGCGGAGCTCTTGCAGGGCGCCGACATGGTGTTTGTGGTGGCGGGCATGGGGGGTGGCTCGGGGACGGGCGCGTCGCCTTTGGTGGCCCAGGCCGCTCGCTCGGTGGGCGCTCTGACGGTGGGCAATGTGACGCTGCCCTTTAGCTGGGAGGGCAAGCATCGCTCGGCCCTGGCATCGCAGGGGACCGAGGCCCTGCGCGAGCAGGTGGACGCGCTGATCGTGATCCCCAACGACCGTTTGCTGGCCATCGTCGAGGAAGAGATTCCTCTGCTCAAGGCGTTCGTCCTGGCCGACGAGATGCTGCGGCAGGGCGTGGAAGGGATCGTGGGTATCATCGACTATACCGCGGATATCAATGTCGATTTCAACGACGTGCGCGAGACGATCAAGGGCGCTGGCAGCGCGCTGCTCTCTATCGGCGTGGGCCGGGGGCCCGAGCGGGCGCGGGATGCGGCCGAGCAGGCCGTCTATTCGCGGCTGCTGGATCGGGACATTCGCGGCGCCAAGTCGGTGCTGTTCGAGGTGCGCGGCGATGCCAGCATGTCGCTCTATGAGTTGCAGGCGGCGGCCGATATCATCAGCGACCTGGCGGATGCTGACGCCAGCATCATCTGGGGTGGCGGCGTGGATGAGCACCTGGAAGACGAGATGCAGATCCGCCTGATCGCCGCTGGCTTTGACGGGCGCGAGCCCGAGGTGATGGAGGCGGCCTGGAGCTCGACGGCCGCCAAGCCGGGGCAATCGGCTCCGCAGCGGCCGACCTGGGCGACCATCGACGTGCCGGGCATGTCCGAGCCCGCGGGCAAGCAGGAGCGAGCCAACGGCGCCCAGCGTCTGGAGGCCGACGAAAAGCCGGCGGGGCTCTCGGACTTTTTGATGCAGGGCTTGCGTGGCGGAGAAAAGTCAGGGCGATGAAGTGCCCATTCTGCGGGGCGACCGAGTCGCGCGTGATCGACACCCGCGAGGTGGGGGAGACCATCCGCCGCAGGCGCGAGTGCCAGGAGTGCGCCCAGCGCTACACGACGTACGAGCAGGTGGCGCGGGTGACGTTGCTGGTGGCCAAGCGCGATGGGCGCCGCGAGAACTTTGACCGGCAAAAGCTCTTTGAGGGCATCTGGACGGCCTGCGCCAAGCGCCCGGTCAGCTCGGACGATGTAGAGCGGCTGGTGGAAGAGATCGAGAACCAGCTCTATGGCCTGGGCCAGGCTGAGGTGGATAGCGCGGTCATCGGTGAGATGGTGATGCGCCGGCTCAAGGCGCTGGATGATGTGGCTTACGTCCGCTTTGCGTCGGTCTACCGGTCTTTCGCCGACCTGGAGACGCTCAAGCGCGAAGTGGACACGCTCTTGGATCGCGAAGGCCCCGACGAGGGGTAGGGGCATCGCGGCCGACCGCCAAAGGACAGGTGGAGAGGCTCACCCTGGCTCCCGCGACTGTGCGGGGAACGCAGAGCTAGGGGGCGCGTCTGCGCGAAACATGCTGGCAAGAGATCGTTGCCTGTCTTGGGATCGTAAGAGATCAAGGGATGGGCAACGATCTCTTGGCGCAGGTAGATGGGACATTTGACAATCATTATCGTATATGTATACTATGTTGTGGTCGGGTGGGCGCTGACTGCGCCGCGCCGATGACTCTGGGAACCTCATGCGGGACCCAGGGCCGGTTCGGGTCCGGGTGTGCTTTCGCTCAATGAACGCCCGTACGGTCCCGCACCGCAACTCGTCAGCCAACTGTGCCGCCAGCCGGAGTGGCGACCGAGTCGACTGCCTGTTGCCGACGGGAGACCTAATAAGGAGGCGTTTATGGAAGACCGACACTGGCACGCTTTGGACATCAACGAGACGTTCGCGGCGCTGGAGAGCGGGCCGAACGGCCTGACCGGCGACGAGGCTCGTTCTCGCCTCGCCCACTATGGCCCGAACGTCATCGCCGATGAAGGTGGACCCAGCCCCTGGGCCATCATCAAGGCGCAGATTCTGAACCCCTTGGTCGCGATTCTGGCGGTCGCGGCCATCGTCTCCCTCGTGATCGGGCATCATGCCGATGCTATCGTGATCGGCGTGGTGGTGTTGGTCAATACCCTCATCGGTTTCTCCCAAGAGTACAAAGCAGAGCACGCCATCGAGCAACTCAGGTCACGGGCGGCTCCGAAGGCGACGGTGTTACGCCGGCCTGGCCAGGCGGAAGAGGCGGTCGAGACCGAGGTGGAGACCGCTAACCTGGTGCCGGGCGACTTGCTCGCGCTGGAGGCGGGCGACAAGGTGCCGGCCGACGCGCGGCTGGTCTTTGCCAGCAACCTCGATGTGGACGAGTCGATGCTGACGGGCGAATCTACCACTGTCGCCAAGCAGCTCGATACGGTAACCGAAAAGGCCGGCGTGGGCGACCGGACCAACCTGGTGTACGCGGCGACGGCGGTGACGCGTGGCCGCGCGCGGGCCGTGGTGTATGGCACCGGCGCGCACACCGAGGTCGGCAAGATCGCGACGTTGCTGCAAGAGACGGAAAAGACCCATGGCCCTCTGCAAGAGCAGCTCGCAGCGCTGGGCAAGATGCTCGGCATCCTGGCGATCATCTGGAGCGCGCTGACGTTTGGGGTGGGGGTGCTGCGGGGGTTCGGCATCGCCAACATGCTGGGAATCGCCCTGGCGTCGGCGGTGTCGGCTATCCCCGAGGGGCTGCCGGCCGTGATGACGGTGACCCTGGCAGTGGGTGTGAACCGGATGGCCAAGCGCAACGCGATCATCCGGCGGCT
>CAZUZB010000090.1:0-1079 GCA_964624695.1 uncultured Anaerolineales bacterium | reverse complement strand
GCGGCGACGGCAGTGGCCGCTTGCCACCGCGCAGGCATCCGGGTCATCATGGCGACGGGCGACCATCGTGCGACCGGCGAGGCGGTGGCCCGCGAGGTCGGCATCATGCACGATGGCGATCTGGTGCTCACCGGGGCGGACCTGGACGAGATGTCCGACGACGATCTGGACGAGGTCATCGAGCGGGCGGCCGTGTTTGCGCGCGTCTCGCCCGAGCACAAGTATCGGGTGGTGGGATCGCTGCGTCGGCAGGGGCACGTGGTTTCTATGACCGGGGACGGGATCAATGACGCGCCGGCGCTGCGGCTGGCCGAGATCGGCGTCTCGATGGGCATCACCGGCACCGATGTGACCAAAGAGTCGGCCGACATGGTGCTGACCGACGACAACTTTGCCAGCATCGTGCACGCGGTGGAAGAGGGGCGCACCGTCTTTGCCAACGTGCGCAAGGTCGTCAAGTTCCTGATCGCCACCAATGTGGGCGAGATGCTGACCATTCTGACGTCGTTGCTGATCGTGCCCAATGGGGTGATGATCCTCACGCCGGTGCAGATCCTATGGGTGAACCTGGTCACCGACGGCATCCTGGATATCACCCTGGCCATGGAGCCGGGCGAGGCGGGGGTGATGGATGATCCGCCAAGGGATCGCCACGCCAAGATCATCAATGGCGAGATATTGCGCGGCGTGGTGCTGGTGGCCCTGTTCATGGCAGCGGGGACGCTGATCCCCTTCCTGGCCAACCTGAACGGCCGCGGTATCGCCTATGCGCAGACGATGGCGTTCACGACGCTGGCCATGTTCCAGGTGTTCAACTCGCTGAACTGCCGTTCGCGCACGCGTTCGATCTTTCAGATGCCGCTGCTATCGAACCCCTGGCTTTTGGGGGCGATCGTGGTATCGGTGCTCTTGCAGATCGCGGCCAACCGGTTGCCGTTCCTGCAGCAGGTGTTTGGCACCGTGGCGCTGGGCACTATGGATTGGCTGCTGATCGTGGGCCTCGCGTCGACGGTGCTGGTGGCGGACGAGATCCGCAAGGTGTTCTCCCGCAAAAAGGCGGCGGCTCGGGCAGAGGCGGC
>CAZUZB010000089.1:0-8741 GCA_964624695.1 uncultured Anaerolineales bacterium | reverse complement strand
AGATAGGTGAGATCGGCGCCCACCGCGGCGGCCACGTTGCTGGTCAGCGTCCAGGGGGTGGTGGTCCACACGAGCAGCGAGGCGCCCTCCTGGCCGCGCAACGGAAAGCGCAGGCAGACGGCGCGGTGGGTGCGATCCTGATAGCCATCGGTGACGATCTCGTGCTGGCTGATGCCCGTGGCGCAGCGGGGGCACCAGGGCATGACGTCCACGCCCCGATAGAGCCAGCCGCGCCGATGGCACTCGCTCAGGAACTTCCAGATCATATAGTTGTTCTCGTTGGAGAACGTAAAGTAGCTGCCCCCCAGTTCGCCGAGGCCTAGGCGCCCCACCAGATCCTCCACCATGCCTGTAACGGGGCCTTGGGGGCCCTGCAGGGTCATCTCTTGGGAGGGATCCTCCATCAGCGCGTCCGCCAGCCGTCGCAGCTCGTCGGGATCGTTCCATTCCATCCAGTAGCCGAGGCGGATGGATTGCTCGGTCTGGATGGCGGCATAGCGCAGGACTCGCTCTTTGCATTTGAGCACAAAGCGGTCCAGGCCGTACGCCTCAATGTCGCGCTTGGAGGTGAACCCCAACTCGCGCTCGACCTCGACCTCGACCCAGAGACCCTGGCAATCGAACCCGTTCTGGTAGCGGGCATCGCGGCCGCGCATAGTCCAGAAGCGATGGAACAGGTCCTTATAGGTGCGCCCCCAGCCGTGGTGCACGCCCATGGGGTTGTTGGCGGTGATGGGGCCGTCGATGAACGACCAGGTGGGCATCCCCAGGCGGCGCTGGCGGCCTCGCTCGAATGCCCGGGTCTCTTTCCAGAGCTCCAGGATCTTGTGCTCTTGGGCGACCAGATCGACTTGTGTTGGAACCTCTTGGAACGGCATGGCTCTCTCCCCCTCCTAGATGCAAAAACGCCCTCGTCCGCTGGGGACGAGAGCGTAAGCTTCCCGTGGTACCACCCCGATTGGCCGCCTCGCGCGGAGGCAGCCCACTCGAGTGCCTGCAGGAGACGCCGACTCGGCTCTCCGATAGGCCCGTCCCGGTAACGTGAGACGAATCCGTGCGAGCTTAGTGGGGCTCGGTGCCCGTTCGGCCGCAGGCTCGGGAGGGATTTTCGATCGGATGATGCGTGCTCGCTTTGCACCTGCCGCGAGCTCTCTGGACGCTCAGACCCGACCTACTCGTCTCCGTCAGCACCTCTTTCAGTATGCCTCAAGTATAGCACAGTGCGGGGCCAGGGCAAGCGGACTCAGACGGTCTGGAGGGCTTCGACGTTGGGGTGCCACCCGAGCTCGCCCAGCAGGTCTCGCATCTCGGGCTCGGTGAGGGGGCGGCCCTTGCCGGCCAACGCCACCATCACTGCCTCCATCACGTTGGTGCCATAGGTGCGTCCGGTGATGCGGGGCGTGCTGGTGACGAGGTGGGTAACGCCTCGTTCGCGCAAGAGGGCCACGTCGCGCGGCGTGGTGGTGTTGGTGGCGATGATCTTGCCCGCCATGTCCAGAGGCATATGGTGCGTGATATAGTTACAGTCGCCAGCGATGACCGTCGCCCAGGCAAACCAATCCTCGTAGCGCGGCACGTTCTGGTCCTCGTCCTGTCCCGTAGGATAGAGCATGGACATGGGCAGGTGGCGTACGATCGGGCAAATAGTCCCCGCCACGCGTTCCAGCGCCGCCAGGCTGTGCAAAGAGACGGGGATCCCCAGGCCGAACGCCAGGTCGCCAATGATCATCGCATAGCCAGCGTCGGCGAACGAGCGGGCCATGCCACCGCGATCCAGAGCCGAGGGCAGCAGCACGCGACGCTCCCTTGGCGCGCCGATCTCCTGTTCGATGGTGGCGGCCATCTCCAGCTCGATGACGCTCTTGAAGCCTGTGCCGTCCACCACAGGCGACTGGCGCACATCGCGGACCAGCTTTTCGACGGCTGACATGGTATAGGTGCGCCGCATGGTGACGATCGAGAGCACGGCGCCGCCCACGCCTAGGCAATCCACCTGGCCGTCGAGCTCCATGTAGAGGGCGCGGGCACGGCGCACATCGCCATCGGTGCCGATTCGCTGGATCGAGATGGTCTCGCCCAATAGCTCGATGGTGGCAGCATGGTCGCGGGAACTGCTTCCCAGGCTGACGCTGACAACCCGTTTCATCGGCAGGCCGCCTTTCACAGAGGCTTGGACGTCGTCGTAGATGATAACCGCGGCCTGGCTCGTGGGTTACGGCTCAGCCCAGAGCTTGGCAGACCTGAAGGGAGACGGCGGTGGCCGTCAAGCCGTACTTGAGCAGCAGCTCATCAGCGCTGCCTGACTCTCCGAACTGATCGCGTGTGCCGATTCGCAACAGGCGCGGGGCGCCGCCCATCTCGGCCAGGATCTCGGCCACCGCGCTGCCCAGCCCGCCGATGATGCTGTGCTCCTCGATCGTCACCAGTAACCGGCAGGCCTCGGCGGCTGCCACGACCGCTTCACCGTCCAGGGGCTTGAGCGAGGCCATGTTGAGGACGCGCGCCTGCACGCCCTGCCGGCCCAAGGAGGCCGCCGCCTCCACGGCCACCGCAACCATGTGGCCGTAGGCAAAAAGCGCGACATCGTCACCGCTGCGCAGCTTGGTGGCCTGGCCCAGCTCGAAGGCATAGTCAGGCGGGTGCAGGTCGGGCACGGGGTAGCGCCCCAGCCGCAGGTAGACGGGGCCGCCTAGCGCGGGGAGGGCCTGGACGACAGCGCGGGTCTCGACCGCGTCGGCGGGCGCGATGACGCGCATGTTCGGCAGCGCCCGCATGAGGGCCACGTCCTCCAGCGACTGGTGGCTGGCTCCGTCGGGGCCTTGGGTCAGGCCAGCGCTAGAGCCCGCCAGAATCACCGGCAACGAGGGGTAGGCGATCTGGATACGGATCTGGTCATAGCAGCGCGCGGTGAGAAAAATGGCAAAAGAGTTGCAAAAGGGGATCAGTCCAGAAGCAGCCATGCCCGCCGCCGTGCTGACCATGTCGGCCTCGGCGATGCCCATGTCAAAGAACCGCTTGGGGAAGGCCTGACGGAAAGCGGCGGTGCGGGTCGAGTTATACAGGTCGGCGTCGAGGACGACGATGCGCGGGTCCGTTTGCCCCAGGGCCAGCAGGGCCTCGCCGTAGGCAAAGCGCGTCTCGGTTCGTTGCGTCATGACGCCTCCTGGCAAAGCTGCTGGCGCAGATGCTCTTGGGCGGCGCGCGCTGCCACAATCTGTTCCTCGGTGAGCACGGCGTTGTGATAGGCTGGGTCGTTCTCGATAAAAGAGATGCCCTTGCCCTTGATGGTGTGCGCTATGATCAGCGAGGGCGGTCCATCGCTGGCGCCGGCCCAATCCAGGGCCTCGCAGATAGCAGCCATGTCGTGCCCGTCGATCTCGCGCACCCGCCAGCCAAAGCTGCGCCATCGCTCGGCCATGGGCTCCATCGGCTTGGCCGTGTCGGTGGCGTCCATGGCTTTGAGGCGGTTACGGTCGATGAGCGCGGTTAGGTTCTGGAGTTGGTGTTGGGCGGCGGTCATGGCGGCCTCCCAAACCTGCCCCTCTTGGGTCTCCCCATCCCCCAACAGGCAGTAGACGCGATAGTCGCTGCCGAGCACGCGGGCGGCCAGGGCCATGCCGTTGGCGTAGGAGAGGCCGTGGCCCAACGAGCCCGTGCAGCCCTCGATGCCGGGCGTCAACTGCATGGCTGGGTGGCCTTGCAGGCGACAGCCGAGGGTCTTGAGGCCCGGCAGCTCGGCGGGGTCCAGCACCCCCAGCATGGCGAGGGCGGCGTATTGCGCTGGGACGCAGTGTCCCTTGGACATGAGGAAACGGTCGCGGTCGGGCCAGCGCGGGTTGGACGCGTCGTACCGCAGGGCGTAAAAGTAGATGGCCGTCACCAGGTCGGCGGCGGAGAGCGAGCCGCCAAAGTGATGGGCCTTGCCCGCGCCCATCATCTGGATGATGTGCAGCCGGAGCTCGGCGGCGCGAATGCGCAGGAGGTGGTGGTTAGCGGTGGCCATGAGCCGTCCTTTATGGGCTAGTCCGCAGCGACGAGATCGACGTACTCTTGTCCCAGCATGTCCTCGGGCTGCGAGCCCAGCAGGTGCAGCAACTCCCCGATCAGCCCCGCCTTGCGGAAAGCGTCCTGCTGCGACCAGGTGCGGCTCTTGACTTCGATATAGAGCTTGGGTTGTGGGGGCGACGTGATCCGATCCACGTTGACGGCCAGATCCACGCCCTTGAACCGGATGTGGTACCGCTCGCGATGCTTGGATACCTCGCGGATCGTGCTGGGCGCAAAGTACTCTCGGTAAAAGCGCAGGCTGCGGTCGGCGGGCGCTGTGTAGCGAGCGCGGCTGAGCACCACGCTGTTCTCGAACTCGGCCTCCTTGGCGGGGCCCGTCAGTGTCAAGGTATAGATCGGGTGGATCTCGCCGTCCGGCTCCAGGACGTTGTCCTCACGGTAGCGCAGCCGCTCGCCCAGGCCATCGCCAAAGAAGAGGTACGTGTCGTACTGGTCACGGGAGCTGTGCCCGGTGATGGTGATCTCGGGAATGGCCAGGGCCGTATCGGGATCAAAACCCTCGGGCGCGAACCCCTTGGCCTGGACCTCAAAGGTCTCTTGCTGCTCGAGCCCGCCGATGTCGATGAGCTTGTCGAGGACGCTCTCCTCCCGGGCGACAAAGAAGGCATTGATTCGTTGGGCCAGGTCGCGGGTCTGATCGAGGATGGCACCCTCGTCTACTGATTGGAGCGCGCGGTCGCGGACGAGTTGCTTGCCGTTCACAAAGACGTCGCGCACGTCGCTGCGATGAGACGCGTACACGATGCGCGAGTAGATGTTGAGGCCGGTGGTCTCGAAATGGGGGTGGCTATGCGTCTGGGACATGTCGAGGACGATCAGGTCGGCGCGTTTGTCCGGCTCCAAGGAGCCGATGAGATGGTCGAGAAAGATGGCGCGGGCCCCCTCGATGGTGGCCATCGCCACCGCGTCCTCGGAAGGGAGGGCGACGGGGCTGCCGCCCACGCCTTTGGCCAGGAGGGCCGCCAGCCGCATCTCCTCGAACATATCCAGATCGTTATTGCTGGCGCAGCCGTCGGTGCCGACGCCGACGTGCACACCGGCTTCGATCATCGACCAGACCGGTGCCACGCCACTGGCCAGCTTGAGGTTGCTGGTGGGGTTGTGGGCCACGCCGGTGCCGGTCTCGGCCAGGAGCAACGCCTCCTCGCGGCTGACGTGCACGCAATGGGCGGCCACCACGTCTGATTCCAGGATGCCTTGCTCCTCCAGCCAGCGCACCGGCCGTCGTGTGGTGCTGGTAATCCACTCTTCCACCTCACCGGCGGTCTCGGCAACGTGGATGAGCTGCGGCACGCCATGCTGCAGGGCGATGGCGGTGGTCTCGCGCAGGATCTCGGGGGTGGTCATGTAGATCGAGTGAGGCGCCGGCACGGCCACGATCAGCTCGTGGCCAGCCCAGTGGGCGATCAGGTCAGAGAGATAGGTGAGCCCCTGCTCAAAGGCGACGGCATCAGGGGTGGGTAGCTTGACGATGGTCTCGCCACAGATGCCGCGCATGCCGGCCTGAACGGCGGCCCAAGCGACCTCTTCTTCGTGATAGTACATGTCCACAAAGGTGGTGACGCCCCCTCGCAGCATCTCGGCGCAAGAGAGCAGCGTCCCCAAGAAGCAGAACTCGGGGTTCACGAACTCGCGCTCCACGGGCAGGATATAGCCGTGCAGCCACACGTCCAGCCGGAGGTCGTCGGCAAGGCCGCGCAAGAGGGCCATGGGGGCGTGGGTATGGGTGTTGATGAGCCCGGGCATGACCACGTGATCGCAGCAGTCGAGGGTCTCCGCGGCCGTGTAGGCGGCATCGATCTCGGCGACAGGGCCCACGGCGACGATGGAATCGCCCTGGATTGCGACAGAACCCGGCGCATGGATGGTGCGAGCCGGGTTCATGGTGAGTACTGTGCCGCCACGCAGGATCCAGTCGACCTGCTGGCTTGGTTGTGCCGAGCCACTCATCGCATCACCTCCGTAGAGTTGTGGCGTTGCCATGGCGGGGGCAGCCCGCCAACCGTCTACTCGTTCTGGATCACGATGCGGACACGGTGCGGCTCTCCAAAGTTGCCAGTCTCATCCACGACCACAAGCTGCAACCAGTAAACGCCATTGGCAAAGGCTGTGGAGTTGAACGTCGACAGGTTGCCCTGTGAGACGGGCTGATAGCGCAGATCGCCATAGACATTCCAGGCGCCGAGGGTCTCTCCCTGGCTATACTCGATCTTGAAGAACTGGAACCGGTCGCCGGCGGCCGTGCCGATGACCGGCACCGAGCCAGACACCACAGCATTGGCTGCTGGTGAGGTGATGCAGACGTTTGGGTTTGCGCAGACGGCCGCAGGAGGAGGCTCCTCCGTCGGCGCGGGCGTGATGATGACGGCCACGGTGGCCACGGGGGCGCTCGTGGGCATGGGCCGTGGCGTTGCGGTAGGTGTCACGGGCGTCGGCGTGGCCGTGGAGGGCGCCATAGTCGGCGGGGTAAAGGTCATGGTGGGTGTGGGAGGCGTAAGCTGGGCCACATCCACGTTGGGCACCACATAGTGCTTGACGCCCGCGATAACCGCCGCGATGCCCAGAGCGATGCCAATGCCCGACATGGCTCTGCCCTGCTTGTGGGTGGCCATCTCTTTCTCGATGGTAAAGATGGTGTTGCTGCGGTCTCGGCGTGCGACGATATAGATCCGAAGATAAAAGAGCGCCAGGAGGAAGCATCCAGCATAGAGCCATAGGGCATGCTGGTCGATCAGATCGAATAGGCTGCTGACGATATCGAACACCCGCTAGTTCTCCAGCGTGGGGGGCAGTGGCTGCCTTAGGATGTCTTCGATGAGCGTAGCTAGTCGGGGAAGCGCCTGATTGCCTGCTGAAAGCACCTCCTCATGGCTGGCAGCGGCCCCTGTGTACGCCAGGCTGTCTATCGCGATGTTCGTGATGAGAGAGATGGCCAGCACCCGCATGCCTGCGTGGCGCGCCACGATCACCTCAGGAACCGTGGACATACCCACCGCGTCGGCACCGATGGTGCGCAGGAACCGCACCTCAGCGGGCGTCTCAAAGCTGGGGCCCGAGGCCATGGCATAGACGCCCTCTTTGAGCACAATGTTCCGCTGACGGGCACAGTCGCGGAGCTGCGCGAGCAGCTCGCGGTCATAGGCCGTCGACATCTCGGGGAATCGCGGCCCCAGAGAGTCATCGTTGGGCCCTCGCAGGGGATGGTTGCCAGCGATGCCCGGCAGGTTGATGTGATCCACGATCGCCATGAGATCGCCGACGGCCAGGTGGCGTCCGATGCCGCCTGCCGCGTTGGTGAGGAGGAGGGTTTTCACGCCTAGGTGCCACAGCAACCGCACGGGGAGCGTGATCTGGGACGGGCTGTACCCCTCGTAGAAATGGACGCGCCCTTGCATGATCGCCGTCACCGTCGATCCGAGCTCGCCCACCACCAATCGCCCGGCGTGGCCTGGCACGGTAGAGGTCGAAAAGTGGGGGATCTCGGCATAGGGGAGAATGTCGGGATCCTGGACGCGATCAGCCAGCGCGCCAAGACCGGACCCCAGGATCACCGCGGCAGAGGGCCGTCGCCTCAGGCGCGCCTGCACGAACTCTGCGGCCTCCAAGGCCATTTGGCGATCAGGATGCGTCATGGATGCGTCTCACTGGCTTGGCAGAACGGATCGAAATGGCGGGCGTAACAGGGTTGGCCTCGCTATGTGGCACGCGGATGCGCCTCTTCGTACGCCTCGCGCACCTGTGATTGGGTATAGACTTGCGTGGTGGAGACATTGGCGTGTCCCAGCAGTCCCTGCACCTTGTGCACGTCCGCGCCGCCGTTCAGCATGTGACGCGCGAACGAGTGACGCAACGTATGCGGCGTCACCGTGGTCTTGATGCCCGTCTGCTTGACATAGCGCTTGATGATCAGCCAGAGGCCCTGGCGTGTCAGGCGCTGCCCTCGGTGGTTCAGGAACAGGGCTGGCTCCTCGTTGTCGCGGACCAGGCTGGGACGCCCTTTGATCAAATAGCCATGCAGAGCCTCGGCGGCGCGCCGATAGAAAGGCAGCACGCGATCCTTGTGGCGGTTTCTGGCCACGCAATGGACGCTGCCGTGTTCCAGATCGATCTGGTCGAGATCGAGGTTGACGATCTCGCTGACGCGCATCCCCGTGGCGTACAGGAGCTCGAGCAGCGCTGCATCGCGTAGGCTGCGTGCGCCGTTGCTCTGCAGGGGCGCACGCAATAGCTGCTCGACCTCATTCTCCGAAAGGGAGACGGGTGTGTACTTGCGGACGCGAGGCGAATCCATCTCTTTGGTGGGGTCCCCGGGCAAGGCGCCGAGGGAGGCGAGATGGTGAAAAAAGGATTTGACCGCGGCAACCTTGCGAGCCACCGTGGCTGTGGCGTATTCGAGATCCATCCGCAGCCAGCCCAAATAGCTGGCGAGGTCCTCTTCCGTCACCTCACGCCAGGCGCTGCGGTGGCACGTGTCGGCCACGAAATCGTGAAACTGGGTGAGGTCGTTCCGATAGGCCACAATCGTGTTGCTGGCGTAACCCTTTTCCTCGGCCAACACCTGTAGAAATAGCTCGACGCCATCGAGCATTGCCTGCCCCCTCCGATAGCAGCCCCGACCATAGCTTGGCGCTATTCTACCATCACTTTGCATAAGGTCAAATGATCGGGCGCTT
>CAZUZB010000088.1:7343-8910 GCA_964624695.1 uncultured Anaerolineales bacterium | reverse complement strand
CGCTGAAAGATGACGAACAGGATCAGCACCGGGACCGTCATCAGCGTCCCGCCCGCCATCAGTTGCGTCGGCGTCGAGCCCTGCGGCTCGCCCCGCAACGTGTACAGCGCCAGCGACACGGGGTATTTCTTGAACGAGTTCAAATAGATCAGCGGCCCCATGAACTCGTTCCAACGCCACTGGAACTGCAAGATCGAGATGGCCGCCAACACAGGCCCCGAAAGCGGCAACACGATCCGCCCCAGGATGCCGATCTCGGAGCAGCCGTCGATGCGGGCCGCCTCGAACAGATCCGGTGGCAACGTCTGGAAAAACTGCCGCAGCAAAAAGATGTGAAACGCCGAGCCAAACCAGGCCGGCACGATCAGCGGCAGGTAGGTATCGATCCACTTCAGGTGGCGGAACAGGATAAAGAGCGGCACCATGGTCACCACACCCGGCAACATGGTCGTCGAAAGCAGAATGAAAAACAGCGTGGTGCGGCCGGGCGCGCGAAAGTAGGTGAACCCGTAAGCCACGCACGTCGATGAAAGCACGTTCCCCACGATGGCGAAAAAGGCGATCTGCAGCGTGTTGCCAATGAACCGTGGCCAGGGGTACATGTCCCACATGGAGGTATAAGCCTCCAGCGTGAGAGGGCGAGGGATCCAGACCGGCGGGATCTCATAGTACTGGCCCAGCGGCATCAGCGAACGCGAAAACATCCAATAGAGCGGCACCAAGACGATGATCGCGCCCGCCGTGAGCACCAGATAGACAAGACCCTTGAGGATCGTCTTTTGCAGCTTGTAGCTGACACTGTGTTCGGCCGTGGCGGTCATTGGCGGCCTCCCGAGTAGAACACCCACGCCGAGGAGCCTCGAAAGACGAGCAGTGTGAATGCCACAATGATCAGAAGCAACACCCAGGCCAGCGCCGAGGCATAGCCCATGCGAAAGTAGGCAAAGGCATAGTCATACAGGTGCAGCATATAGAAGCGGGTCGAGTTCAGCGGCCCACCGCCGGTCATGATAAAGGCGCTGCCAAACACCTGGAACGAGCCAATGATCTGGGTGACCACGTTGTAGAAAATGATCGGCGACATGAGCGGGATGGTGATCCGAGTGAATTTGGCCGCGGTGGAGGCGCCATCGATATCGGCGGCCTCGTACAGCTCCACGGGGATGCCCTGCAGCCCCGCCAAGTAGATGATCATGGCGCCGCCCACGCCCCATAGGCTCATCAGGATGAACGCCGGCTTGGACCACTGCGGGTTGCTGAGCCAGTTCGGCCCCTGAATCCCGAACACCCCCAGCGCCATGTTGATCAGCCCCAGGCGCGGGTTCAGCAGGATGATCCACAGCACCGCGCCGGCCACGCCCGGAATGATGGACGGGATATAGTACGCCACCCGGAACAATATCCGCCCCCTGATCTCGGCGTTGAGCAGCACCGCCAGCAAAAAGGCAAACACCACGTTCAGCGGCACGCCAAACCCCACATAGTAAAACGTGTTCCATAGCGATGTCCAAAACAGGCGATCCTGCGTGAACGCCCGCAGGTAGTTGCGCGTTCCGATCCACTGCGG
>CAZUZB010000088.1:2131-7243 GCA_964624695.1 uncultured Anaerolineales bacterium | reverse complement strand
CGGGTCACTGCCAAGCTTTTACCAGATGTCGCCCCAGGCCTCGTCCAGTAGCGCCTGCGACTCGGCCGCCGCCCAATCCAGCGCGTCCTTGGCGCCGGTCACGCCCAGCGCAGCCTCCTCCAACGCCTGCGTCAGCACACTGCCGATCTCGGCGCTGGCGGGGCTGAGCGGGATGTAGGCATAGGTCTCCAATGCCTTGACCACATCGGGCCAAGTGTGAGGGAACTCCTCATAGTAGAACGGATCCTCATTGACCGCCTTGAGCGGCGATGGCCGGCCCTGCTGCTGCATGAACCAGCCCGCGGCCGTCGGCTCATGGCACAGCCATTCGACCAGCCGCCACGAGTCCTCGACGCTCTTGGCGCCGGCGGGGATCGCATAGCCCCAGTTGCCACCACCGGGCACGTCGCCCACGAACCGGCTGGTGCCACCAGCCGGCCGCGGGAGGAGCGCCACCCGATAGTTCAGGTCCGTGTCGGCCGACTCGATAAAGAAAATGTCCCAGACGCCCCGGTGCCCCGAGGCCAACGTGCCGGCGATGAACGGGTTCGAGATATCCAGGCTGCCCTGGATCGCGCCCCAGGCCTGATAGTCGTCCACCGAGCCATAGATATCGTTCATGGCATTGAGGAGAATCTCTAGCGATTGGACGCCCACCTCGCTGTTGAACACCGCCTCGCGAGCATCCTCCGAGTAGAACTCGCCCCCGGCCGAAACCAACGTCTGCAAAAAGTCCGCCCGGTTGGGCAACCCGTGGTAGAACGAATAGCCCAAATGATCGATGAACCCGCCATCCCAGGTGGTGAGCTCTTTGCTCATGGTGATCAGATCGTCCCACGTGTCAGGCGGGGTGTCGGGATCGAGCCCGGCCTCCTCGAACAGGTCTACGTTGTAGAAATAGTGATAGGTGGAGAGCACGTTGGGGAGTTGATAGGTGACATCCTGCCACTGGGACAGGCGGAACGACGTGTCATAGTAGGCGTTCGGGTCGACCCCATAGGCCTGCATATAGTCGTCCAGGGGCACCAGAGCGCGCCGCGTGGCAAACATGGGGATCTCGCCCTGCCCCACCATGACCACATCATCCGGCGTGCCGCCAGCGATGCCGGTCTGGATCTTTTGCAGGCGCTCGCCGCCGGGCACCAGCACGTGCTCCACGGTGATCCACGGGTACTTTTCCTGGAACCGCGCGATCATGTCGTCCATCAGTGGCACGCGGGTGCCACCCCAGATGGTCAACACCGTCAGCGTCACGTCTTGCGGGGCGATCTCGACCTCTTCCGTCTCGGGCATCACGGTGATGACCTTTTCCACCACCTGGACCTCACCCTCGACGACGACGGTCTCTTTGACGACCTTTTCCACCTCCTTGACCACCGTCTCGACGACGATCTCGGGCTTGCAGGCGGCCAAGGCTGCGCCAAGCCCAGCCAAGCCTCCCACGCGCAAGAACTCTCTCCGTGCGAGTCGCCTTGCCATCGCTGCCTCCTTTGGCGCCACATCCATGACAACCATGCCAGCTCAAGCACGGCCGCCGGATGCTGCTGCCATCCGGCAGGCAGAGCTTGCACCGGACACCAACGCAAATCTATAATACCATGCTAGGTCGACCGTATGCAACCAATTTCACATAAACGGGGGCGCACCCTGAAGGCACCCAGCTCGCAAGCATTCCTCGACGCGCTGCACCAGGCGCTCTACCACCTCTACGAGCCCGACCGCCTGCGCGAGAGCCCCCTGGCCGTGACCCTGGCCGTGGAGGGGCGCATCGATACGTTCACGCGCCTGCAGGCCATCCTCATCGACGCCATCGAGGCGCTAGAGCCCTCGCCCGACGACCCCGCCTATGCCCAGCGCTGCGAGATCCACGAGCCGCTCTATTACCGCTATGTGCAGCAGATGCCCCAGCAGCAGGTGGCCGAGCAGCTCGGCATGTCCATCCGCCACCTGCGCCGCAAAGAACACGCCGCCATCGAGGTGTTGGCCGCTTGGCTGTGGGATCGCTACGGCCTGGCCGAGGAGCGGGAAGAGGCGGCCAGCCCGGCCGACGCCAACGGCGAGGAGGCCCCCGACGTCAACGACGAGCTGGCCTGGCTGCGCGATACGCCGGTGGAGGCCCCTGCCGAGCTTCCCGCCGCCATCCGCCAGGCCTTGGAGCTGGTGGCGCCCATCGCAGGCCAATACCGCACCCAGGTGGAGACCTGCCTCAGCGACGACCTGCCCGGCCTGGCCGTCCACGGCGCCGCCCTGAACCAGATGCTGCTCAACCTGCTCACCGTGGCGGTGCACCATGCCGCCGGCGGCAAGATCACCCTCTCGGCCGTGCGCGCCGATTCCAGCGTGCTGATCCAGGTGCGCGGCCGGGTCGGCGGCGGCGCCGCCGCCGCGCCCAGCCCCGGCGACGCCGAGAACATCAGCCTGGCCGCCCGGCTGGCGCGCCTCTCGCGCGGGAGCTTGCACGTGCAAGAGACCGCCTCCGGCTATCTGGCCGAGCTAACCCTGCCGCCCCTCGGCCAGCACACCGTGCTGGTGGTGGACGACAACGCCGATACCTTGCAGCTCTTGCGGCGCTATGCCGCCGGCTCGCGCTACCGCCTGATCACCTGCCGCGAGCCCGAACGCGCCCTGGAGATGGCCCAGGAACACCGCCCCCAGGCCATGGTGCTGGACGTGATGATGCCCGGCATGGATGGCTGGAGCCTCCTCGGGCGCCTGCACGAGCACCCGGCCACCCGCCCCATCCCCGTGCTGGTGTGCACCATCGTGGCCCAGGAAGAGATGGCCATCGCCCTGGGAGCGGCCGGCTACCTGCAAAAGCCGGTCACCCGGCGAGGCTTTCTGGATGCGCTGGACGCGCTGGTCGATCCTCCGGCGACAGGATCTCGGTAAGCGCCCCCACGCAGGCCAGCAGCTCCCGGCCCGAGATGCCCATGTGGCGTGCCACCGCCAGGCTGTCGCTGACGATGGGCTGGCCGGCGGGATCGTGCGATGAGACGATCATCACCGGAATATCCCGGATCTGGTCGTCCTCGCGCATCACCTCCAAAAAACGGAACCCGTCCATCCCCGGCATCACCAGGTCCAGCAGCACCACGTCGGGGCGGCGCTGACGCATGAGGGCCAGCGCCCGGTGGCCGTTCTTGGCCTGCATCACCTGGTAGCCCTGCGGCGCCGAGGCCAGCACCCGCGCATAGAGCTGCAGCACCTCGGGGTCGTCATCCACCAGCAGGACGCGCTGCACCTGATCGCCCAGAGCCGCCACCGCGTCCAGCAGCTCCTCGCGCGCGATCGGCTTGAGCAGATAGCGCACCACCCCCAACCGCTCGGCAATGGCGTCGTCGCTGAGGATCCAGCAGAGCACGGCGGGCGTGCCATAGGGCAGGGCGCCGATGCCCTCGGGCGGGACGCCGGCAGCCTCATAGCTGGGGGCGTTCACCACCAGCGCCCGCGCGGGCGAGCGCGACAACTCGCGCACCGCGTCCTCAAAGCTGGCCGCGACCACCACCTCGGCGCCCTCCAGGTAGCGCTGGAACAGCCGTGAGAGCGCCCGGCCCTGCTCTAGCACCACATAGCGCGGCGCCACCTCCAGCTCGGGTCGCTGGCGCGCCCGCGGCCGCTCCTCATAGCTCTCCCACGGGTTGAACCAGCGCTGCGCCGCGTCGCCCGTCGTCACCACCAGCGGCAGCGGCGTCTCGATGGGCAGCGCAAAGTAGAACGTGGTGCCGCGGCCGACGACGCTCTCCAGCCACATCTTGCCGCCGTGCATCTCCACAAACTGCTTGCTGATGCTCAGCCCCAAGCCGCTGCCGCCGTGCCGCCGCCGAATGGAGGCGTCCAACTGCTGGAACGGCTCGAACAGACGGTCGCGGTCGTCGTCGGCGATGCCGGGGCCAGTGTCGGCCACCGAGACCACCACCCGTTCGCCCCCCCGCTGGGCGCGCACCGTCACGCCGCCGCGCTCGGTAAAGCGCCCCGCGTTGCTGAGCAGGTTCAGGATCACCTGGCGCACCCGGGTGCCGTCGCAATAGAGCGACGGCAGATCATCGGCCAAGTGCACCTCCAGCTTGAGGCCCTTGGTCTCGTACAGCGCGCGCACCGCCGTCACCGCCTCATCCACGATCTCGGGCAGGCTGATCCAGTCCTTGATCAGGGTCATGCGGCCGCCGTCGATCTGGCTCAGGTCCAGCACGTCATCCACCAGCTTGGCCAGGTGCTGGCTGTTGCGCTGGATGGCGGTGATATCGGCCAGCAGCGCCGCTGGCAGCCGCGCGCCGTACACCTGGGGCGCCTGGGTGATCATCTCGCTAAAGCCGATGATCATGTTCAGGGGCGTGCGCAGCTCGTGGCTGACGTTGGCCACAAACTGCTCCTTGGCGCGGCGGGCATCCTCGGCCAGCCGGTTCATGGCCTTGAGGCGGTCGGTCATGCGCGCCAGCTCGCGGTTGGCCTGCATCAGGTCCACCTGCACCTGCTTGAGCTCCAGGCGCTGCTGGCGGGCATCCTCGATCATGTCCCTCATCTGGCGATAGCTGTAGAGCGACCACTCGGTCACCGTCAGCAGCCCCACGGTGGCGGCCCAGCCCAACACGCCGGCCAACGCGCCGCCCACCAGCACCACGCCCATCAGCGCGGAGGAGATGGGCACGCCGGTGTGGCGATCGAGGATATACATGCCCGCCAGCACCAGCCCCTCGGCCGCCAGGCTGGCCGGCCAGCCGATGGTCACCGCCGCCATCATCGGCAGCAACCCGTAGAAAAAGGCCACCAGCGGCTCTTGGAACAGCGACGCCCCGGCGGTGGTGACCGCCCAGAGCGTCAGCAGCCAGGCCCACTGCCCCAGGCGCAACCTCTGCCGCGCCAACCAGACCAGCAGCGGCACCACGGGCATCAGGGCAAAGGTGAGCAGCCAAGCCCGCGCGCCGAGATGCTCCGGCCGGGTGACGGTGGCGGCCAGATGCCACAGCAGATAGCCCAAGCCGGTCACCACCGCCAGCCTCTCAAAGGTGGACCGCATCAGGTCGGCGATCGATTCGGTCACCACCGATTCATCTGCATACGAGCCCTGCGCCAGCTCTGCCATAGCACCCCCTCGCGCACACGCGATCCTGTGAG
>CAZUZB010000088.1:0-2031 GCA_964624695.1 uncultured Anaerolineales bacterium | reverse complement strand
GACGAGTTCCTCCTGGTCCTCGACGACGCCGAGCTGGCCGGCGCCAGCGGCGGCTGGCGGCTGCAAGACGTGCAGGCCGGCACGCGGCCTGTGCCCAAGGCCTCGCCGGGCATCGCGCCGGGCGTCTGGCTGGAGCTGGTCCTGGCCCATGAGGGCGTCGAGGTCTCCCTCCGTTACGAGGCCCCCGCCAGCACCGCCCGCACGCAGCTCGGCCTGATCCACACCCAGTGGCGGGTGACCAACCGCACCAGCCACACCCTGCGCCTCAGCGACCTACGCCTGCACCACCTGCGCCTGCGCCGCGACCTGATCCCCCGCCTGACCCTCTATGCCTGGCAGGGCGGCGGCGAGGGCCCGGGCACCAACCAGCTCCTGGTGGATCCCCCCGGGCAGCGGCCTAACCGCACGCTAGTCTCCTGGGCGGGCCACGCCGACTATCGCGCCTGCAACCTGTTCGACGGCGCCAGCTCCTACCATCCCTACCTGGTGCTGGAGGATGGCCCCCACGCCGAGGGGCTCTACCTGGGGTTCAACTATCTCGGGCCGTGGGAGGCCCGCCTCGGGCAGGCCCAGTATGGCGGCGCAGGCGGCGCCCCCCGCCGTGAGTGCTACCTGGCCAGCATCGGCCTGGCCAAGCATGTGGAGCCCCTCGCCCCCAACGCCACCTTGGTGGCGCCCAGCGCCTTCCTCGGGGTCTACACCGGCGACCTGGACGCCGCCGCCGAGCAGCTCCACGATTGGCAGGCCACCTACAAGTGGGACTATACCAACGAGAACTATCTCTGGCGGGGCGCTATCTGGAACCGCCACTGGAACGATCCCGATCACCATTGCGACACCGCCCGCCGCCGCGACGACATGTGGCAGGTGGCCAACCTGTGCCGCACCACCGGCGTTGGCATCGCCCACGAGGACGACTTTTGGTTCGACGAGCGCGGCCGCGGCGTCTGGGA
Source organism: uncultured Anaerolineales bacterium (assembly GCA_964624695.1). GTDB lineage: Bacteria > Chloroflexota > Anaerolineae > UBA1429 > UBA1429 > DAIRUQ01. Next base: position 1,078 of record CAZUZB010000088.1, on the reverse strand, counting down.
GGGCATCGAATGGCGCGGCCTGGTCGAGTACCTGGCCGAGTCGGGCATCCGCTTTCGCCTCTGGATGCCCCCGCAGCATTTCGATCCCGGCACGCCGGTGGATGTCGAGCATCCCGAGTGGCAGCCCCAGTCCGTCCAGCCGCGCCCGATGACCGTCTGGTACGGCAAGGGGTTCTGCAACGCCTGCCCCGAGGCCATCGAGCACATGAAGGCCCTGATGATCGAGCGGCAGCAGCGCTATGGCCCCTTCCAGCATCGCCTGGATGGCTGGGTGCAATCGCCGTGCTATGCGCGCGATCACGCTCACCCGCCCGGCTATCCCTTCCTGCAGCAGTATCGCCTGTACCTGCGGCTGCTGCGCGAGGTGCGCGAGGCCTGCCCCGACATGGGCCTGCAGGGCTGTAACTCGGGCGGCGAGTGGTGCGATTGGGACAAGCTCGAGCTGCTGGATCAGAACCAGAGCTCCGATGGCGGCGGCCCCGATGACCTATACTATTTGAGCTACTTTTGGCCAGCGATAAAGTTCCTGGGCGGCGGCGGCGCCCACCAGGAGGACGAGGCCTGGATCGATCGCGTCCGCGCCCAGATGCTGCTGCGGCGCTGGCTCATGAAACAGGGCGTGGTCGGGCGCTACACCCGCTTTTACCATCCCCGCGCCGATGGCGCGCCCGACGAGCACACCTGCCGCCAACTGATGAGCGCCGACCGCGCCCAGGGCTACCTGGAGCAGGACAGCCCCGCCCAAGGCGAGATAGTGGTCTACCCCAAGCGGCTGCTGCCCGAGGCCAGCTATTCGGTCACCTGGCTGCGCCAGCCCGGCCGCACGGTCGCCAGCGGCGCCGAGCTAATGCGGGACGGCATCAGCTACGACGGCCGCGACGCCGGCGAGATCGTCTTTCTCAACCTGGACGACCATCCCGGCGCGGGGCTGGATACCGAGCCCCCCACCGCCCCCACCCTCACCACGGCCGAGTGGGCCGAGTACTGGGGGCATCGCGGCGTGGCCCTGCGCTGGACCGAGAGCCAAGACAACAACATCGTGGCCGGCTATCGCGTCCTGCGCGATGGCGCCGAGATC
>CAZUZB010000087.1:4558-8934 GCA_964624695.1 uncultured Anaerolineales bacterium | reverse complement strand
GCTCGCTTCCTTGACTCTGCTCTCCGCCCTTGCTATACTAGCGACGTTCCCGTGCCTGGCACGGCATGGGGACTATTGTCGTGGTCGCATAACGAGGAGCAGCCCACCGCATAATGGTCAAGGCGAGTAAGCAAAAGGTCGAAGTCGAAGGTACGATCGTAGAGGCGCTGCCTAACACGCAGTTCCGTGTCGAGCTGGACAGCGGGCACCAAGTGCTCGCGTACATCTCGGGCAAGATGCGCAAGTATTATATCCGCATCCTGCTGGGGGATCGCGTGCGGGTGGAGCTCTCGCCGTATGACCTCACACGTGGGCGCATCGTCTATCGCTACAAGCAGGGGCACGGCGGCACGGAATGAGCGTGAGCGCGCGTCACTAGAAGCCGCCGTGGCAGTTGACGCGGCGCCGTACCCGGAATATGCTGCACACATCGCGAGCCTGCTCTGCGCAGGCTCGGCATAGGTTCGGTTCAGATCTCGCAAGGGCGCGGCGCGCCAGGAGGGTAGCCTATCGCGGAACGCAGATTGCCTCGGCGGTGTCTCTTGCTTGCGAGGTGGCTCCGCGATGGGCGGTTTTGGCCTTGTGCCCAGGCGAAATGCCTGACCGAACAGTTCTGCCATCGCCATGAGCCGAACAAGCCCCCACAATCACAGGGGGCGCAGCGACGGGGAATACCCCTGATCGCGTCATCTATGAAGGAGTTTCTGATGGCGAGTGTAACGTACGAGCATGTCACCAAGCGCTTTGGTGACGTCATCGCTGTGAACGACCTGTCCATCGAGATCGCGGACAAAGAGTTCCTCGTCTTTGTAGGCCCCTCGGGCTGTGGAAAGACGACCTCCCTGCGCCTGCTGGCAGGGCTGGAAGAGCTCTCCGAGGGCAACATCTACATCGGCGACCGCCTGGTCAACGACGTGGCTCCCAAGGACCGCGACATCGCCATGGTGTTCCAGAGCTATGCGCTGTACCCGCACATGAGCGTGTACGACAACATGGCCTTTGGCCTCAAGCTGCGCAAGACGCCCAAGGCCGAGATCGACCGTCGCGTCAAAGAGTCCGCGGGCATCCTGGGCATCGAAGAGCTGCTGGACCGCAAGCCCAAGCAGCTATCGGGTGGTCAGCGCCAGCGTGTGGCCCTCGGCCGCGCCATCGTGCGTGAGCCAGCCGTGTTCCTTATGGACGAGCCGCTGTCCAACCTGGACGCCAAGCTGCGTGTTTCCACGCGCGCCGAGCTCTCCAAGCTGCACCAGCGCCTCGAGACCACGTTCATCTATGTAACGCACGACCAGGTCGAGGCCATGACCATGGGCACCCGCATTGCGGTGATGCGCGATGGCATCCTCCAGCAGTGCGATACGCCGCAGACGCTGTACAGCTCGCCCGCGAACATCTTTGTCGCTGGCTTTATCGGCAGCCCTGCCATGAACTTTTTCGATGTCACCGTCACGGGCACCAAAGAGGACGTATACCTCGACGCGGGCACCTTCAAGGTCAAGGTTCCTGCCGAAAAGGCGTCCCCGCTCTTTGACTACTTGGGCAAAGAGGTCGTGTTGGGCATTCGCCCCGAGGATATCCATGACCCGCAGTACGCACCTCCTGGCATCACCGCCGCTAGTGTGACCGCCAAGGTGGATGTGACCGAGCTCATGGGTAACGAGGTCTATCTCTACATGGTGTCTGGGAACAAGAGCTATATCGCTCGCGTCGACCCGCGCACCGTGGCGCGTGTTGGCCAGGAAGTAGAGCTCTACTTTAACATGGACAACATGCACGTGTTCGACCGCGACACCGAGCTCTCGGTTCACCAGTAGTCTGCGTCTGTATCGCCAAAGGAGGATGGCTCCAGGAGCCATCCTCCTTTTTTTGCACCAAGCGGCTGTCGCGCCCGCGCGTTCTAGTAGCGACGCCGCAGCCAGACCAACAGCTCAAAGGAGGCCAGCAGCAGCCCCACCAGCAAGCCGCTGGTAAGGGTCAAGGCCCTCACCAATCGCAGCGCCACCAACGCCCCGCAGAACACCCCCACCAGCATGCCATGCCGAGCGGCTGTGCGCCACGGTGGCGTCACATAGAGAGGCTGATAGTGACGAGTCTGTAGCAAGTAGCTCACGGGCATCACTGTGGCCGCCACTGCCAGAGCGACGATCACGACCAACAACACCTGATAGCCCCACGTCGGGGGATGCGTATTTACCAGAACGCCCGCCGCCCCCCAGAGCAGCACGGCCAAGAGCCCCGTCCCCCAGGCAAACCATCGTTGGCGCACGCTCGCCTCCTTCCCTGACGCCTGATTATAGAGCGCAACGAGCCGAGAGCAACCATCTGGCAGGTCAGCCCTCCAAGTGGTCGTTGGTGAGGCTGGCACGGCATGCTATAATCCAGCTCGTTCCGCCAGCATGGAGATCATCATGTCCATCGTCACCATCCAAAACATCGGCATGTTCTACGGCGCTCAAGACGTCTTTGAGGGAGTCACCTTGAGCGTCGCCCATGGCGACAAGATCGGCCTGGTGGGCCCCAATGGCGAGGGCAAGACCACGCTGCTACGCATCATTCTGGGACAGCTTCAGCCCACAGCGGGAACGGTACAGCGCGCCAAGGGGCTGGCCATGGCGTACCTGCCCCAGCTTCCCGTGTTCGAGAGCGACCGCACCCTGCTCGACGAGATGCTCACGGTGTTCACCGACCTACGAGCACAGCAGACCAAGCTGGCAGCCTTGGCCAATGAGCTCTCCCAACGGCCCAACGACGCCGAACTGCTCGACACCTACGCCCGCGCCGAGGAGCGCTTTGAGAGAGCGGGAGGCTATACCTTTGAGAGCCGCATCCGCCGGGTGCTCGGCGGCATCGGCTTTGCCGAAGAGTCCTACTCCTGGCCCATCGCAGTGCTCAGCGGCGGCCAGATAACGCGCGCGCTCCTCGCCAAGCTGCTGCTCCAGGAGCCCGACCTGCTCGTGCTCGACGAGCCCACCAACTACCTGGATCTGGACGCCCTCGAGTGGCTCGAATCCTATCTCCAGGCTTGGCCCAGGAGCCTGCTCATCGTATCTCACGACCGCTACTTTCTCGATCAGGTGGCCAACCGCATCTGGGAGCTCGAGGGCGGCTCGGTGGAAACCTACCGCGGAAACTATAGCGCCTATCTGGTCGAACGAGCACACCGACGCGAGCGCCAACGCCGCGAGTATGAAGAGCAGCAAGAGGTCATCGAGCGCACGGAGGCCTTTGTCAGGCGCTACAAGGCGGGGCAGCGCAGCAAGCAGGCTCGCGGCCGCGAAAAGCAGCTAGAGCACATGGAACGCATCGCGGCGCCCAAGGAGCGCCGCGCCATGGGCCTGCGCATGCGCGCCACGCTGCGCTCTGGCGACGAGGTACTGACCAGCGAGGGCATCACGGTGGGCTACCCAAGCGCTCCCACCGCCGATGGCGAGCACGAGCGGCCGTTGCCCTTGTTCGAGACAGGCGAGCTGCGCATCGAGCGCGGCGACCGCGTCGCGCTGCTCGGCCCCAACGGCTGTGGCAAGACCACCTTGCTGCGAACGATCCTGGGCGAGCTGGAGCCGCTCGAGGGACGGCTGCGTCGAGGCGCCAGTATCCGGATCGGTTATCTACCTCAGACCCACGACTGGTTCGATCAGAGCCTAACTGTCCTCGAGCAGATCATGGCCGAGAGCAAGCTCAAACGCGATGAGGCGCTCCACCATCTGGCCCGTTTTCTCTTTGTGCGCGACGCCGTGGAAAAGCGCATCGAGAACCTCTCCGGGGGGGAGCGCTCGCGGCTCGGCTTGGCCATCTTGACCCTACGAGGCGCCAACTGGCTGATCCTGGACGAGCCCACTACCCATCTCGATGTCGCCTCCCGTGAGGTGCTGGAGCAAGTGCTCACTGCGTACAATGGAACGCTGCTGTTTGTTTCCCATGACCGCTACCTGGTCGATGCGGTGGCAACCCATGTCTGGATGGTTCGCGACGGGCGCATGGACCAGTTCGAGGGCAGCTACTCGGCCTATGCGCAGGCACGAGCCCTGGCAGAGGCCCAGGCAAGCCCAGCCGACGCCTCCGCCAACCCGAAGGCTGCCGGCAAGAGCGCAACGCCGCCCCGACGGGAGGGCCAGCGCCAGGCGCGCATCACCCAGGAGATCGAGGAGAGAGTCCACACCATCGAGCAGCGGCTAGATGGCCTTCATGAGGAGATCGCGCATGCCAGCCAGGCGCAAGAGGTCGTGCGCTTGCGTGAACTGAGCGAGACGTTGGCGCAGCTCGAAGCCGAGCTGGCCGAGCGCCTGGCCGAGTGGGAGCTGCATGCCAGCGCCCTGCTGGAGAGCCCGTAGCATGGTTGTCATCGGCCTCACGGGCAACATTGCCACGGGTAAGAGCAC
>CAZUZB010000087.1:0-4458 GCA_964624695.1 uncultured Anaerolineales bacterium | reverse complement strand
GAGAGCGATGCGCCCGCCGCCGTGGTGGAAGCCATCAAGCTGCTCGAGGCAGGGCTCGATCGCTACTGTGACGCGATCTGGGTGACCACCGCCCCGCGAGAGGTCCAGCTCCAACGCCTGATGGAGACACGAGGCCTGGGCCGAGCCCAAGCGCTGCAGCGCATCGATGCCCAGCCCGACCCCGCCCTCAAGATCGCGCGCGCTGATGTCGTCATCGACAATGCGGGCACGTTGAAAGCCACTCGAACCCAGGTCGAGCGCGCGTGGCGCGCCATCGAACTGGCAAAGCCCCAGCGACCGAGCCGCCGCCCGCACCTGGTTCAGTGGCTCGTGCTGACCATCCTCATGACAGCCCTGCTACCTTGGGGAAGCCGTTTGGTCGGCTGGGCAGACTGGCGCCAATGGGCGCCTCTGGTGCCTGCCTGTGCGGCGCTGGCAGCCCTGTCGGTGTGGCTCATCCATCGAGACTAGGCCCCCACCTATGAAACAGCACCAAGCCCTGGTCCAGACCGTGAGCGACGCCCTACCAGGCAGCCGCATGCTGCTCCTGCATGCGCCGGCGATCTCGCAGGCGGCACCCGGGCAGTTTGTCATGGTCCGCTGCGGCACAGGGCTGGACCCTTACCTACGACAGGCCGTGCCCATCCACCGTCTGCTCGGCGAGAGCATCGGGCTGCTGGTGCGGCCGGATGGCCCGTCGCTGCGGTGGCTGGCCCAACGCCGGCCGGGCGATCTGGTAGACATGGTGGGGCCCTGTGGAAATGGGTTCACCCTCCCCCAGCCCTCCGACACACTGGCGGTCATCGTCCGAGGCGGCGGGTGGATGCCCGCGGCAGCCATGCTCGACCGGGCCGCCTGCAGCGTGCAGCTTCTGGTATCGGCGGCCACCGCAAGGCAGTTGCCTCCCCGCGAGCTGATCCCGGCCAACGTCGAGTACTTGGGCTTTGCCGGCGCCGAGCAGGATCCCCGCTGGTCGGAGGCCGTGGATCAAGCCCTGCAGTGGGCCAGCCGCATCGCGTTGGCCGGGCCTCCGATGGCCCAGGGAATGCCAGATCTCTATCAGACAACTCTCTTGCAGTTGCGCCAGAGCCCCGCGGGCCTCCGCCCAGGGCGCGCAGAAGCCTGGCTCTGGCGCAACCTGGGCTGCGGGATGGGAAGCTGCGACGGCTGCAAGGTGGAGACGGCACGAGGCTGGAGACGTATCTGTACCGATGGCCCCGTGTTTGACCTTGCCGACCTAGCATTCGCTTGAGGAGAAGACTGTGGTGAGATGGCTGCTCCTGCTCGCATCGCTGCTCTGTGTGCTCATGGCCGCCTCTGCCTGCGCCCCACCAGCCCTGGGAGCAGCCGAATCGCCCGACACGTCGACTCCCACGCCCATGGCCATCAGCACCGCCTCACCGACCGTCACGCCGCCTCCCCCCACTGCCACACCGCCACCACCCACGCCCACCGCGACGCTCCTTCCTACGCAGACGCCCAGCCCGACGCCGTTGCCGCCGCTGGTCGCCATCGATCCCGGCCACGGCGGCAGGGATCTGGGTGCGGTGCGGGTCCACAGTGATGGATCGCTAGCCTTGGCCGAGAGCGACGTCAACCTGTCCATTGCCCTGCGCGTCCGAGATGCCTTGGAGGAACGCGGCTACCGTGTTCTGCTCACCAGAGACGGGGATTACGGGCTCAATCCCGAGGACCTAGACGTGAACGGGGATGGCGCCGTCGACCATCTGGACGATCTTCAGGCGCGCATCGACATGGTGAACGACGCTGGCGCAGACATCCTCATCTCGATCCACCAGAACTCGTTCGTGTGGCCCAACGGGCGTCGCGCTCCCGATGTTGGAGGCACCGTCACCTTTTACAATGCGTATCGCGAGTTCGCCGATCACAACAAGCGCCTGGCACGTTACATCCAGCAAGAGCTCGTGGCGGCCATCACCGAATTGGGGCATGATGTACAGGATCGAGGCGTTCAGGTCGATCATCAGCTCGAGTCCGATCCCGAGGGGGGGCGATTTCTCATCGTGCTGGGGCCCGAATCCGCCCGTACCGCCCGCGCTTCCCAGATGCCTGGCGTGCTCAGCGAGACGCTCTTTCTGACCCACGACATCGAGGCCAAACTGCTGCAGGATCCTCAAGCCTTGGACGCCATGGCAGAAGCCTATGCGCGGGCGGTGGATCTCTACTTCCAGGGCGAGGCGGCGCCGTGATGGTACCCGCCCCACCTATCGCCTCGCAGAGCGCTCAATGCCTGAGCCTGGAACTGGGGACGCGTCGCAAAGAGCCTTTGCATCTAGGCACCCCGCTGTTGGCGGCAGCGGGGGCCGCCGGCGTTGGGGCACTCTTGCACGAGCTATGCACGAGCGACCAGCTCGGCGCTATCGTGCTGCCCCCGCTGAGCCAGGGCACAAGCGAGGAGCCGGGCGGGGCCACGATCCATCCGATCACCGCGGGCTGCCTGGTGACGCGCCCGCCAACGGTGGGGCGTCGCCGGCTGGCATGGCTGGTGCGCCGCTGCCGCGCCACCCGTGAGATACCCCTGATCGCCGCCATCGCCCCCAAGGACGCCAATGGGTGCGAACGCCTCTGCGAGACCATCCTCGATCTGGGGCTCTCGAGCGTTGAGCTGCACGTCGCCGCCGGTACCGCCCCCGATGGTGTGGTCCCCATGATCACCCTGCTCGCCAGCGCGCCGCTCCAGGCCGTCCTGGTTCGGTTGCCGCTGGAGAGCGTCGCCTCGCTGGCCACAGCGGCCGCCGCGGCAGGCGCGGATGCCCTGGTGGTCGCCGCACCTGCGATGGGCCGTGCGCAGACTACCAATGGCACGATCCAGCAGGGCGAGGTGCATGCACCATCGCTCCAGCCTCTCTATGCCCAAGCCGTGCAGGCAGCAGCGTCCGCAGGAATTCCGGTGATCGGGCGGGGAGGAATCGCGTCATGGGAGGACGTCCGCACCATGCTGGCGAGCGGAGCCATGGCCGTACAACTCGATAGCATCCTGTGGGCCGAGCCCGCCGCACTGGAGGGCATCTACCAGAACCTACAGGCCGCCGTCACCGAAGCGAGGGTCAGTCGTTGGGAAGAGTATCTCCAGGGGCTGAGGGCTTGAGTCGCCCCCTGCGCGAGACCTCGGTATCGAGGAACAGGGTGACGGGGCCATCGTTGTGGATGACGACGTTCATCATGGCCCCGAACTCGCCCGTCTCCACCGGCGATACGCCCTCGTCAGCCAACAGCGCGCAAAAGCGCTCCACCAGCGGCTCGGCGACCTCGGGCGCGGCGGCCTCCGAATAGCTCGGCCGACGTCCACGTTGAGCGTTACCATACAGGGTGAACTGGGAGATCACCAGAGCCCCACCGCCGACCTCTAGCAAGGATAGGTTCATGCGGCCGTCAGCATCGGCCATGATGCGCAGGTTGGCGATCTTTTGGGCCAGCCAATGGGCCTCCCGCTCGCCGTCACAGTGCCCCACGCCCAGGAGAATCACCAGGCCGCGGCCGATGGAGCCCACACACACTCCATCTACGCTGACCGAACCCTGGTTCACCCGTTGTACCACCGCTCGCATCCAGCAAACCTCCACGCCGTCCGGTTGCCGACACAGGCGCCCTCTGCTATAGTCCCATCCAGATGGAGGGCCCGGTGATCAAGCTCATCATGACCTGGAACATCCGAGAGGGCAAGGAACGCGAGTATCTCCAATTCCTGGAGAACGAGTTCCAAAAGAGCCTGCTAGAGATGGGCGTGCAGCCGACCGATGCCTGGTATGCCGTGTGGGGCCAGGGCCCACAGGTTCTGGCTGGCGGTGTGACCGAGGACATCGAGGCGATGGAAGATGCGCTGCGCAGTGAAACCTGGGCGGACTTTCGGCGCAAACTGGGTGACCTCGTCACCGGTCTCGACTATAAAGTCGTCGAATCCACCGGCGGGTTTCAGCTCTAGCTGCCACGAGAGACACGCTACCCGAACAGCCGCCAGTGAAAAGCTACTCGGCCTTGGCGTCGCTCTTGGTGGTGGGCTCGCTCACGGTCGTGCTCGTGGACTCGGAAGCCTTGGACGTGCTCTTGTCTTTGTCCTTGTCCTGCCCGTTCTTGGGCAGCAGAGCCGAACGGTCGCCCCGGTTATCGGTGATATAGAAGCCCTTGCCCTTGAAGACGATACCGACCGGGTGAATTACCCGATGGACGGCGCCTTGGCACTCGGGACAGACCCGCACAGGCTCCTCTGAAAAGTGCTGAAAGCGCTCGAAGACGATACCGCATTCCTTGCATCGGTATTCGTACGTTGGCATCTCTATCCCCCAAACAACGATCTCGCGTTCGCGTGGCATAGCCCAGGTCGCCGCATTGAGCGCCCTGGACACGGGCATCTGCCACCAAGAGGCGATTATACGTCCCAGACGCCGGCGACGCAAATGCAGGCCACATGTGGGCCAGTGAAGCGAGTGTCAGATACCT
>CAZUZB010000086.1:0-9043 GCA_964624695.1 uncultured Anaerolineales bacterium | reverse complement strand
TGATATGCTCGGGCCACTCGTCGGCGGTGCCGGGGTTCTCGCGCCAGCGGAGGGTATCCCCCCACCAGCCGCCGGTGACGAAATCCAGCCGGCCGTTGCCGTTGATATCCATGGGCAGGGTGGAAAAGTCGTCAAAGTACTCGCCCACGGCCATGATCTCGCCGATGGGGTAGCGCTGGATATAGTCGGGGCCGCGATACCAGGTGGCACCCGAGACAATGTCCAGCACGCCGTCGCCGTCCACGTCAAAAACGCCGCACGATTCGTAGCGCTCGTCGGCGATGAGGACACGTTCCCATTTGAGCGGCATCGCTTACACTCCCTTCCACAGTCGCAGATACTCTCGCGCCACCTTGAGATCCTCCAAGGCCTCCGCGGCCTCACAGGGCGGCGTGGCCTCTCCGCGGACTGCCCGCAAAAAGTTGATCGCTTGTTGCCGCATGGCCCCCACCCAGGGGAGATGGGGCTTGGTCTCGATCGGTGTCTCTCCCTTGCCAGGATCCTGCATCACCACAACCCGACCAGGCCGGCTCGCCGTCAGCGGTGCGGGCAAGTCTAGGCGGATGCACCCGCGCTCAAAGCCCACCAGCGCCGACTCTTGCCACGCAACCGATGTCTCGTACGGGGCCATCTCGAGCACCCCGCTCACGCCGCTTTCGCTCTCGGCGGCCAACAGCACTCCTGAAGGCGCCGCATAGCGAACCCGATAGGGCTCACCCATCAGGTGGCGCATGAGGTTCACTTGATGAATATAGTAGTTCACAAAGGTCACGTATGCCGAGTAGGCCTGCTCATCGAGGTCGCTTGCCGGTGGATCCTGATCGAGGTCGGGATAGGGCTCTTCCGTGCGCACCAGCTCGTCAAATCCGCCCGCGATCCAGTCTCCAGGGGGCATGGTGATCCGCACATACCGCAGTTCCCCAAGCCTGCCACTCTCTTTGAGCGCGTCGATCTGCTCCTTGGCATACATGGTGGCGGGGTCGCTGCGTTTGTGGTAGGCGACCATGTGAAAAGAGCCCGAACCCAAAAGGGCCGAGACGAGTTTCTCGCCCACCTCCACCGAGGCGGCCAGGGGCTTTTCGGTGAGCACAGGAACCTGCCGGCGATAGACCTCGGGCAGAATCTGACCATGTCGCGTAAAGGGCTGCGCAGCCACCACGGCATCCAGATCCTCGCGATCGAGCATCTCGGAAGCCTCCGAGTATACCCGCGATATCCCATATCTCGCCGCGACCCTCCGTGCCAACTCGGGTCGTAGCTCCGCCAGCGCCACCACCTGGCAATCGGGCAACGCAGCATAGTGCCTGAGGTGCGCACACTGCCCCATGTTCCCCACACCGATAAACCCAACGCGAATTGGCTCCGTCATGCATCCTCCCTCACAGCAGACGTACGTTGACAGCGCATCCTATCCCTTGATAGCACCTTCAGTCAGCCCCTGGATGAACCAGCGCTGCATGAACACATAGAGTATGATCATGGGAAGGGCTCCCACCGACAACGCGCAGAACACCAAGCTCCAATCGGTGCGCCCAAACTCCCATGTAAACGACGAGAGCGTCAAGGGCAGCGTCCGCATATCTGGCTGTCGCACCAGGATCAGCGGTAGAGTGAACTCGTTCCATGAACCGAGAAACTGAAGGATCGCAACGGTGGCCACAGCCGGCCCAGAAATGGGCATCACCACCCGCGTGAACACGCCCAGATCCGTACAGCCATCCACCCGAGCAGCATCGAGCAGCTCCTCGGGCAGCGACTGGAAAAAGGCCCGAAAGATAAAGATGGACAAGGGCAAAGCCCCCGCCACCTGCGGCAGAATGAGCCCGAGGTGCGAGTCCGTAAGCTTCATGCGCACGACCAGCACATAGAGGGGCACCATAGGTGCGCCGACTTGCATGGTGAACACAAACACCAAAAACAACCCCATCGAACCGCGGAACTGCATCCGAGCAAAAGCAAAACCTGCCAGCGAAGAAATGACCACCGCCATAATGACAACATTGATCGAGACAATCACACTATTGAGAAAGGCGACGCCTAGGCGTCCCTGCTCCCAAGCCTTGGGATAGTTCTCCCACATGGGCCTGGAAGGAGGCCCCCAGACATTGGTCAGCAACTCGGTGCCGCTCTTTAGTGAGCCGAAAAACATCCATAGAACCGGATACACAATGATGATGGTCGCGACGACCAGAATCAGGTGGCTGAGCACCGCGATGGCGCCAGACTGCACCCGCGTCGATCGCAACCAGCTACCCACCGACCCGCCACCTGCTGCCGGTAATCCTCGGTCTCGTGCTCCCATGAACCTACTCCCCGTCCCCTCAAGCAAGCTGTTACTGCGCACCGAGATTGCGAGACATTAGCTTGAGCTGTACCGCTGTGATCACAACCACCAAGACAAGCAAGGCGTACGACATGGCCGCAGCATATCCAAATCGATAGAATTTAAAGCCCCGCAAGTAGATATGTAGAGCAAGAACCAGTGTCGAGTTAGCAGGCCCCCCTTCCGTCATCACAAAGGGAATGTCGAACACATTGAAACCTCCCATGAGCGAGGTAGTGACATTCACCAGCATGACGGGGGCAAGAAGAGGCAGAGTAATCGATAGAAACTGCCGAACCCGCGTCGCGCCGTCGATACGGGCAGCCTCATAGTATTCATAGGGAATCGATTGCAGACCGGCCAAAAAGATCACCATATGAAAGCCATACCACTTCCAGATGTCGACCGCAATCAAAGATCCCAGCGCGACTTTTGGGTCAGCGAGCCAGTTTTGAATGAGCCGCTCCAACCCCAAGGCACGGAAAGCTGCGTTCACCAGACCGAACTGCGAGTTGTACATCCATCGCCAGAGTATCCCAACCACAACGAAAGACATAACAACGGGCATGAATAGCGCTGTCCGATAAAAACCGCGCCCGCGAAGCCCTTGATGTAGCAGGAGCGCGAGAGCGAGCGAAAGCGTTATCTTGCCAATGACAGTCCCGAACGCATACATGACATTGTTCTTCAGGGCGAGAAGGACGAGGTCATCCTGAAAGATGCGAGAGAAATTGGCGAAACCAACGTATTCAGCGGGGTTTAGACCGTCCCACCTGAGTTGAGCTAGATACAAGCCCGCAACTATCGGTAACAACTTGAACGTTGCATACAAGATAACCGCAGGGGCAACAAACGCATACGGCACCAGGGATGCATACCGCCTGCTCTTGGAGATACTCCCGCGTGCGAGTTCGCGCTGGCTGACTGCCGACTCCATCTCGAACGTCTCCTAACTAGCACCACGGCCTGCGCACGCCCACCCAGGTTCACCCGTAGGCTCCTGGATGGGCGTACATTTTAGGATAGCAACCGCAACCTAGGACAGAAACTCGTAGCCCTCTTCGAACAGCTCGTCCAGCACGTCCTGGTTGGCCTGCGCCGCTTGCTCGGGCGTCATGGTCCCGGCAACGATCGCCTGCTCACCCTCCTGGAACGATCGGGTGATCTCGGGAGGCCAGTACCAGTCCTCGTAGATGATGTTCAGGGGTGCGCACGTCTCGCCATACTTGATGGCCAGAGGATCGTCGCTTGCCTCGACGTTGACGTTGCTGGCGACGGCCTCGTTGCCGATCTTGACGGCATGCTCGACCCACTTGTCGCTGGTCATCAGATCCAGAAAATCGAACGCCAGATCCAGCCGGACGGGGTCGATGCGCTTGTAGATGGCGCAGCAGGTGCCCACGCCGCCCGGCACCTCTCTCTTGGCACCATCAACGACCTGAAGCGCCGGCATGAGGTCGAGCTCTAGTTCCTGCTGCTCTCCGGCTTCTTGGGCCTCGCGGTAGTTGCGGATGATGCCGGGCCAGTTGTGCCAGAACGCCGCCCGACCAGTCTCCAGCGCGCGCTGGGCGCCATCTCTGTCGGTGCTCAGCACGTCACTGATGAACATCTCATCCTTGGCATAGCGCTCTAGCCACCGGAAAGATTCGAGATACGCTTCATCGGTGAACTTGATCTCGCCCTGGAGGGTCGCAACGCACCTCTCGACCGAGGTGTTGCCCGACGTCTGGGCATGCAGGATAAAGTGCCACACCGGCCACATGTAGAGCACCTGGCCCTCGTGCGACATGACCTCGTAGCCCGCATCCTTCAGAGCGGGAGCAATCTCCTTGAGCTCGTCGTAGGTAGATATCTCCTCGGTGACCCCGATGGCCTCGAGGGCATTCCTGTTATAAAAGAGCACCCAAGGAGAGATCGCACCTCGCGGTAGCGCCAACACCTTGCCCTGGAACGTATAGGTGTCAACACTCACTGGGCGGAAACGATCCAAATAGTCCAGATGCGAAAGATCCATGAGACGATCGGCCACGGCATAGCGACGAAAATCCTGACCGTTCATCGCGAACAGATCGATCTGGTCACCCGCGACCTCGGCAGCGGCGAACAGCTCGGTAAAGCGCTCGCTGGTCAGGTTGCGCCAGTCGACATCCACACCAGGGTGCTTTTCCTGGAACTCTTCGATCAGCGGGATGATGTGCTCAACGGCCGAGGCCGACATGACCACAAACTTGCCAGTGTACGCTTGGGGCTCCTCCTGGGCGGGCGCCTGCGGTTCCGCCTCGGACGCGGGCTCGCTGGTTGCTGGCGTCGCGGGCCGGCAGGCGGCCAGCAAGGTCACCGCCGATATGCCGGCAAGCCGCAGAAAACTCCGTCTGCTGATACTCTTTCTCATCACAGTTCCCCTCCTCATGATCTGCTCATGCATACGAACCCAACCCTACCGCTGAACTCTGGCCTCGATTCTACCTCCTCTTGCACGAGCGCTGCTACCGGACCGCCATGGAACCCGAGTCCATCCAAAGAGCTCTTGACAGGCACATCACACGACCTAGAATATCGCCACGGTCCAGGCGTTGGCTGTCACGAACAGGTGCCTCGCTCTTTCCACCCAAGCGTACCACGTTTTCGGTTGCGATAGCAGGAAGAGGCTAGGAAGAGTTTAGGAAGTGCTATGGAGCAGGTTGGGACCAAAGCATTGACGCAGATGCTGCAGGAGGCTCTGGGCAACCTGTACAATCCGCTCTATAGTCCCCCCGAAGATCTGTTATCCACCCTACGGATCCCGGCCGGCTCCTTTCCCAAGGCAATGGTGGAAGCCATCCACGCCATGCGGCCGGATGCTTCGGTCCCGGACGATGCGGCAATCCGTCGGTACCACCAGCTGCTTTGCTTGCGCTACGTGGAGGGGCTAACCCAAGAAGCCACCGCTGAACGCATGGGCATCTCGACCCGTTACCTGAGAGATATACAGCGCCTCTCTGTCCAAGCGTTGGCGACGCACATGCTAGAGAACCTTGCTAGAGGGGCTCAGTCTGACGAGCCCCCGGCCAGCACGTCACAGATCGCGCGCGAGTTGGTCTCTCTCGAACAGACCGCCCCACGACTGACAGCCAGCGTTGGCGAGAGCCTCCGCGGTGCGTTATCCCTCGTGCAGATGCTCGAATGCATGCGCAGCGTTCATGTGGAGTTGGTCAACATCAACGCCGAGACCGCCTTGGCCATACACCCGTCAGCCCTGAAACAGGTCCTCGTGAGGGGCCTTGAGGAACTGGGGCGGCGCATGCCTTCTGGCAGGATCAGCGTCTCAACAGAGCGAGAGGCGCCAGAATTGGGAAGCAGCTTACAAATCGCCATGAAGGCCACTCCCGCCATGCCAGACGGTGTGTATGACCTCGCCTTGATGGACGACATCCTGACGCCCCACGGCGGCAGTGTACGCATCTCTCATGGGATAACCGAGACCGTTCTCGATATCGCAGTCCCTACCGCAGAGCCAGCACGAGTTCACGTTCTCGTCGTCGATGACAACGATGACCTGGTCACTTTCTATCGAGCCTATGCGATAGGGACGGTCTACGATATCGAGCAGGTGAGAGAAGGGGGCGCTGCCCTGCCTTTTGCAGCGTCACATCCGCTGGACTTGATCGTGCTGGACGTCATGCTGCCCGATATGGATGGCTGGGAGCTCCTCATTCAGCTACGCGACCATCCCCTGACCCGCGCAACACCGGTGGTCGTGTGCTCGGTGATTCGCGACGAGGAACTGGCACACGCCCTAGGAGCCGTCGGTCATGTGCCCAAACCGGTGGGCAGGCGAGCCTTCCTATCCGCACTGAACCAGGCCATGGCGGCGAGCCGCTCACCTTGCGGCCGCTGACAGGCCCCGTCGCCCGCCCGTTGCCAACCCTCTTGGGCGAGCTCCGACATGCAGACCGGTTCACCGCCAGCCACGATCAGCCTCCCGCGCCACTCCGCAAAAGCTTGGCGACACTGAGCGAGAGATCCGGGAGCCTGCCGGCAGGCAAGCCCCCCCGTACCGTCGTCAGGAGGAGATCGCTTGTTGGCGGCCGGTCTACCGGATCCTCGGCCGAAACGATCCAGCACGGCACGCCTGCCAGGCCAGGATCGGAGCGCATGGCGGCGAGAACCTCCCAACCGCTCAAATCTGGCATGACCAGATCGAGCAACACCAGATCGGGGCGCGTGTCTCGTAGACTATCGAGAGCCTCGGTTCCGCTCTGCGCACTAGACACCTGAAGTGCCGCATCGATGGCATGCAGCTGTAGCGCAAAAACCTCCAGCTCATCGGGTTCATCGTCGATCACCAAGACGCGCCGCACCCGATCTTTGCTTCTGAAGACGGTCTCCAACTGCTTTCGAGAGACAGGCTTCACGAGGTACCCTGAAGCTCCGGCAGCAAGTGCCCGCTTGGTGGGAGGCTCCACGCAGGCTGCAAAGACGGGTGTATCCGCCATGCCCGTCCGCAAGGAACTTGCCAGCGCCCAGGCATCGTTCGGTGTTGGCGAGTTGACCAGCACAGCGCTCGCGGCATGGCGATCGAGCTCCCCCGCCAGAGCCTCTAGACTAGGAACGAAATAGAGTTCTGCCCCATCGGAGGCTCGTCCTGCCAGCGCAGCAAGCCCCCCACTGAGGTCACACACCAGCAGTCGCTCCTTTGGCAGAGGTCCAGAGCGCGGTCGGCGTGGTCCCCTCTCGATCAGCTCTGGCACGATCCAGTGACCCGGACGACCATGCACAGCCCTGGGTGGCGTCGTTGGCAGCGTGAAACAAAAGGCGCTCCCTTTGCCAAGCTCGCTCTCGACCCAGATGCGTCCCCCATGCAGCTCGATGAACTGCTTGCTTACGGATAGCCCCAGTCCGCTGCCACCGCGATCTCGATTGCGGCCGGTGATCCCTTGGCAGAAAGGCTCGAAAATCACCGCTTGGTCCTCGGGAGATATGCCGGGGCCAGTGTCGGCAACGCTGATCACCAACTCGTCATCGCGACCCTGTGCGGTGACGGTGATACCCCCCACGTCAGTGAACCGCGCCGAGTTACTCAGCAGGTTGACGACCACCTGAGCGATCCGCGTGCGATCGCAGTACGCCAGAGAAAGGTTCGGCGGAACATCGACCTGGAGATCGAGTCCCTTCTGAAGGATCAAGGGGCGCACCACGTCAACGCCCCTATCGATGATGCCCACGACGTTGACGTGACTGCGATGCATCACAAATCGTCCCGTCTCAACCTGGCTCAGATCAAGAACGTCATCCACAAGGCTGGCCAGATGCTGGCAGTTGCGGTTCACAATCTCTAGATGCTCGTGCAAACGCGGAGAAGACGCGTTTCCATATATCTCCGGCGTCTGAAGCGCGACATCGGTAAGCCCGATGATCATATTCAGCGGCGTCCTGAACTCGTGGCTAACCTTGGAAAGAAACGCCGTCTTGGTCCGCTCCGCCCGTTCCGCCACCTCTCGCAGTTCCACTAGCTTGGTATTCAGGATCGCCAACTGCGCGTTCGCGTCGGCGAGATCTTGCAGCGCCTCTCTGAGCTCAACTTGGCGGTCGCGTGCGTGTTCGAGCGCCGACCGAGCCACTCGATAGTAGCGCCAAGACCAGTCTACCAAGTGCGCCATCGGGCGTCGCACGAACAAGAGTACGATCGGCATCGACCAGACAGCTACCAAGGCCGTCGAGAGCGCCAGCGGCTCCCCTCCCAGAAGACCAGTCGGATCCCACACCAGTACGATGGTCGATAGAAGCGCCAAAACAAACGGTCCTGTTACCCCTAAAAGACATGAGGATAGCGCAATAGGCAATATCATCAAGATTATACCATAGATACCAAGTACCCACACACATAATAGATACAAAGCAAGTCCGAAAAGGATTGCGGTTGCCCACCGGGCTAGCTGCTCATGGCGCGCACACAGAGCCCATACCACGCCCGCGAACACATAGCAAGCGGCGCTCAGAACAAAGACCTCAGGGCAATCGGCCGGTGAGCAGATCTGGTTCCCGAGGAGCATTATCGCAAAGCCGAGACCCAGCATCAGGGGAACAAACACGCTAGGAGCGAGCTTCATATCCACGCCGAGCTCGTCCTCGTATGTCCATAGCAGGTCAGTCGTCATCCTTTGCCCCCTTTTGGGGAACCAATGCGCCAGTCAGATCCAGTCGCTGCTTTGTCTCGGCCCTGCGTCCCACCCACCATGCGCCAGCGCCGGGACCGCCCGTAGCGGCGCAGATCGATGAGGCAGTGTAGTCCTGGTCCGAGCACCGGGTCAACCGCTCGTCGGGGTTGCGCCAGGAGGTCGCTGCCAACCGTCTGGCGAGGTGGCGAGCAGGGGTGCTATTCCCGCAAGGAGACAATAGCCATGGCGCACAGGCGCGTCAGTTCACACCCAAGCTCAAGAGTCAGGCGATGCTGGAGTTGCTGACCCGGCACCGAACGGCTGGCGAGATCTGTCGGGTCCATCGCCCCAACGACTCGCTCCTATATCGCTGAAGCCAAGAGTCTCCAGAACGAGCTCCCAGCGTCCTTGCCACTGCAGACCATGGTAAGGTATCGCGGCTGGGCCAGCGCAGCATCCAATCCGCGAGGTGCCCCACAGCGACGCCACCGGTCAAGCCGGTAGCACCGGCGCGGCCGGGGTTGGGCGCGCATCGTCATCAGCCTGCGTTGACGAACCTTTACGGCGAATTGACATACAGGGC
>CAZUZB010000085.1:6647-9144 GCA_964624695.1 uncultured Anaerolineales bacterium | reverse complement strand
CCCACCTATTGGCACGAGGCGGTAGCGCGGGTATGGCAGCAGTACGAAGAGATCAAAGAGAGCACCGGCGCCCTCGATTTTGACGATCTACTGGTCCTCTCCGAGCGCCTGCTGCGCGACAACGCCGAGGTGCGCGCCCGTTACCAAGACCGCTATGCCTACATCCTGGTGGACGAGTTCCAGGACACGAACCAGGCCCAGTACGACCTGGTGCTGCACCTGGGCGGCGAGCGCCAGAACGTGTTCGCGGTGGGCGACGAGGACCAGAGCATCTATAGCTGGCGCGGTGCTGATTACCGCAACGTGACCCGCTTCCAATCCAGCTATCCCGAGGCCAAGGTGTTCCTGCTGGAGCAGAACTATCGCTCCACCCAGCATATCCTCGATGTCGCTCAGGCCGTCATCTCGCCCAACCCACACCGCACCCACAAGAGCCTCTGGACGGACAACCCCTCGGGTCCCAAGGTGCGTCTCTACGAGGCCTATGACGAGCGCGCCGAGGCCGACTTTGTGGTGGACGAGATCGCCCGCCTGGTGCGCAGCGAAAGGCGGTGTCGCCTTTCTGATTGCGCCGTCATGTTCCGCACCAACGCCCAGTCGCGTAACCTGGAGGACGCCCTGCTGCGACAGGGCATGCGCTATGTGCTGGTGGGGGGCACCCGCTTTTACCATCGACGCGAGATCAAGGATCTGGTGTCCTATCTCCGGCTGATCCTCAACCCCAGCGACGAGCTGGCGCTGGCCCGCGTCATGAACGTGCCGCCGCGCGGCATCGGCCGCAAGACTGCGTCCGACCTAGCGCGTTGGGCCCGCTCCATCGGCAGGACGCGGGGCGAGGCGCTGCTCCATCTCGCCAGCCTGGTCGCAGCGCACCAGGACGAAGCCCTCACCCCTTTTGACACACGGTCGCGCCGCGTCCTAGTTGATCTGGCCATGATGCTGGCCAACCTCCGTAATCTGGCCAGCCAGGCCTCGACCCTATCCGTTCTCCTGGCGCAAGTCATCGAAGGCACCGGCTACCTCGACTATCTCAACGATGGGTCCGAGGAGGCCGAGGATCGCATGGACAACGTCCGCGAGCTCCTCGCGGCCACGAACGAGTACGACTCGCTAGAGATCGCCCAAGCGCTGCCGAGTTTCCTGGAGCGAGTCGCCCTCGTCGCCGATGTGGACGAGCTCGATGATGCGGGCAACGCCGACGCCGTCACCTTGCTGACGCTACACGCCGCCAAGGGACTCGAGTTCGAGACGGTGTTCATGGTGGGCATGGAGGAGGGGCTCTGTCCACACGCCCGCTCCCTCAACGACGAGCACGCCATGCGCGAGGAGCGCCGCCTCTGCTATGTGGGCATCACCCGCGCCAAACAACACCTGACCCTGATCCGCGCTTTTCGCCGCACGCGCTACGGACGGTCGGAGGTTCTGGAGCCCTCGCGATTCCTGCGAGACATCCCCGCCTCACTACTAGCGGGGCAGGATCCCTCACGCCAAGCCGCCAGCGTCCCTGCATCCACCTTTGATCGAGACCGCGCCCAGCGGCGGCGCGCCCTGGTGGAGCGGGCTCGCCAACGCAC
Source organism: uncultured Anaerolineales bacterium (assembly GCA_964624695.1). Lineage (GTDB taxonomy): Bacteria > Chloroflexota > Anaerolineae > UBA1429 > UBA1429 > DAIRUQ01. The sequence continues at coordinate 7,570 of CAZUZB010000085.1, read as the reverse complement.
CGAGCCCGCCGCGGCGCCGCAGCGCCCTGGCAAAGCGCTGGCCCCTGGGGTGCATCCTGCGCCGATCAAACCTTCGCCTGCTGGCCCGCCCGCCAAGCCCTCGCGCGAGCCATCCTTTCAGCCGGGCAGCAAGGTGGTCCATAGCGTCTTTGGCGAGGGCACCGTCATCAGCAGCGAGGTCACCGACGACGACGAACAGGTGACCGTGGCCTTTGCCGACCTGGGTATCAAACGGTTGATGGCCAGCTATGCCAAGCTCGAGCGACCCTAACAAAAGCAGCGCCCATCCAGCCTGGCAACGCCTCTTGCCGTGGGTAGCTGGCACCCTGGCGTTGGCCCTCTATGTGCGGACGGCCGCGCCCGGCCTGACTTGGGCACACCATGGCGCCGACGGGGGCGACCTGATCGCCGCCGCCATGACCTGGGGCGTGCCCCACCCCAGCGGCTATCCCACCTACATCCTGCTCTCGCGCCTCTACGCCCTCTTGCCGCTCGGGGCGCTGGCCCGCCGCTTCACTCTGTTTTCGGCCACCATGGCCGCGTTGGCGGTATCGCTGTCCGCCATAGCCATCCGGCACGCACTGAACGAGGACGAGAGCAAGCTGGAGGCCGCATGGTGGCCAGCCTGCCTGGGCACGTTGGGCGCCCTGGCGCTCGCCGCCAGCCCAGCGCTCTGGTCACAAGCCGTCATCACCGAGGTGTACACCCTGCACATCGCCCTGGTGGCAGCCCTGCTAGCCCTGGCCACCGCCCCCGGCGAGCATCGCCCAGCCTATTGGCTCGTTGTGGGCCTGGTCGCGGGCCTCGGGCTGGGCAACCATCTCACCCTGGCGCTGACACTGCCCGGCATCCTGGTGCTTTCGTGGCCGCGAACGAGCGCGCGCGGGCGGCTGGCGGGGGTGGTGGGAACCCTGCTGGGATTG
>CAZUZB010000085.1:0-6547 GCA_964624695.1 uncultured Anaerolineales bacterium | reverse complement strand
TCGTTGGGGCCTTTTGGGAGCCATCCTGATCCTGACGGCGCTACCCGTCGCCAGCGTGATCCGTTGGTCGGCGGTGCTCGACCTCTCCACCGACCACGAGGCCGAGGCGTGGCTGGAAGAGACGCTGGCCGCGCTGCCCGAGAACGCCGCGCTCGTCACCCTGCAAGATCGCCACACCTTTGCCATCTGGTACGCCCTGTATGCCCAAAATCGCCGCCCAGACCTGTTGGTCGTGGACGGCGATCTCTATGCGGAACCCTGGTACCGCACGCAGATAGCTCGTCAAGCCGCGATCGCGCCAAAGGCGCCGGATGCCATGACCGCCCTCGTCGATCTGCTGGCCGAGCATCGCCCCATCTATGCCAGCGCTAATCGCATCGACCTGGCGCGCCACTATCGGCTCTCGCCCGAGGGCCCCATCTGGCGCCTAGCGGAGCAGGGGCAACAACCATGATGGCAACGCGCCCACCACAAACACCACCAGCCAGGCGACAGCCGTGGTGATGATGGCGCTCTCCATGCCGATCTCGAGGGTCTCTCGCACGGCAAAGATGACCAGCGCGATTGCCGCCAGCCACGCCACCACGATCACCAACCAGCCCACGCAGCCGATGCCGCTTAGCGCGATGAGCACCATGGGCACATTGGCATAACCCAGCGAGCGGGCCATCTCCCAAAAGGTGGCCGAACTCCCGAAAAAGTTCGTCCCCACAAAGACGGCCACATAGCTCCAGAGCAGCCAGTTGACCACCACGGCGATAGCGAACCGCACCACAAAGGCCAGCAGGGGAGCACCACCGCCCAAGGCGGCGCCCAACGCCGAAAGCAGCGCAACCACACCCACGATCAGGGCCGCCTCACGGGTGGCCCCCTCATCCGCGCGAATCTCCCGAAAGACCTCCCAGTCAAGCTTTAGCAGCCTCTGCAGCCGCCCCGCGATAGATTGCAGCATCGCTCATCACCTCCTGGGTCGTTCATCACCAGAGCCGTGTGGCCCGCATCCTTGCCCTCTATACGCGGTATGCACCACAGGGTATCGCCGTGGGGGACCAACATCCAGCCTTTGTCAGGCGAGGGGGCACATGCTACAATCGCCTCCGCGTCGCATCCCCATTCAAGTGAGCTAGCAGGTGATCTGGTTCGTCTATGCCCTCCCGCTGCCTATCATGGTGGCTCTTCTGGTACGCCTGGTGCCCGTTGGCCTGAGGCATCGCATCCAGGGATACGCCCTGGCGCTCTCTTCTGCTGTGGCGGCGGGCCTCATCGCTCTGCCGCCCTCGACAGGATGGGCGCTGCAGGCACGCTACCATCTGCTCAGCACCACCCCTGTCTATGCGCGTTTTGCCGCCGATGGCCTCATCATCATCGCCGCTGTGGCGCTGCTCATGACCACAGCCTGGGATACCCTCGTTCGCCAGGTGGATCGTGCGCCTATCAGCGGGACCAGGGCCCTGGTGGTCACGGCGGCGCTCACTGTTTTCATGTCTGGCAATGCGATGACGCTACTGCTGACCTGGAGCGCCTTTGGATTGCTCCGGGCCATCCTGGCTGCCAACGACCCCGACGCTCGCACCCGGCCGGTGATCGCCGGTGAGCTCGCCTCACTGTCAGCCCTACTGGCGGCCATGCGGCCATTGGGGCTAGCGGGCCTTTCGACGCCGCTGTTCCCTTACGAAGGGCCAGCGTTGACGAGTTGGTTGCTCATCGTCGCCTGCGCGCTCCGCATGGGGCTCTACCCGCTACAGACGGAGGGGGGCAAACGCAGCGGCGTACCGTTGGCGAGCGCCCTCACGGGCCTCTACCTGCTCCTGCGCGCGTCCCCACCGCAGCCTGCCATCGCGATGGTGCTCGTTGTGCTAGCCTTTGGGGCCAGCGCCATGTCTTTCCGGTTCGGGGGAACGCAGAGCGGCTGGGCATGGTTGCTGCAACACGCGCTGATACTGGTCGTGCTGGGCGCAACAATCGGTGGTGCGGGCGGGCTGGGCGGGCTGGCCTCGCTCGTGTGCGTCGCCCTATGCCAGCCCGCGCTCCGCCGTCTTCAAGAGGATCATCATCACCTCTGGGATCTCGTAGCGTTGCTGGCCCTCGGCGGCATCGCGCCCATGCTCGGATGGGCCTCCTGGACAAGGCTCCTCGGCCAGGTGAGCCAGCTTGGCCCTCGGTGGACCTCCTTGCTGCTAGGAGGCAGCTTTGCCATGTGTGCCTGGGTCCTCGGGCATAGCCTGCGCCGGCTACGATCATCAGGGGCGATTCGCTGGCACGAACTGCTGCGTTGGCAGAGTGCCTGGCGATCCCTGCCAGCGCTCGCCTTGCTCACGCTCGGCATCTGGCCCAGCCTTCTCGGCTTTCACGGGCAAGCTCCCGCCTGGGCGGGAATAGCCAGCCAGCCCGAGCTCGCGACAGCCGGTGTGAGCTGGTCGATGGCCTTTGGCGTGGCAGCGCTAGCGGCCATCTCGGCCGGCCTCGGCTGGTCGCGGCCCAGCGAGCGGGCCACTGCCGACCCAGAATCCAACGAGGATGGCGGCGCCCAAGCCATGCGCCTGGCACTGGACACGATCGAACGGATTCGCGTGACCATCGCCGACATTGATATCACCCTGCGAGATCACGCCACCCTCACCTGGACCATACTGGCCGCCGCAGTGCTGCTACTTTGGCTGCGGGGGAGATAGCCATATGGATAAAGCGTGCGCCTTCATCCTGGCCCTCAGCCAGCAACCCGGTCCCGTCGCCCTGGCCGGGCTCGCGGCCGCCGCGTTGGCGCTGCTGCTTGGCGATACACCCTGGCACCCCCTGTTCCTGTGGCCGTTGAGCATCGCATTGGCGATCCTTGCAGGAGGGCCTCCCTTGTGCGAGATGGTCCTGCTGCGAGCTGCCCTGGGAACCTTTGCCACGGTGATCCTACTGGTCACACGGAGGGCGCGCCCGCATCGAGAGTGGCGCTTGATGCTTGGCAGCATGGCCATGCGGGTGCTGGTCGGAGGCTTGGCAGCCGCCATCGCTGTATCATTTCTGAATAGCACCGGTCTCGCCATTGAGAACCCCGAAGCTTGGCGAGCGCTGGCCGGGGCCGGCGCGCTGGGCGCGGTCAGCGCCCTCGTCAACCGCACCCCCCGTGGCGTGGCAGCGGGAACCATCATCCTGCTGATGGCCATCGAGGGCGCGCTCTGGCTCCTGAGACCAAGCCTTGTGGCGCTGGCCGGCAGTTCTATCGTTGCGCTAGCCGTCGCCCTGGCTGGTGCCCTACACCAAGAAGTCCAAGCCGACCACGCCGCAGAGAAGGGAACATGAGCGATCTCATCTGGCTGATCGGCTTGCCCCTCGCGGGCGCGGCCGTCATTCTGCTCGTTCGGCGATGGGCGCTGATCGCCGGCCCGCTAGCCGGCGCGACGCTGATCGCGGGAGGCGTGCTCGCGGCAGGAGCGGCCTCCGCTGAGCCCCTGGAGATTCTCGGCCAGACCCTGGCCCTCTCTCAAGCCGCCAGCCAGAGCCTGACCTATGCCTATGCGCTGGTCGGCGCCGCCTGCATCGTATCTTCACGGCGCGGCCACGATGGGCTGCTCTATGGCATCGTATTGGCCAGCGCAGCGCTGGCGTCAGCGGCGTTGGCAGCAAGCGGCATCGAGATCATGGCCTATGGCGGTGCAGGAGCGTTGCTGGCCCTGGCGTTGGCAGCGCCGCTGGCCGGAACGACGCCGCGGCTGCAAAGCATCCACGCCGTCTCGGTGATGGCCCTTCTGCCACTGCTCCTCATCGCCCCGTTCTGGTTGCTCGAGAGCCAACAAGTCGCGCCCGCCAGCGAAGCAACCCTGCAGACGGCCAGCGTCCTGGCTGTGGTCGCGGGAGCGCTTCTCCTGGGGCTGTTCCCCCTGCACTTGTGGCGGTCGGCCGTGCAAACCACGGGTCACCCAGCGCTGACCATGGCAGCGATGACCTGGGGCAGTCTGGTGGGGCTGTGCTACCTGGGGCGGCTCCTTCAGACGCCGGCGTGGCCACGTTTCTGGAGCCTGGCAAGGCCGCTGCTCCTCTATGGGGGAGCATTGACGGCTCTGCTAGGTGGGGTCATGAGCACCGTGCATACCCACCGTCGCCAGGTTCTGGGACACGCCTCCCTGGCCTATTGGGGAGGGACGATCGTCCACCTGGCACAGGCGTTGCCCGACTCGTCACCCAGTGTCTCGCTGGATCTCTGGCTGGGCGCAATCGCTCTGCTGACCGCCACGTGCGCACTCTGGTGCCTGCGGGACGATGAGGACGCGGTGACCCCCCTCCCCACGACGGGCCGAGCCGGTCGAATCGTGTGCTTGATCGCGCTGACGACCGGCGTGTATGCCCTGAGCGGCCTGCCCCCAGCGGCGTCCTTTCCCGTGCGGTTTGCCGGATCGTTCGAGGCCGCCGGCGAGGACGCCTTGCTCGGCTATGCCATGCTGATCGGGGCTATCGGGGTGGCGTGGGGAGGCATCGGCATGGTCCGCGCGCGCAGATCGGACCCAATCGGCGAGAGCAAGCATTCGCTATCGACCCTGCTGCCCTGCATCACTGCCATGGTCCTGACCATCATCCTCTGGACGGTGTTCGTCTTCCCGGCGTTGCTGCGCGCCTTGCCCGCCGCCTGGCTGCCGGATCTGCTCGCCCTCTACGAGACGCTGTCGGCCGTCCGCTAGGAAGCCATCTGCCGTAAAGCAGCGACGATGCGCTGATCGACGGCGGTTACGTCTTTGGGAATGGCCCGCACTGCCGATTGCGCTTCCGACGCCGAGTAACCCAGCGCCATCAGCGCCTCGATCACATCCCGATCCGGCCCACCCCCGACGACAGCGCCCGAGCCGACCACCAGATGCCCAACACGGTCCTTGAGGTCCAGCAGCATCCGCTGGGCCGTCTTGGCGCCGATGCCCGGAATGCGGGTGAACACGCCGGCCTCGCCCGCAGCGATGGCCTCGCGCATGACCTCGGGCGAGAGCGTGGAGAGGCAAGCCAATGCGGTGCGGGGGCCGATGCCACTCACCATGAGGAGCAGCTCGAACAGCTCGCGCTCTTCGGGCTCCTCAAACCCGTACAGGCTGATCTCGCTCTCCCGCACATGGGTATGGATGTACAGCGCTACAGGATCGCCCGCTTCACGCTGCTGCTGAAAGAACCCTTGAGGCACCGACACCCCAAAACCGACGCCACCCACGTCCACGACGATGGCATCACCTGACCGACCGGCATAGGTGCCCGAAAGTCGTGCGATCATAGGGCCTCGGCATCGGCGCGGGCAGCCGCGGCTTGAAAGCGGATGCAATGCAAATGACAGAGGCAAACCGCCAGCGCGTCGGCGGCGTCATCGGGGCGGGGGATATCGTCGAGCCCAAAGAGGAGACGAACCATCTCTTGCACCTGCCGTTTGTCGGCCTGGCCATAGCCCGTCGCCGCCTGCTTGATCTGCAGGGGTGTGTACTCGGCGATGGGCAAGCCCGCCTCGGCCAAGGTCAGCAGAATCACGCCGCGCGCCTGCCCCACCGCAAAGGCCGTACGGGCATTGTTGGCAAAGTAAAGCTTCTCCACCGCCACCGCATCAGGACGCCGTGCCGCCAGCAAATGCTGAAGCTCGGCCCGGAGATGGAGAAGCCGATCGGGCAGGGGCAGGCCAGCTTCCGTGCGGACCACCCCATAGTCGACGGCGGTCAAGCTCTGCCCATCGCCCATTGCGAGGCCGTATCCCATGATGGCCAAGCCTGGATCCAGCCCCAGCACTAGCATCGTCATTCGTCAGGCGGCACTGTTCTCGAACACGGCCATGGCCTCGTCCGAGATATCTAGGTTGGTATAGACACGCTGGACATCGTCCAAATCCTCCAACGCGTCGATGAGCTTCATCGTCTGCAGAGTGGCGTGCTCATCGAGCGTCTGCGTGCTCTGCGGAATCCACGACAGCTCGGCGGTCTCGACCTCAAACTCTTGGGAGAGCGCCTCCTGCACGGGACGCAGCTCGCTGGGCGCGGTATAGACTTCGATCAGATCATCGCTGATCTCGACATCGTCGGCCCCCGCGTCGATGGCCAACAATGCGACCTCTTCGGGATCCTGGCCGCCCGGCCGAACGGCGATATAGCCCTTGCGACTGAACATCCAAGCCACGCAGCCATCAGCGCCTAGGTTGCCGCCGAGACGGGAGAACACGTGGCGCACATCAGCCACAGCGCGGTTCTTGTTGTCGGTCAGCACCTCGACCAAGAACGCGGTGCCATGCGGCCCATAGCCCTCGTAACTGACCTCTTCCATCGCGCTAGCGTCTTTGAGCTCGCCGGTGCCGCGCTTGATAGCGCGCTCAATGTTCTCCTTGGGCATATTGGCCCGTTTGGCTTTGTCCAGCACCAAGCGCAACCGAAAGTTAGAGTCCGGGTCCCCACCACCCTCGCGCGCGGCGATCACGAGCTCGCGCCCGAGCTGCGTGAACAGCTTGCCGCGCTTGGCATCGTTCGCGCCCTTGGCGCGCTTGATCGTGGCCCACTTGCTGTGTCCAGACATGGAACACCCCCCAACAGATCGGATGGCGCGATAA
>CAZUZB010000084.1:0-9158 GCA_964624695.1 uncultured Anaerolineales bacterium | reverse complement strand
CCGATCTCAGGCCACTATCATCGACTCTGGTCACCCGCAGGAGAACGCCCCCCAACAGGTCGTACTGAGGTGCGTATGTGGCAAGCGATACGCCTGGCCCGCCGGTCCGATGCTGATTTCGTGGCCTCGACCTCACCCCTGGCCGAGGCGTCCGCTCGCGCGATCATCCTGATCACCCTGACTGCCTCGGTAATCCTATGGTCCGTAGCCATCTCGACCATCTGGCGCACGGGACCTCCGGACCTCCCGCTGCTCTTGGTCCTGATGCTCGGCGTATCGGTCCTGGCGCTGTACCTGTTACCACGTTCCTTCCTGCTCGCGCAGGCCTTGTGGCTTGTGGGAGTAGCCGTCCTGATCTCGCTCCTCACACTGGTGTTGCGACGCCCAGAAGCCGCGCTGGCCTACATTCTGCTTCCGCTAGTCGCCGGCGTCCTGATCGGCTGGTGGGCGGCAGCCCTCACCGAGGCGGCGACCATTGCTCTGGTGTGGTGGCTTGCGCGCGCTTTGGTCATGCCCGCGCTGTCGTCTGAGCTTGGCCTCGCGATCGCCGTTACCGGGGCCCTCGTCGCTGCTGTCGGCTATTCTGCCACCCACGTCCTCTTGCAGGCCTTTGACTGGTCGCTGCTTCACGCAGTCCAGTCGCAACGCCAGGTGGAAGAGGCCAGGGCCCAGCGGCTGGCGCTGAAAGAGTCCCAAGCTGATCTGGGCCTGGCCAACCGGGAGTTGGCGCGGCTCTCCGATCGGCTGCTTGTCCTCAACCAGGCCGCTGCAGAGGCGCGGCAGGCCAAGGAAGAGTTTGTCGCCAACGTCAGCCACGAGCTGCGCACCCCGCTGAATATGATCATCGGCTTTAGTGAGCTGATCCTCCAATCCACCGAGCTGTACGGCACCCGGCTGCCACCGGCGCTTATGAGCGACATCGCCGCCATCGAACGCAACAGCCGTCATCTGGCCCGCCTGGTCGACGACGTGCTCGACCTGAGCCGCGCCGAAGCCGCCAGGACGACGCTTAGCAAAGGGTGGGTCTCGCCACAGGAGATCGCCCAGGACGCCGCCGAGAGCGTCCGCGTGCTGTACGAGTCCAAGGGTCTCTATCTCCGGGTAGAGGCCGCCGATGACCTTCCGCCCGTCTACTGCGATCGCACGCGCATTCGCCAGGTGATCATCAACCTGCTAAGCAACGCTGGCCGCTTTGTCAGTCGCGGCGGGGTCGTCGTCAGGATCGAGTGTCGAGAAGACCGTGTCGTGATCACAGTTGAGGATACCGGCCCCGGCATCGCGCCCGACGATCAGGCCAGGATATTTGAGCCCTTCACGCAGCTTGAGAGCACTAGCCGCCGTGGCCTAGGGGGCAGTGGCTTGGGATTGGCCATCAGCCGAAGGTTCGTTCAGATGCATGGGGGCGATATGTGGCTGGAGAGCCAGTTGGGCGTGGGCTCCACCTTTGCCTTCAGCTTGCCTCTCGGGTTGGGCGCCGTCGTGAGCAGGGAGGCTCTCGGCGATGCCAAGCGGGCCATGGATCCGTACCGCGAATTCGAGTACCGTCAGCGCACCCGCCGATTTGCAGCCCCCCAGCCCGAGGCGGTACCGCGTTACGTACTGATCGATCAGAGCGGATCCTTCCGGTCGCAGTTGGCACGCTATTTCGAGCAAGCAGAGACGGTGGGCGCCGACAACCTGAAACAGGCTCTCGACGAGCTGGGGCGCTCGCCGGCCCAGGCGCTGGTGGTGAACACCCCGTCGCCAGCCGAGGTGCCTGCTGCATTGGTTCAGCTTGGCGATCTGCCCTATGGCACGCCGGCCATGGCGTGTTGGGTGCCCGATCCCAAGCCTGCCGCTCGCCTCGGGGTGATCCGCTATCTGGTCAAGCCGATCAGCCGTGACGCGCTCCTCTCAGCCTTGGAAGAGCTGAACCCACCCGTGCGCCGCGTCCTGATCGTCGATGACGACTGGGAGGCCCTGCATCTCTTTTCGCGGGTGCTAGAGGCATCCCAGCGCGGCTATCAGGTGCTTCTGGCGCGAAACGGGGGGCAGGCGCTGGAGGTCATGCGGACGAGAGAGCCTGAACTGGTGCTCTTGGATCTGACCATGCCAGGGTTGGACGGGTTCGGGGTACTGCAACAGATGTCGCAGGATCCAGCGCTGCGCGATATCCCCGTCATCGTGATCTCTGCTCGCGATCCGCTGGGCGAGCCCCTGGTCAGCGACGCCCTGATGGTGACCCGTAAGGGAGGGCTCTCTATCCGAGATCTCGCAGCGTGCATCGAGGCGCTCAGTCATGTCCTGACGAGCTCTGCTCGGCCGCCTGTTCCAGGGCAGCCAGGAACGCCTCCTGCGTGACCGGCTTTTGCACAAAAGCAGTAGCGCCCAGTGAGAGCGCCAGCTCGGCATCGGCGAGGATGGTGCAGACGACTACAGGCGTATGCGCGGTCGCGGCGGTCCGCTGTAGCTCTCCCAGCACTTCCCAGCCGTCCGCCTGCGGCATCATCACATCGAGCACGATGATCTTGGGCAAGCGCTCCTCGGCTAGCTCGATGCCCTCGGCTGGATCCGTCGTGGTGATCATCTCGTAACGCGTGTCGGCCGTGTAGCGCTGCAGGAGCTGCAGGGTATCGGCATTGTCGTCGATGGCCAGTACCGGGATCCGGTCGGATGCCGGCAATGTCACCAAGGCGGTCCATGCGCCCGCACTGTCCGAGAGAGCGACCGTGCCCTGGCAGAGCTCGACCAACTGGCGGACGGCCTCTAGGCCGTCCATCGCGTCGTTGGGAGAAGCGCCGGGCCGGGCCACGCGGATCTCGACCATGCCGCCTCCTGTCCGCGCCGCGAGCGTGACGGTCCTGTCAGCGGCGTCGTGTATGCCAGCGCTCAACACGCCCAGCAGAATCTGCCGCAGGGCAGCGGCTGGGGCGGCTATGCGCGGTAGCTCCGTGGGCAGCAGCACGTCCAGGCTCGTCCGCTGCCTGGAAGCCAGGGGTCCAGCTAGTTCCAGGACGCCGCCCAGCACCTGCCTCAGATCGGCCGAGGTGCCGGCGACCTCTTGCTGTAGCCAGGCCAGTTCTTGGCGAACCGTTGGGGGGCTCTCTGGCAAAGTGGGTGGGGCTGGGCGGCCTCCCAGGCTATGGCGCTCCCAGAGCAGGTCCGCCAGCGCGCGAACGCCGGCTGAACGGTCGCGGCGCACCTGGCGCGCACTGAGGGCCATCTTGTCCGCCGCCTCTTCCTGGTTCATCTGTTGCACATAGAGGTAAAGGAGCGCATTGTACATGCGCCACTCGCGCGAACCCAGGGGGACGTCGGGCGGGGGCTCGATCGATTCGATAGCTTGGATCAGAATGCGTCGAAGGACCGTGGGCGAATCGGCGCGCTGGCTGACGTTCAGCAGTGCGGCAAGGGGAGAGGCTCGCAAATAGTCCGGATCATACAGATGGCCGAGGCAATCGCGCAGGCACTGCTCGAACTCTGCCCGGGTCAGCGCCGCCAACTTGTCCACCTCCGGTCCACATGCGGTCCAGAATCGACCCAAATGATGCTCACTCGGTGCTAGTATAAGTCCGAGCCACGGGCCTGGCAAAGGCCTGGGCCCTGCTGTGAGGAGGATGTACGCATTTGGCTAGCCTAGGGAACCAACGAATCCGCAAGCGCGCGGGCAGAGGCGACATCTCGGTCAGGCTCACCGCCCGCCCAAAGACCGCACTCAGCTTGCTCCTGAGGGATATCGTGCGGGATCATCAGTTGTACCTGCTGCTCCTTCCGGCAGTGGTGTATGTCCTGGTCTTTCACTATTGGCCCATGTACGGCGTCCAAATCGCCTTCAAGGATTTTCGGGCCAGCCTGGGCATTTGGGGGAGCGAATGGGTAGGACTCAAGCATTTCCTGCGTTTTTTCCAGTCGCCCAACATTTCTCAGCTGATTAGGAACACGCTCGGCCTCAGCTTGTACAGCTTGGTGGCGGGATTCCCTGTCCCGATCATCCTGGCCATTCTGCTCAACGAGGTCAAGAGTGCGGCGTTCAAGAGAACCGTGCAGACAACGATCTATGCCCCTCATTTCATCTCGACGGTCGTCATGAGCGGCATGGTCGTCATGTTCCTCAACCATGACAAGGGTATCATCAACCACCTGGTGGCCCTGCTGGGAGGCAGACGGGCCGACTATATGACGCAACCGCGATGGTTCCCGACCATCTATGTCTTGTCGGGCATCTGGCAGAACGCTGGTTGGGGCACCATCATCTACTTTGCCGCCCTCTCCACCATCGATCCGCAGGTTGTGGAGGCCGCCATGATCGACGGCGCCAGTCGCCTGCAAAAGATCTGGCATATCGACCTGCCGGGCATCGCCCCTACCATCACCATTCTACTGATCCTTAACCTGGGCGGGCTGCTGTCCGTCGGCTTTGAAAAGGTTCTGCTCCTGCAGAACGCGCTGAACATGGAGACGGCCGATGTCATCTCCACGTATGTGTATCGCGTGGGGCTCCTCGGGGCCCAGTTCAGCTATTCATCGGCCATCGGCCTCTTTAACTCGGTCATCAACTTTGTCTTGCTCCTGGCAGCCAACGGCCTGGCCCGGCGGTCAGGCCAGACGAGCCTCTGGTAGGACGGGGGACTGTAGTGGGGACGACACGGCGCATCGAACTCTTTGATCTCGTCAACTATATCATCCTGTCCACCATCTTTTTGGTGGTTATCTTTCCCTTGCTGTTCACTATCGCTGCCTCGTTCAGCGACCCGGTGGCTGTGGCCTCTGGCCAGATCTGGTTCTGGCCCAAGGGCTTCACAGTGGAGGCTTACCGGAACGTCTTTTCCAACCGCGTGATCTGGACCGGCTATGCCAACAGCATCGTGTATATGGTGAGTGGAACGGTGCTGAATCTGGCCGTCACCATTACCTGCGCCTTTGCCCTGTCACGGTCCAAGCTTCGGGGTCGGAACCTGATCATGGGGCTGTTTGTTTTCACCATGTTTTTTAGCGGCGGAATGATACCCAGCTACATCCTGATGGTGCGGCTAGATCTGATCGATACGCGCTGGGCGATGATCTTGCCGGGTGCGATGAGTGTGTGGAACATGATCATCACGCGCACCTACTATCAGGCGTCCATTCCGGAAGAGCTCTACGAGGCAGCCAAGATCGACGGCTGCTCGGACCTGGGCATCTTTGCGCGCATTGCCTTGCCGCTTTCTACGCCCATCATCGCCGTTATTGGCCTGTTCTACGGCGTGAGTCATTGGAATAGCTTTTTCAATGCCCTGATCTATCTGAGATCCGAGGCGCTCTATCCGCTCCAGCTGGTTCTGAGGAACATCCTGCTGCTGAACCAGCAGCTCCTGATGGACCTGGAGAGCATTCCCGCGGAGCAGTTCGAGTGGTACGCCAGGCAGGCCATGATGGCGGAGGTGATCAAGTACGCGCTGATCTTTGTGGCCAGCGCTCCGGTGCTGATCGCCTATCCGTTCGTGCAGCGCCACTTTGTAAAGGGGGTGATGATCGGGGCTATCAAGGGATGACCCGGCTGGGTGGTCATCGCGTGCTCCCGACCGGCAGCTTTGGTCCTGGGCCTGTATGCGAGCGGGTCTTGTACCTTGGAGGAAGAGGTTAGCCAATGGGTAAGACGTCCATCAAACATCCGATACAGAATCGTGATCAAGCCAAGCAGAAAAGAGGAGAGATTCCCATGAAATCGGTGCTCACACGTCGTGCATTCATGCGTTCCGCCGCTATCGCATCGCTAGGTGTGGTGGCTGCGGCCTGTTCGCAGCCTCAACCCACCACCGTCCCTCCCGTGGCGGAGGAGAAAGAGGCGGCTCCCAGCGCCACCACCGCACCAGCTACCGCAGTGCCTGCCACCATTGCACCAGCAGCCGATGACTATCTCAACAAAGACAGCCTGCTGCCCATCGCCAAGAACCCCATCACCATGTCGATGATCACCACGCGGCAGGCCAACGGCGGCAGGGCCGAGGGCATGTGGTACTTTGACTTTATGGAGCAGCTTGCCAGCATCAAGTTCGACGTGACGCGCATCGACTCCGGTGCCCGCACAGAGCAGATCAACCTGATGTTCGCCTCGGGTCAGTTGCCTGACGTGTTCCTGCATTCCGGCTTTTCAACCACCGAGATCGTGCAGTATGGCATGCTGGAGCAGCAGTTCCTGCCGCTCAACGATCTCATTGATGAGTACGCCCCTAACATCGTCAAGACGTTTGCCCAGTACCCGGAAGTCAAGGCGGCAGTCACCTGCCCCGACGGCAACATCTACAGCCTGCCCTCGGTGCTCCTAGAGGTGATGGCCGGTAACCGCCCCGAGCAGACCGTACAACGCGCCTTTATCCGTCACCAGTGGATCGAGAACCTCGGCCTAGAGGATCCCGAGACCCTGGACGACCTCTACGATGTGCTCAAGGCCTTCAAAGAGCAGGATCCCAACGGCAATGGCGCTGACGATGAGGTACCCTTCACCGGGGCTTGGAACTCGGGCTTTGACGAGCGCTGCTTTGTTGCCACAGCGCTGGGCTTTGTGACCAGCGGCGGACTGCTCATGGCCATGCTGGAAGGTGAGCCGGTGGTCTTTTCCGCCCATCCGCGCTATGCCGAATACTTGAAGTATATGAACCGGCTCTGGAACGACGGCCTGTTGGATCGCGACATCTTTACGCTGGATGAGACGGCCGTCAATGCCAAGGCCTCCCAGGGCGTGGTGGGCCTGATGGCTGGCGGCGCCCCCTTTGTGTTCGACCCGCAAAACTATGCCGAGTGGGAAGCCTTTGTCCCGGTCACGAGCGAGTGGAACAGCCAGAAGCTATGGGGCACGGCTAGCTCGGTGACCCCGGGCGCTTTTCTGCTCACCAACAAGTGCCCCTATCCTGAAGCTGCCATTCGTGTGGCCGACCTGTATTTTACCGAAAAGTACTCGTTCATGTTCTGGCATGGCCCGAAAAAGGATAGCGAGGAAGCCCTCGGACACGCCGGCTGGTACGTCCAGGACGACAAGCTCACCTATGACTATCCCGAAGGCATCACCACCAACTGGGATCATGCCAACACGCTCAACCCCATCAGCGGCCACCAGGTGGGCTTTAGCGGGATTGACGAGATCCGCCATCTGCGTGAGGCAGAGGGGATCACCTTGCCAGTGGACAACACCACGGGCGACATGCAGTGGCGCCTGACCATCCGCGAGCGTGTGGCGCCGTATGTTCAGCCTAACTTTCCCGGGGCCATCTATCTGGAACCGGAGGCTCAAGAGCGGATCCGTGAGCTCCAGGTGGCCATCTCCGACTATGCCACGCCCATGGAAGCACGGTTCATCGTCGGCGAAGAGCCGCTTACGGACGACAACCTCGAGCGCTATTTCGCCCAGATGCAGAACCTCGGTGTGGACGAGTACCTGCAGATCTACCGCGACGCCTACGAGACCTACCGACAGGCCCTCGAAGGCTAGCGGGCAGTTTGGGCTCTGATCGCGTCGTTGCCATGTGAGCCTTTTTGCGAGAGGAGCGGCTGGGGGGGCGCTCCTCTCTTTTTGCGGCGAGTGTACCTTATACGGATGGAGCAGCATGCCAACCCGACAACGTCCTCTCAATATCCTCTGGCTGATGACCGACGAGCAGCGCGCCGATTCGCTGGGGCTGTACGGCCGTCCGTGGGCGGTCTCGCCGCACCTTGATGCCCTGGCTCGCGGGGCCACGGTGTTCCGCAACGCGTACACGCCCTCGCCCGTATGCATGCCGGCGCGGCTGTCCATCCTCTCAGGCCAGCATCCTTGCGAGACCGGTGTCTGGCTCAATGAAGGTCACCCGGGAGTAACGTTTGATAGCCTGCTGGAGCCGTTCCATGAGGCCGGTTACGCCTCGGCTACCTTTGGCAAGCAACACTATGGCGGGCGAGAACGTGCCTTTGGCACCGAACGAGGGTTCGTGATCAGCGAAGCGGTGTCACCTTACGACTATAACCCGCCCCATCGCCGAAAAGACTATGGGGCGATCAAGCACACGGACAAGTGGATCCTGGGGGGCACGTTTCCCGTGGACATCGGACAGAAGCGGGAGCGTCAGGCGGTGCGGGCCGCCCTTCAGTGGCTGGACGAACTGCCAGAGGACACCCCGTTCCTGCTGAGGCTGTCCTTCAGCGCGCCGCATACGCCCGTGGTGCCCCCTACTCCGTTCGACACCCTGATTCCCGAATCGGCCATCGACCTGCCATTGGAGGGTGATCGGCTCATCGGCGATGCGCCCGAGTGGCTTGCCAAGCAGCTCGACCTGCGGGGGTCGCATCTGCTCAAGCCCGAAGAGATCGGCCCCATGCGGCGCTTTTACTATGGCGAGGCCGCCTTTGTGGATCACACCTTTGGTCTCCTGCTGGAGGCCATGCGCCAGAAGGGCCTGCTCGAGAACACCGTCATCGCGTTCCTCTCCGACCACGGCACCCACTTGGGAGACCAGGGCCTTGTGCAAAAGGGAACCTTTTTCGATAGTTCCGCGCAGGTGCCCTTTTTCATCCGGCTGCCGAGCGCAGGTCGGCAGCCGGGCCAGCACGTGGAGACGCCCGTGAGCACCATCTCGCTGCTGCCCACACTGTTGGATCTTGCCGGGCTATCGATGCCCGAGCGCGTCCGCGATCTGAGCCTGGCCGACGTGGTTCGCGGCCATGGGGCGCCGCCTGCCAGACCGGTCTTCAGCGAAATCGGCTCCGAGATCTATGCCCAGAGTGGAGAAAAAGAGGATCACCGGCTGGTCATGGTGCGTGACGGCACCTACAAACTCATGATCAACGCTGACGTTCCGTCGTCGGGTGGCGTTCTCGTGGATCTCGCAGAGGACCCGTACGAGACCAGGAACCTCTATCACAGCGCCGGGCACCGCTCGGTCCGGGAGCGCCTGGTTCGTTTGGTAGAGGACCATCTTGCCGGCACAGGGCCCATCAAGGTTTTTGCCAAAGAGCTAGACGATCTCAGCGTGGATGCTGAAGGCCGCGTGTTGTGCCCTACCTGCCGGAGCGCTATGAGCCGAGAGGTGCCAGGAGGGAGCGGCTGGACCGAGGGTTTCGCCCGCGCCTTTGCGTGCCAGCATTGCGGCCAGCGGTTTGGCATCACCACCTAGGCGGGTTGGTTCGCGTCCTCACGATCGGTGGTCCCATCCGCCGCCACAGCGCAAGTG
>CAZUZB010000083.1:6775-9415 GCA_964624695.1 uncultured Anaerolineales bacterium | reverse complement strand
TCCGCCAGCATCCCTCGCACGATGACATCCACGGCGGTGTCCTCGTCCAGGCCGCGCGCCAGCAACGTCTCGAGCTGCTTTTTATCCACGGTGCCGATGGCCGCCTCGTGGGTGATCTGCGCCTGGGGGTGGGTCACCAGCACGATAGGCACGGCGGTGGCGATGGCCTCGTCGCGCACGATCTCGACGCAATCTATGTGACCGCGCGCGCCGGGGGCGTGGCCCTCGGTGGTCGCGTGCACGTCGCTGCGCGCGCGCCCGCGCACGGCGATGCGCGACTTGGCCAATCCGCGCGCGCGGGGGCCGTTGAGCCGCACCACCTCGCGCACGGTTATGTGGTCGTCGCCCGCGCCCATCAGCCGCGCATAGAGCTCGGCCACGCCGTCGGCGGCCACATCCACCTCATAGTCAAAGACTACGCGACCCGCCCGGCCGTGGCTCAGGGCAAAGGTCGTCTCGTAGCGACCGCCCTCGTCCACCTGGACGCGGGCGGTGGGCAACACCTCCACCCCGCCATGTTCGCCGTGAAAGTGGGTCTCACGATAGACCATGGTGGCGCCCGCTCCCACATGGATGGTCCCATCCATCACGTGTTGCACTTGGCGCGCGTTGGGAAAGGTGCAATGGGCCATGAACTTGGCGCTGGCCCGATCGCCGATCTCGAAATGCACCAGGATCCGCTGCACGCCCTCCTCGGGCAGGACGCCAAAGCAGAGGTGCACCGGCATGGGGATCTGCGCCCCAGCGGCCACCTCCACCCGGGCGCGAATCCCGTCCGGGAGCTGCTCCGACCGCATGCGCAGCCCGTCGATCTCCTGGCTGGCGATCACCTCGTTGCCGCTGACCACCAGCCGCGCCACGCCGGGCGTGCGCAACGCCTCGGCATCGCCACCCGCCTGCTCGTAGGTGGCCAGGATGGCGCTAAAGTCGCTCATAGGAATCCTCCGCCTCCACGGGCTCGCTGCGATCGCAGGGCCGGCAGCAATGGGCATAGCGATTGCACACCGTGTCGGCGGCGTCGGTGACCACCACCCGCCCCTCGCAGATCAGCGACGCCCGGTCGGCACGGGCCACCATCTCGTCGCGGTGGCTGATGAGCAGCACCGTGATGTCCTCGGCCGCCATGCGATGGATCAGCGCCGAGATGTCATCCAGGCTCAAGGTATCGATCCCCGAATCGGGCTCGTCCAGCACCGCCAGCTTGGGGCGCATGGCGTACACCGCCGCCAGCTCCACCCGCTTGCGCTCGCCGCCGGACAGCCCTTCGTCCACCCGTCGGTTCAGGTACGACTCGTCCAGGTTCACCGACCGCAACGCGTCCACCAGCCGCTCGCGCGAGGGCTCCTCCTGGCCGATGGCCAGGTAGCGGCGCACGGTCAAGCCCTCAAAGCGGGCGGGCTCCTGCCAGGCCAGGGTCAAGCCCAGTTTGGCCCGCTCGGTGGTGCCCAGGTGGGTGATCTCGTGCCCGTCCAGCACGATACGCCCACGCGTCGGCTGATAGCCCGCCAACGCCATCAAGGTATAGGCCAAGGTACTCTTGCCCGATCCGTTCAGCCCCAACACCGCATGCACCGTGCCGCGCTCCACGGCCAGATCCACCCCTCGCAGGATCTCGTGATCCTCGCGCGAAACATGGAGATCGGTCACCTGGAGCAATGGCATTGCCGTAGCCATTCTATCCGCTCCTTTTCACACAGCGCGCCAGGCGCGCCCTTCTGATGATTGTCAAGCAGATTATACCAGAATTACGTGGGGGAGGCACATCGGTTCGCTCAAGCTGCTCGCGGGCCGCGCATCCGCCGCCGGGCGCTGGCCACCGCCCGGGCCGTGACCGCCGCCACCACCAGCGCCCCGCCCACCAAGGCTCCGGCATCGGGATACTCGCCGATGGCCAGGGCCACCCAGATGGGGTTCAGGATCGGCTCGATGGTCAGGATCAGCGCGCTCTCGAGCGCCGTGACGTGGCGAATGGCATAGCTATACAGGCCGTACGACAGCCCCTGCTGCACGATGCCCAGCAGCGCCAGCCCCAACCAACCCTGGGCGCTGGGCAGGGGCTGGCCGATGGCGAACGGCAGCCCGATCAGCGCCGCCACCACGTTCCCCAGCAGGATGGCCGACAGGGGATCGGCGTCCTTTTGCTTGCGCAGCAGCACCATGGTCGCGGCATAGGTCACCCCGCTCAACGCCGCCAGCAGGTTTCCCACGAACCCTTCGGCGCGCAACCCCTGGCGGAAGAACAGCAGCATCCCCAGCAGGGCCACCGCCAGCACCACCCAGTCACTGCGGGTGGTGCGCTCGCCCAGCGCCCAGCCGCCGGCCAATGCTATCCAGACGGGCGCCGTGTATTGCAGCAGGATGGCGTTGGCCGCCGTGGTCAGCTTGACGGCCGACACGTACATGGCCACCGTCGCCGCATAGGCCAGCGCCGCCGCCAGCTCGACGCGCCCAATGCGGCGCACCTTGCCTCGCAGCAGGGCATAGGTCAGCCCCGTGGCGATGAGGCTGCGCGCGCCCATGATCGCCATCGGGTGCCAATCCACCCACTTGATCAGCACTCCGCCCAGGCTCCACAGCAGCGCCGCCCCCAAGAGCGCCGCCACCGCTTTACGTCTCTCGCTCATGCCGCTCCCCATGCTG
>CAZUZB010000083.1:0-6675 GCA_964624695.1 uncultured Anaerolineales bacterium | reverse complement strand
AGGCAGAGAGGACTCGACTTGCGCGCGATTGGACGCGTCTGGGGGCTGGTCGGCATCGTCTTGCGCCGGATGCTGGCCCAACGAGGGTTGACGCTGGCCCTGCTGGTGGGCTGGATCGCGTTCGTGGCCCTGGCGGCCGCCATCCCCATGTACTCGGAGGCGGTCAATCGGCAGCTCCTGGCCAGCGACCTGGAGGGCAGCTCCTATGACCGGCCACGGGCCGGGTTCGAGCTGCTGTGGGTGGGCACGGGCAAGACCAGCGCCGACTGGAATCGCTACGAGGCCGTGCGCACCTATGTGGAGCAGGTGCTGCCGCGCGAGCTGGGCGTTCCGTTTGGCGATATGGCCCATTATGTGGCCAGCGGCGACTTTGAGGTGCGGCGGGTCGGCGAGACCTTCCGCTCCGCCGCGGCGAGATTGGGCGCGTTCGCCGGGCTGGAGGCGCGCACCACCTTGGTTGACGGCCGCGCGCCCGAGCCGTGGACCAGCGCCGATGAGCCGATCGAGGTGCTGATCAGCGAGGCCTACGCCAACACCACCGGCCTGGACATCGGGCACGAGCGGCTGCTGGTCTACACCGAGCTCTCCCGGGAGGATCTCCCCGACGAGGCCCAGACCGAGTTCCTGGTACGGGTGGTGGGCATCTGGCGCGTGGAAAAGGAGCAGGAGTCGCTCTGGTACACCCTGTTCCCCAGCCGGGTGACCGACGTCATGCTGATGCACGAGGACAGCTACCTGCAGCTGGCCGAATCAGGCCGCATGCCCCAGGCGCTGCGCTCGATGCGCTGGTATCTGGCCCTGGATCGCAACCATATCAACACGGCCAGCGTACCGGACCTGTTGCAGGGGATCGACCGCATGCGCCTGCGGCTGGAGAGCTATTTGCCGCTGACCAATGTCGCCAGCTCGCCAGAGCTGGTGCTGGAACGCTATCAGCAAGAGGCGGCGGCCCAGACGCTGCGCCTGCTTAGCTTTTTGATCCCCTTTCTCGGTTTGGTGGCTTATTTCGTGAGCTCTATGTCGTCGGCGGCCGTGCAAGAGCAGCGGCTGGAGATCGCCATGCTGAAAAGCCGTGGCGCCACCAGCGGCCAGGTGTTCACCACCTATCTCTTGCAGACCCTGCTGCTGGCGGCGGTGGCAATGGTAGCCGGGCCGACGCTGGGCCGCTGGTTCGCCCAGGCCATCGGCGGGACGTACGGCTTCTTGGAGTTCACCCGGCGGACCGCCCTCACGGTCACCATCACGCCGCAGAGCCTGTGGTATGCCGCCGGCGGCCTGGTTTTGGCCATGGTGGCCACGGTGCTGCCGGCGGTGCAAGCATCGCGCGTGACGGTGGTGGCCATGCGGTCACAGACGGCGCGCGGAGACACGACGCCCCCGCTGTGGCAGCGGCTGTACCTGGACGTGGTGATGATCGGCATCGCGGCCTATGGGCTCTATGTGCTGCGGGCCCAAGGCCGTCTGGCGCTGCTCGAATCGTCGGAGGCGACGGTCACCAATCCCCTGCTTTTTTTGGTGCCCTCGTTCTTTGTGTTGGCCATGAGCCTGGTGGTGGTGCGGCTATTCCCGTGGCTGGTGCGCCTGCCCGACTGGATCGCGCGGCAGACGGGCAGCGTCTCGGCCATGTTGGCGCTGCACCACCTGTCACGGTCGGCCCATCGCCATGCGCCGTTGCTGACCATCGTGCTGCTGACGACGGCCCTGGGCACGTTCACGGCCTCGGCGGCGCGGACCATCGATGCCAACGAGGCCGACCGAGTGCGCTATGACGTGGGGGCCGACGTGGCGGTGCTGGAGGGCGCCGACACCGAGGTGTACGATCCGTTTGTGGAAGGCCCCGCCAGGGCTGGGGTGAGCGTGGGCACGTCTCTGAGCGATGCGGGCTGGACCTTGCTGCCGGTGGAGGATCACCTGCAGGTGCCGGGCGTGCGCAGCGCAGCACGGGTGGCCCGCTATCGCGCCCGCGTGGACCAGAAGGCGGGCATGGGGCTGATCTATGGGGTCGACTCGCGCTATTTGGCGGCGACGGCCTTTTTCCGAGACGACTTTGCCAACGAATCGCTGGGCGCGCTGATGAACCGCTTGGCGCTGCACCGCAACGGGGTGCTGATCACCGAGCAGGCGGCCGAGGAGACGGGGCTGCGGGTGGGCGACGTGGCGCGGATCCATATCAACACCGAGTTCTACGAAGAGCTGGCGACGTTTACCGTGGTGGGCGTGTTGCGCTATTTCCCCACGGCGTACCCGCATCATAGCCCCGTGTTCATCGCCAATCTGGACTATATCTTTGAGGCCATGGGCCAGGAGCTGCCTTACCGCGTCTGGCTGGATACCGAGCCCGATGTCGATCCCGCGCAACTGGCGCAGGACCTGGGGGACCACGGGTTCTACCTGCTGGAGATGCGCACGGCCACCGAGCTGATCGACGAGGCCCGCCAGGACAAGGATCGGATGGGCGTGTTCGGGTTCCTCTCGGTGGGCTTTGTGGTGACGGTGGGCCTGAGCGTGTTGGCTCAGGCGCTGAACGCGCTGATGTCGTTCCGCCAGCGAACCATCGAGTTCGGCCTGGCGCGGGCCATCGGCCTCTATCAGGGGCAGGTGGCGGCGTCGCTGAGCATCGAGCGGGCCGTGGTGACGGTGGGCGGCATCGTGGTGGGGCTGGGGATCGGCATGTTGGTGGCCGATCTGTTCGTGCCCTACTTGCAGATCGGCTGGCGCGCCAGCGACCTGGTGCCGCCGTTCCGCATCGTGCCGGCCTGGGGAGACATGCTGCGGGCGGCGGCGGTCATGCTGGTGGCCTCGCTGGTCACCAACGGCGCCATCGTCTACCTGCTGACTCGGATCCGCGTGTTCGAGGCGCTCAAGCTGGGCGAGACATTGACCTGACGCTGGGACAGCGACCCCCCGCAAGCCCGTTCGCCATGGGTTAGCCACGCTGTGCCACGCGCTGCACCCGTCTGATTTTACGCACGTCTCACGCATAGATACATCGCTCCCGCTATGCTTGGTGGGAGCGGTGGAACGTCTGGGAGCGATCCATGCAGAGAATGAAGCGAATAGCGATACTGATACTGGCCTTGGCGCTGACCTCGGTGCTGGCGACCGGCCAAGCCATGGCGGCGGAGCGCAGGGCGCGCGTGTACCTGCCCGCCGTGCAACGACAGCCGCCCAGCTATGCGGCCCAGGTGGTGGCTCTGGTGAACCAGGAGCGCGCCGCCCGGGGCATCCCCGCGCTGACGGCCCACGCCTGCCTGACCGCTGCCGCGCAGGCCCACACCGTCGACATGGCTACCACGGGCAACATCTCGCACACGGGCTCGGACGGCTCTAGCGCGGGAGATCGGATCCGCCGGGCGGGCTATCAGCCCAGCACGTGGGGCGAGTGCATCGCGGCGGGCTATCCCACGCCGGCCGACGTGGTGGCGGGCTGGATGAACAGCTCGGGGCACCGCGACATCCTCCTGAGCCGCTCGTACGTGCATATCGGCGTGGGGTACGTGCGCGCCGACGGCCCTGGCCCCACCCACTACTGGACGGTCAACGTCGCCAGCCCCAACTGACCTCCCTCCCCCCGCTTGACACATTCTTGCTCGCGCCTATAATGTTAGGCATCTAATAATAAGAGGGCGAACCATGCCCGGAGGATGCCACCATGGCGCCGAACCAAGAGTGCGACAACAGTCCCAGCGCGGTGTTGGCCCAGGTAGCGCGATTCATCCATCAGCACGCGCGGGAGATCCTGGACGAGCTGGGGCTCCAGCGCGGGCAGCCGCATATCCTCCATATCCTGTGGGACCAAGAGGGCCTCACCCAGACCCAGTTGGCCGATCGGGTGATGATCAGCCCCCCCTCCATGAGCCATGCGCTGCAACGCCTGGAGGAGGCTGGGTTTGTGGAGCGACGAGCGGACCCGGCGGATGACCGCGTGCAGCGCGTCTACCTGACCCAAGCCGGGCGAGATGTCAAGGGCCCGCTGGACGAGGGCTGGCGCCAGGTGGAGCTGCGCGCCTTTGACGGGTTCTCGGCCGAGGAGCGGGAGACGCTGCAGCGGCTGCTGGTGCGCGTGCGCGACAATCTGGCGCCCGGCGCCTGCCGAGGCCCCTGTGGGAGCAGCGATCGTGCGGCCGAGCCAGAGATGCCAGCAACACAGCCTCACCACGAGCAGGAGCCTCAATGAAGTCGCTGCGATCATTGCTACGTTACCTCAAGCCGTACCGATGGCAGGCCGTCATCGCCCTGTCGCTGCTGACGGGGCAGGTCGGCGCCGATCTGGTGATCCCCCGCCTGACGCAGCAGGCCATCGACCAAGGCATCGCGCTGGGCGATCTGAGCATCGTGTGGCGCACCGCCGGCATCATGCTGGGCGCCTCCGTGCTCTCGGCGGCGATGGCCGTTGCGAACACCTTGCTCTCGGTGCGGGTGGCGCAGAACGCCGGCGCCGACATTCGCCGAGAGATCGTGCGCACGGTGCAGAGCTGGTCGTTCGGCAACCTGGACCGGATCCGCACGGGCCAACTGATGGTGCGCACCACCAGCGACGTGAACATGGTGCAGATGATCTTTATGATGTCGCTGCGTATCCTCACGCGGATGCCGCTACTGATGATAGGCAGCATCATTATGTTGATTCGCACCAGCCCATCGATGGCAGGCATCGTCGCGGTGTTGCTGCCGCTCTTGGCAGGGGCGATGGCGCTCTTGGCCACCAAGGCGCGGCCGCTTTTCAAGACGGTGCAGGAGCGCCTGGATCGCCTGAACAATGTGCTGCAAGAGAACCTGGCGGGCGTGCGCGTGGTCAAGGCGTTCGTGCGCACCGAGCACGAGAACGCCCGTTTCGAGGCCGCCAACCTGGACCTCACCAATCGCTCGATCCACGTGTTTCAGTTGCTTTCGGTGCTGATGCCCCTCTTGACGGTGATCCTGAACGTGGGCGTGGTGGCCACCATCTGGCTCGGCGGCAGGTATGTGATCGAAGGGACCATGAGCCTGGGCGCGCTGGTGGCGGCCGTCAACTATCTGATGACCTCGCTGTTTCCCATCATGCTGCTGGGCATGATGATCGGCCCATTGGCAGCCGCGGAGGCCTCGGCAGGGCGCATCCTGGAGGTGCTGAACGAGGAGCCCTCGATCCTGGAGAGCGCCGAGCCGGTGCCCCTGCCCGAGGGGGCCGCCGGACATGTGGTGCTGGAGGATGTCAGCTTTTCGTACGACGGCGATGGCGGCGACCCGGTGCTCTGTGGCGTGAGCCTGGAGGCCCGGCCGGGGGAGCGCGTGGCGATCTTGGGCGAGACGGGCTCGGGCAAATCGAGCCTGGTGCACCTGATCCCGCGCTTTTACGACGTGACCGAGGGGCAGGTGACCCTGGATGGAGTCGACGTGCGCGACCTGCCGCTGGAGGAGCTACGCTCGCAGATCGGCATGGCGCTGCAAGAGACGGTGCTGTTCTCGGGCACGGTGCGCGATAACATCCGTTATGGCCGCCCTGAAGCCACGGACGAGGAGGTGCTAGAGGCGGCGCGCATCGCTCAGGCACACGAGTTCATCGCGGCGATGCCCGAGGGCTATGACACGCTGGTGGGGCAGCGCGGCGTGAACTTTTCCGGCGGGCAAAAGCAGCGGCTGGCCATCGCGCGGGCGCTCTTGGTCAGGCCGCGCGTGCTGATCCTGGACGACAGCACCAGCGCCGTGGACGTGGATACCGAGGCCCGCCTGGAGGAGGCGCTGCGGGAGGCCATGCGCGACATGACGGCGATCATTATCGCCCAGCGTGTGAGCACGGCGCTGACGGCGGATCGGATCGTGGTGCTAGAGGGCGGCCGGGTGGCCGCCACGGGCACCCACGACCAACTCATGGCGACCAGCCCCATCTACCAAGAGATCTATGCCTCGCAGCTCGGCAACGGAGGAGCACGCCATGGCCACGCAGCATAACGGATCGCAAAAGCCCAACGGCCAGGAAAAGGACGGCCCCTCCAGCCCGCCCCCGCGCGGCTCCGGGCCCGGACGCGGCCCAGGACGGGGGATGCGCATCGAAAAGGCCAAAGACGTGCGCGGCACGCTGCTGCGCCTACTGGGGTACTTGAGCCCTTACCAATGGGGAATGATCGTTGTGGTGGTGCTGGTGGTCATCAGCTCGGCTCTATCGCTGGCGGGACCGGTGCTGATGGGAACGGCCATCGACGAGTACGTCGCCCACAAGGATCTCGGCGGGCTCTGGCGGATCAGCCTGGCCATGCTGGGGGTCTATGTGGGGGCGGTACTGGCGGATGCTGGCATGGGCATCATCCTGGCGCGCATCTCGCAGCGCGCCATGCAGGCGCTGCGGCGCGACCTGTTCGAGCACCTGCAGACGCTCTCGCTGCGCTTTTTCGATCGGCAGCCGCACGGCGAGCTGATGAGCCGCCTGACCAACGATATCGACGCGGTGAACCGGGTGCTGGCGCAACAGATCCCGCAACTGCTCTCGGGCGTGCTGACGCTGGGGGGCATCGTGGTGATGATGTTTGCGCTGAACGTGTGGCTGGCGCTGGCCTCGATGATCGTGTTGCCAGCGATGACGGCCTTTGTGGGCGTGATTGGCAAGCGCACGCGGGGCGGCTTTCGCCAGCTCCAGGAGCAGTTGGGGACGCTGAACGGGCAGCTCGAGGAGACCTATTCCGGCCAGCGGGTGATCGT
>CAZUZB010000082.1:4838-9442 GCA_964624695.1 uncultured Anaerolineales bacterium | reverse complement strand
GACACCGTGCCCACATATCCCATCAGGGGCCGTCGTAGCGCTCGCAACCCCTCTGGGCACTCTGAGCCAAGAGCTTGTGCAAAGAGCTCGGCGTCGCAGGCGTTGGGCAAGAGACGCACATCCCGCGCCGAGGCGCAGCGACGGACCAATCCGCTCGAAGACGCCACCACCAGATCCGCCCGGGCGAGCACGCGCTGCTCCAGCGTCGCCACCAGGCGCTGCCGGCGGGGCACAGCCGACCAGAAGGCCGGGTAGTTGTCCATGCAATTATAGATGACCATGCGCTCGCCGTGCCGCCCGATCTGATCGGCCTCCAGGGGGTGGTCGATCCACAGAATCGGCCGTCCAAAGCCCAAGCGCTTGGCGGCCCGCCGCACCAGGATCGACTGAAGGCGCTGGTTGATGGCATTACAGGCCTGCAGGTCAAAACCGAGTGGCACGCCTGGCGGCGGAGCGAGCTGAAACAGGCCATCACCGAGTTGGCGGACAAGAGGCCCCCACGGGCGC
This sequence comes from uncultured Anaerolineales bacterium, assembly GCA_964624695.1. Lineage (GTDB taxonomy): Bacteria > Chloroflexota > Anaerolineae > UBA1429 > UBA1429 > DAIRUQ01. The sequence goes on along the minus strand of CAZUZB010000082.1, from coordinate 8,935 downwards.
ATCGGCCCGCCTTGCAGGGCTAGCCGCAGAGCGCCAGCCACGGACGGCGTGATCGGATCCGCAAAGAGCACGCGGCCGTAGCCGCTCAGCCCCGTGGCCAGATGCTGGGCGCGCTGGCGGATCGTATCCCAGGGGTTCATCCCCAGGTAGACGATGTCGGGCAGCTCCGGGCGGCGGATAGCCTGGCTCATGAACGCACCGCCTCGGGCCAGAGCTGCTCCAGATCGAGCAGCCGCCAGACGCGCCAAGCCCACCACGCCAACGCGACCGCCAAGACAACACCGCGCCAGAGAGGCGGAACCCCCAGATAGGTCAGCGCGGCGACACAGCCGGCCAGCACCCACGTGGCCAGCGCATCCCAAGAGAACAGCAGATCTCTGGGCACCAGGTCGCGTACCCAGTAGAGAGGCAGGAACAAGATCGTCACGAAAAGATACGCGACCACATAGGCCCACGCCAGGCCCTGCGGCCCCAGATAGCGCAGGAGGCGGGTTGCGCCTACTAGCAGCACACCCCACGTCAGGTTACTGGCGGCGCCCCACCAGAGCATGTCGCGCGAGGTCAGAACCCGTCCCAGACCGTCGCCATACCCCAGGACGACCGCCGTCACCATGGTGAGCGCCATGGTCTGAGAAAAGCCATCGGTCGAAAAGCGCGCGCCATACAGCCACTGGACCAGCTCGGGGAACGCCATCAAGGGCAAGGCGGTAACCGAGACCAAAGCCCAGGCCATGAGCTGATTGAACACCCGAAACCGCCTTGATCCACCCTCGCGCTGTTCGGTTACCATGGGCAAGAGCACGTTGCCGAGCGCGGTGGGAAGGAACAGGATCGCGATCCGCCACTGCATGGCCGCGTTGAACACACCCAGATCAGGGTAGCCACCAGGCTGTTGGGCGAACACCACCTGCGATAGCCAGGTCGCTACTCCCACCAGGATGCCCCCCAGCGCCGACGGCAGCGACACGCGCCAGATCACATCGGCCTCGCCCAGTCCGCCCCGCAGGTCCACGCGGATGTCTCGGGCGCGGCAGGCGCCAAGCAGGGCCCATCCACTTCCGATGACGCGAATCACGCCTGCAGCGGTCAATGCAACAACCGCGCCTTGCACTCCCGCCAGCCACACCCCCAACGCCGTCAGGGGCACAATAGCGATGCCGTACGCCAGCCGCGTCCACGCCAAGGCCCGAAAGGCCTGCAATCCCGCCAAGCCGCCGGCCTGCACAGCGTCGAGCACCGTCACCAGCATGAGCACACCGCCCACCCGCAGGCTCGGCGCCAGGCCGGGTTCGCCCAACACTTGGGCGCTGACCCAATCGCTGCCAAAGAGGAGTAGGCCCGCACACGCCAGCCCGCAGACGCCCGCCACCGTGTACGCAAGGCCGATGATCCTGCCACTGCGACGGGGATCGCCAGCATACTCGGCCATGAACCGCGTGGCCGTCAGGTTCATCCCGAGGACCGCCACGGTCGCCCAGGTGGTGACCGAGCTCTGAACCATGGTCAGCTCGCCATAGCCCTGGTTGCCTAGCATGCGGGCAGCCAAGAGGCCCGCCACAAAAGCGGCCCCTTGGTTCACCACCGAACCGATCACCGACCAGACAGCGCCCCGCATGAAGCGGGCACGCACGGTGTCATTGGCGTCGGCGCTGACGCCTTTCCAGGCTTGCGCGAGTCGCGCGGACACTAGTAGTTCGGCTCCCATCCTAGCCTACGGTCGGTCTCCCGCAGGGCATCCAAGATCTCTTGCACCCGTTCATCCCACGTGTTGGCCTGGGCCACTGCCATCCGCGCCCTGCGCTTGGTCTTGGCAGCAGAATCAGCGCCCTCGCCCAGCGCCCGCTCGATAGATGCCTCAAACTCGGTCCCATCGCTCGCCTGGTAGACCAGATCCGCATACCGCTCTAGCTGCGGCATGGGCGATGCGACGACGGGCTTGCCCAGGCTCAGGTACTCGTACACCTTGATCGGATCCATGTGCGCGGTGAGCTCGGTCGCTCTCCGCGGCAGCAAGCACACATCAAAAGCCGCTACCAGATCCGGGACGCGCTCATACGGCACAATGTCGATAAAGTTCAGGTTCGCCAACCCCTGGTAAGGGGCCAGGTCTACGTTCTCCACAGGGCCGATGATGGCGAACGTCCACGCTGGGCGCCGCTGCGCCACCCAGTAGATCGTATCCAGGTCGAACCAATGCGAGATCGTGCCCAGGTATCCGATCAACGGGCGGCCAAATCCTTCCAGCTCGGGGGCGCAGCCTGGGTCCCCAGCGGACAGATGGGCATAGTCCGCGGCATTGGGCACCGCATAGACGCGCGAATTGCCCGCGCGGCAGCGCTCGGCCAGCGCCGTGGATGCGGCGATCACCACATCGGCACGGGGCAAGAAATCCTGCTCCAGCCGCTCGACCAGCCGCTGCCGATGCGGAACCTGTTGCCAGAAGGCGGGATAGTTGTCCCGACAGTGGTAGCATACCATGCGATGTTCCAGGTTCGAAATCTGGGCGCTCTCGAGTGGGTGTTCGATCCACAGGATCGGATCGGCCATCCCCAATTGCTGGCTGGCTCGCTTTGCCAATCTCGAAGCCAGCGCCTGGTTGGCCCGATTCACCACCTCCAGATCGTATCCCCACGGCAGAGCGGGATGCGGTGTAAGCACCCACAGTCCCTCGCTAACGTGCTCCAGGCAGGTCTGCCATGGGCGAGTGCGGGCGCCCTTGGCCCAACGCAGGAGGTTACCCGGCAACGAAGGTGTGATCGGATCGACAAAGCAGACCCTGCCTAGCGAACCCAGACGCGTCGCCACCTGCTTGGCGCGGCCCGTGATGCCATCCCAAGTGGTCATTCCGAAGTAGAGGATATCAAGCATGCCCCGTCGCGTGCTGCTCATCATCGGACCTCACTGATAGTCCCGGCAGGGCCAAAGCGTCGCGTCGGCTCATGCCGAGGATGTGACGCCGGCGCCACTACGCGCCAGAAGAGCGTCCACGATGCGCTCGGCCGCATGCCCATCGCCGTATGGATTGGCGGCGTGGGCCATGGAAGCATAGTCGCCCCTATCATCGAGGAGGAGACCGACCTCTCGCACGATGCTGGCCTGCTCGGTTCCCACCAGACGCGCCGTGCCGGCCTCCAAAGCCTCTGGCCGCTCGGTGACGTTGCGCAACACCAAGACCGGCTTGCCAAGGCCGGGGGCCTCTTCCTGAATCCCGCCCGAGTCGGTCAACACAAGGTAGCTGCGCTTGAGCAGGTGCACAAACGGCATATAGTCCAAAGGTGGAAGCAAGACCACTCCGGGCACTTGGCCCAGCAGGCTGTACACCGGCCCCGTTACGTTGGGGTTGGGATGCACCGGGTAGACGATCACCACGTCGGGGTAGATCGTGGCGATCTCGCGCAACGCCAGGCATATCTGCCGCAGCGGTTCACCGTGGTTCTCACGACGATGGGCGGTGACCACTAGGATTCGCTTGCTCCAATCCAACTGGGCCAAGGCCCCCTGACTCAGATCGCAAGGCATCTCGCTCGCCCAGTGCAGCGCGTCGATGACCGGATTGCCCGTAACCACGATCGCGGCCGGATCGATCCCCTCCCGCAGCAGGTTCTGCCGCGCTTGTTCGGTCGGCGCCAGGTGCAGATCCGCGACGACGCTGGCTATGCGACGGTTGACCTCTTCCGGAAACGGCTGCCACTTATCCCCCGTGCGGAGGCCCGCCTCCACATGACCAACACGGATGCGGGCATAGTAGGCGGCCCAGGCAGCGGCCGCCACGGTGGTGGTATCCCCCTGCACCAGGATCCAGTCGGGTCGCTCATCGGCGAACACGCGCTCCAGCCCGGCCAAAACGGCCGCGGCCACCTGCGTAGGCGTCTGGTTTGGGCGCATCACCGCCAGGTCCACGTCAGGATGCATGCCAAACAAGCCGAGGATGGGCGCCAGCATCTCACGGTGTTGGCCCGTGAGGCACACCCGCGAGACCAGTCCCGGTCGGCGGGCCAGTTCACGCACCACCGGCGCCAGCTTGATGGCCTCTGGCCTGGTTCCCAAGACCGAGAGCACGCGCATCATGAGACGGCTTTCCCCACACTAGTCATCGA
>CAZUZB010000082.1:2789-4738 GCA_964624695.1 uncultured Anaerolineales bacterium | reverse complement strand
CTGATGCGAAAGGCCTCCAGCAACGCCAAGCTGCGGCCGAGCCTGGTCCCTGCTGAATCCTGCACAACCAGCGGCGACGAGGGCGCATCGGCCTGATAGAAGCTGACCTCCACCCTGCCGACCCCGGCAGCTGCCGCAGGCGCGATCCGGAGCACCATCAGCTCCTCAAAGAGCAAGCCCGGCTCCCAACGGCTGGTATCCAGGGCCCCGCGCCCGGGATAGCGGTGAACGCTCCCGATCAAGTGCCCCGCCTCGTCGAACGCCTTGACCGCCAACGTCAACGGCTCTGGGCTACGCTCGACCACGCGCAGCGCCAGCCTGACCTCGATCTCCTCGCCCGCATCCAGCCGCACGGGATCGAGCTGGTACCCCACTAACTCTGCGACGCCCTCGAAACGAGCCAATGTCGGCGTGAACCGAGTCAGCTCCTCGGCTGCCATCGGCTGAGGCGGCGCATAGGCGGGCGCAATGACGACCCATGGCGTGGCCAGGGCCAAGAGCAGACCGAGGCCGACGCTGCTTCCCCAGAAGGCTGTCTGGATAGGCTGGGGCAGGATGCGATTCCATCCCAGCGCGATCAACAGAGCCAGCGCCGGCAGAGCGGGTAACAGGTACCGCCCCTGCATGTGCGGTATCCCCGTGGCCACATAGAGCAGCCAAGTCGGCAGCAGCATTGCGGCCACCATCAGCAGCGAGACGGCCACTCCTCCCCGGGCGAGTGGCTCTCCTGTTCTCGCCTTGGCCAGAATGCCGACGAGCCCCAGGCACCAGCCTGCCGCCAACCAGTAGAACGCCGCAGGATAGCCCACGTTGCCCCACCCAAAGGCTGCCCAGAACGATCGCCATGCGAAACGGCCGGTCGTCCCCAGCCGGCGCAACAGCAGAGACGGGCTCAGGCCACCCCTCACAAACAGCCGCCGGAGCTGATAGAGCCAGACATCCATAAAGGGCAACGCCAATGCCCCCTGGCCTCCTGACAGGTTGCGGGCGTACCACCATCCCACCACCCCCAGCCCCAGGCCCAGAACCGCCGCGATCGGCACCCAGAAGCGCCAACCGTATCGGCCCGCGCCGCAAAGGGCGACCCAGAGCACCACCAGAACGCCCACGGCCGCCACCTGCAGGCCGTTGTTCTTGGCAAAGGCGGCCAACGCGCCGCTGGCGCCCGCCGCCAAGACCCAGCGCCACCTCGCGCTGCGGGGACAGGTCAGCAGGCCGGCCAAAGAGAGCAGCATCAAGGCGCCCGCCGCCGTGACCAGGCTGTCATTATTGACCACGGCGCTGGTGAAACGAAACTGGGGCCACAGGGCCACCCCGAGGACCGCCCCCCATCGCACATGAGGCTGCCCGGGGGCCAAACGCGCAGCGAGGCCAAATGTCGCCAGCAGGGTCACCACGCCCAACAGAGTCGACACCGCCCGCGCCACGTGGATTGCCAGCACGCCTCCACGCCACGGGAACGCCTCGTTCGCCCAATCGTGCACCAGCGCGTTGAGGCCGCCCATCCCCCGCTCCCATCCGGCATAGGGGTTAGGCATGTACGGGGGTCCGTCATCGGTGTTGATGAGGCTGACGGGCAATGCCGCCAACAGATAGTAGGCCGGCGGCTGGCGCGACTCGTCCCATAGGTCCACCAACTGCTCACCCGGCGGCACCAGTCGGCCGTGTCGCGCAATGTAGCGCACGTGGTAATAGTGGCCCACCTCGTCATGGGCCTCAAAGAGGGGAATCACCGCGCCCCAGTAGAGCCCCAGCGCGATATGCAGCCCCACCAGAGCCGCCAGCCAAACGCGCTCACGGCGCACACCGGGCGCAGATGCGTGGGCCGCCGCCATCAGAGCTCCGCCGATGCGGCGTCTTTCCGCGACCGCCTCTCGGCTGCCCAGATGGCCAGCGCGCACCCCAAGGCCAGCCCAGCCACGGCGGCCACCCCGGCCGCCACCGGCCGC
>CAZUZB010000082.1:0-2689 GCA_964624695.1 uncultured Anaerolineales bacterium | reverse complement strand
TCGCCCAGCGCCGTAAGGAGGTCGCGCAAGACCGCCTCCGAGCTGGCCAGAGCAGGGTACGGCTCAAACGTGGGCAGGTCGCGCTCGATGGGCAAGAAACGGGGATCAAAGGCGGTTACGTTGGAGCGATCGATGATGCCGACTAGCGCGGAAGAGGAATAGGTCTCTGGAGTCAGTGCGCCCACCAGCATCGTCAGAGCGGCAGAGACCAGCACCAGGACGGCGATCCGCCAGCCGTGACGCTGCACCGCCTCTCCATAGCGCCGGATGTCGCTCTGCTGCTTCACTGTGGCATCCCGTCGGCTGTAGGCGACCGGTCCCAAGGGGCAGTAGAGAGTATATCGCCGCCCCATGGCATGTCAAACCTCTTGAGGAACGGCCTCAGATGCGCATAATAGGAGCCAGCGTCCAACCAGAAGGAGCAGCGAACCCATGGATACTATGCTGGCGGCTGTACTGCACGGCGTCGATGATCTGCGCCTGGAGCGCGTCCCAATCCCCGAGCCGGCCGAGACGGGCACGATCTTGGTGCGCATTCGGTCGTGCGGCATCTGCGCTACGGACTATAAGGCTGCCCGCGGCATCCGCACCAACGTGTCGTTTCCCTGCATCGTCGGCCACGAGCCCAGCGGTGTGGTGGCAGCGGTGGGCCCCGGCGTCTCGCAGATCCGCGTGGGCGACGAGGTCATCTGCCAGCCCTCGGGCTATTGCGGATTCTGCGAGCACTGCCGCGTCGGCAACACGCACTATTGCGAGCAGGCCTTTACCACCGGCGGCGATGGCCCGCGCGACGTGTGGCCCGGCGCCCTGGCCGAGTATATGCTTACCCGCGAGAGCTGTCTGTTCCTCAAGCCCGCCAATGTCTCCTTTGACGCGGCGGCGTTGACCGAGCCGCTATCGGGCGCGTGGAAGGGCGTCATCGAGCATAGCCAGATGCAACTGGGCGACGACGTGGTCGTCATCGGCGCGGGCGGCATCGGCCTGCTCTGCCTGATGGTGGCCCGCGCCGCCGGAGCTGGCCGCCTGATCGCGATTGACCCCAGCCCCTATGCCAGACAACACGCCCTGGACCTGGGAGCCACCCACGCCATCGATCCCACCCAAGGCGACGGCGTCGCCGCCGTGTACGAGATCATCCCCCGTGGGCCAGACCTGATAGTCGAGGCCGCGGGGCCGATCCAGGCCGTGGAGCTGATGACCCGCCTGCGACGGCGCGGCACGCGCTGGAACGTCTTTGGCATCACCACCCACGAGACGTTCACGCTGGATGGCGGCCTCACCCATTTCCTGGAGGGGCGCATGGATGCCAGCTTTGGCACCACGCCGCGCGCCATGCAGATGGCCATCCGCCTGATGGAGACCGGCCTGGTGGATACGGAGCAGATCATCACCCACCGATTCCCGCTGACCGAGGTCCATCGCGCCTTTGAGACCATGGAGCAGCCGAACCGCAACAAGGTGATGGTCAACCCCTGAGCTCCAAACCGGGCGCGGCGTGGGGATCGACCACGCCGCGCGCATCCCGCCCGACGCAGGACGAATGCTAGGCCTCGTGTAGGCTGAACTCGCCCTCCGCCCGCCGACGGAAGATGATGGCATCGAGGGCATCGTAGGCGTCCACATGACCCAACAGCACAGGCTCGGGCTCGAACGTCACCACCGGCAGATCTGTCATCGGCAAGCCCGCCTTGACCCGCGGCCCCATGGCGGCAAAGATGCGTCCCCAGGCCTTGACCTGACCGTCGGCATCGAGCAGGCCGCTATGCCGCGTGCAATCGCGCGATTCGGGCACATCAAAGCTGCCCCAGCAGAGCCATCCGCAGGCATAGGGCCGCGTCGCCTCCACCAGGTCACGGCACCAGACGGCCGATTGCTCCTGGGTGCTGGGCGGGTAGCTAACCATACCCGCTTCAGAGACGAACGGCTTTTCGTTGCCCCCGAGCCAGCCGAACTCGCCAAAGACCACCGGCTTGCCGAACGAGGCGGCGTACGATGCCCAGAGCGCGCCTTGATCCAGCTCCCAGCGATAGTCGGTGCAGAGGCCGATATTGCCTGGGTAGAAATGGATGCTGATGAAATCCAGCATCTCGGCCCCGCCCGCCAGATGAAAGCCGCACGACATGGGCATAAAGGGAAAGGCGAACTGCAAATAGCCCACCGTGATGGGCGTCTCGGTGCCGGTGGAGCGGATGGCGTCGGCCATGCGCCGAATCCACTGGTCACCCAATCGCCATCGCAGCTTTTCGGCCGCGACCTTGGCCTCGTCGCAAATGCCCTGGGGCCGACTGCTCAGATCCACCGGCCAGGCGACGGGGTCGCTCTTGGGCTCGGCGATCCCACGCCAAGCATGGATAAAGTGCTCGTCGATGCGCACCGATGGCTCGTTCAGCAGATCATAGGCGAACACACGCTCGTCGTTCTTGTAGCGCGATCCCATCTCCCGCCAATAGTTCTCCGCCGCCCGGAGCAGGGGCTCCGCCTGGATATAGTTGCTCTCGCCGCCCATGAACGGCGGGAACCCCTCCCAGTGATCCGGGCCGGTGGGGTGGAGCATGATGCCGTGCTTCCAGGCGATCTCGAGCATGGAGTCGAACTTGAGGAATCCTTCCTCGTTGATCTCTGTCTCTGAGGTAACAAAGCTCTGCCACGTCCCAAAGACGCGCGCCACGTTGCATCCCATCTCGGCCAG
>CAZUZB010000081.1:0-9542 GCA_964624695.1 uncultured Anaerolineales bacterium | reverse complement strand
ACCAAGCTCTCCTCCAGCACGCTCCGCCGATGGATCTCGCTGCGGACGGGCTGCGGCGTCAGTGCAAAGCTGTTCTTGAGCGCCACGGTGTAATCCAGGCTGATGTGCGTCTTCAAGCAGGGCACGGTGATATAGACGTCGGCGTCCAGCACCAGCTCGGCCAGCGGGATCGGCTCGCCATACAGCCCGGTGGGATCGGGCATCTCACGATGGGGGCCGACGTCCAGGTTCCATAGCTCCACACCGGTCCGCGCGGCCATCTCGCGCCAGCCGCCGGTGGCGAACGCGCTCTCGTGGGTGGTGCCAAAGGCGCCCGTGCCCTCGGCCACCACCACGCGCCACGGCCGACAACGTTGCACCTCGGCTACAAGGGCCTCCACCAGTGCCAGATGGGTGGTGCCGCCGCTCTCTACCGGAGCGTTGGCGGTGATGTTCGGCTTGATCACCACCGTGCTCCCCGGGCGGATCAGTTCCTCCAGCCCGCCGATGTCGGCCAGGCAGCGGCCGAGCACGCCCGCCGTCTCGTCCAAGCTTTGCCAGCGTCGTAGGGATACCACGGAGAGTTCAGGCATGGTCGCCCTCGCTCTCGTCTCCCCGCCACCTCTGCCAATGCACCCGCGCCTCGTCGTACTGGGTACGGGGCGGCTTGGCCTCGGCCGGGTGCCCCACGTACACCAAGCCCACCGGCCGCACATGCCGTGGCAGGCCCAGCGCCTTGGAAACGCCCTTGACAAAGGGCGGCACGGGATGCACGCCGATCCAGACCGCCCCCAGCCCCAGCCCATGGGCCGCCAGCAGGATGTTCTGGATGGCGGCGCTACAATCCTGCATGTAGAAATCGCGCACGGGCGGCGGGTAGGCGCGACGCAGGTTGCCGCACACCACGATGGCCGCCGGGGCCTCGTAGCGGCCAAAGATCAGGGTGCGCCGCAGGCTCGCCAGCAGCTCCCCGTCGGTTACCACCACAAACTCCCACGGCTTGCGGTTGGAGGCCGACGGCGCCGCCATGGCCGCACGGAGCAGCTCGGTGAGCTGCTCGGTCGCTACCGGCCCCTCCTGGAAGCGGCGAATGCTCCGCCGCCCCAGGAGGTGGTCCATGATCCCACCCACAGGCGATCAGCCCAGCCCTTGGCGCAGGAACGCCAGCTTTTCGCGGAACTGGAAGCTGCCACCGCCCTCGTGGTTATTGTAGGGATAGACCCGGATCTCTTTCTCTCCCGCCCAGTGGTTGTAGGCGGCATAGACGGTCGACGGCGGGCAGGTGGTGTCCATCAGGCCCACCGAAAAGAGCGCCCGGGCCTTGGCCCGCGTGGCCAGGTTCATGCCATCAAAGTAGGCCAGCGTGCGGAACACCTGGTCGATGTGGTCCCGCTGGGTGTGGCAATAGGCCGTGATCTCGCCATAGGGCATCGAGTCGACGATCTCGGTGGCCCGCCGAAAGTGGCACAAGAAGGGCACGTCGGGCATGGCCAGCTTGGGCACGTCCGAAAGGGCCGCCGCCGCGATGGTGATGCCGCCGCCCTGGCTGCCGCCCGCCACCGCGATGCGAGAGGCGTCCACCATGGGGTGCGACACGGCCGCCTCGATGGCACGGACGGCGTCCGTGAACACCCGACGGTAGAAATAGTCGTGGGGGTCCATGATGCCGCGGGTCATAAAGCCGTTCACCTGGGGGCCGGCGCCGCGCGGGGCGTTGTCGGGCGTGGCGCCATGGCTCCAGCCCGTCCCCTGGCCGCGGGTATCCATCACCAGCGTGGCATAGCCGGCCGAGGGATAGAGGGTGTGATCGAAATGGAACCCCCGCCCGCCGCCGTAGCCGATATAGTTGACGATGCAGGGCAACGGGCCCTGCGCGCCGCGAGGCAGCACGAACCAGCCCTTGATGGGCTGGCCGCCCCACCCGTTGAACGTCAGATCATAGGCATCCACCAGCGGCAGCGCAGGTTCTGCCGGCTCAAAGGTGGCGTCTAGTGGGTACTCCCGCGCCTCGCTCAGGGTCTTGGCCCAGAAGGCGTCAAAATCGTCGGGCTCTTCCCTTTCGGGCCGATAGACGACGAGTTGCTCTGGGGCCATATCGAACCGTGCCATGATGGATACTCCTTGCGCCTCAACCGGCGCTGCGTTGGGATCGCATGCCCGCTGCACACGATCAGGCGATGGATGGTTTGTGGCCAATGTACAGCAGGTGGCCTGACGCGGCCACTTGCGTCGGCTCTGCGCTGATCTCGTACAGCAGATCCAGCCAGAGGCGCCTGCGCTCTCCCTCCAGGACATTGTAGGCTTCGTCGTCGGCCGAGATGGCCGGCTCGACGCCCGCCAGCACGTCGGTGACGAATCCAACCGACTCGTGCAGCGGGGCGATCTCTTCCGCGCGCGCGAAATAGCCGCGAAAGCCCCCTTTGTGCCGGTCCGGCGGATCGTGCCCTCGCTCCATCACTGAGCGGACCTCGTCCCGCTCCTCGATCCATTCGGGGAAATAGCGCATCAGGCCCCCCAGAATGCCGAGCCGGCTGATCCAGGCGGTAAACAGCGGAGCATCCGGCAGCAGCACGCCGTATACCTGCTCCAGGGCTCGCCGCCGGTCGTCCTCATAGATCAAATGGTAGAGTGGCCCCATCACCAAAGCGGCATCATAGCCGCCCCCAGCGCCGACCACGGCCAGGTCACGCGCGTCGGCCTGCACATGGCGGATACGGCCGACCAACCCGTCGGCCTGGGCGAGACGTCGGTTCTCCCGCAGCAGCCCGGCCGAGAGATCCACGGCTGTGACCCGGTAACCGCGCCGAGCCAACGGCAGCGTGTAGCGCCCCGCAGCGGCGCCGATCTCCAGAATATGCCCACCCGATGGCAGATAGGTTTCGAGATACCGCCAGGTCAGCTCGTACTCGAGCTGGTGCCGGTCGAGCCGCTCCGCTTCGCTCTCCACATCACCGTCGTACATCCGGCGGATGTCGCTGATATCGTCCACCGTTCCCCCTATCGCCGGCGCTCCAGGCCGCCCTCCGTCCACGATAGTAGTCGGCCCCATCGGTGAGGCCAAACGCAGAGATCGTACCATCCACATCGCACACGGCCCAAGCCTACTCGGAAGCGACCGTCAAGACTATGAAACCCGGCACCGCGGTCTCTTCCTCGGCCAGATAGCGCAGCACCGCCGGCACCTCCACCTGATCGTCCCAGATAGCGTACCGGATGCCCCGAGCGCGCATCTCGTTGCGGAGGGCAACCAGATCGGCCGCAGCGATGCCGCCCGGCAGAGGCATCAGATCGCGACGGCCCAAGGGCAGCGTCAGCGCTCCCAAGAGATTGTGCTTGTAACGCCCGCTGGGGGAAACCGTCCACATGGGGCCCACGGCGACGGGATCATCACCCCGTAGGATATCAGACAGCAGCGTGCCACCGACCTCGGGAAAGAGATAGACGTGCGGACGCCACCAGTTATCCGCCTGGAAAAAGGCCACACCCCGCGGCGGCCACCGGGCCGGGTAGACGCTGCGCGCCATGGCTGACCCGCAGAGCCAGCCTTCCCAGCCGGCCAGCATCAGCACAGCCAAGCCCCAGGCCCAGGCAGCCCGCCTCACCCCCTTCACGCGCGAGAGACGGGTCAACGCAACCATCAAGGCGGGCAGCCCCAGAGCGTGCAGCCAGAGCGTGTAGCGCGCCCACCAGCGCATCGGGGTTACCGCAAAGGAAGCCACCACCACCAGGGCCAGCAATAGCCAAGCCCGACGCTCCCGCGGTCTGCGAAACGACGCGTCGACGAGGCAGTACAGCGATGCCGGCAACCCGGCCAGCACCCAGACATAGCCCAGGCCGCCCAAGCGCCCGTCGACGGCGAATACGGTCTCTGGCCAGTCCCTCAAGCCCTGCAGCCAGGCATACCCGATGCGCCGCCACTCGGGCCACAGCCGGTAGAGCGACGGGGTGTTGCCCTCTTCCCACAGCGCCTCGGCCACGGCGATGCCGGGAAAGATGGTCCTACCCCCGATGCTAACACCCACGGGATAGAGCGGCGTGCCGGTGTGGATCCAGTTCCGGACGTACCAGTAGCCACCCACGATCAGCGCCACCACCGCCGCCACGGCCAGCACCCCCACCGCACGCCCCATCGTGCGCCCGCGCCCACTGCCCTGCTCGAGGGCGCTCTGCGTGGCAGCAGCCAGCAGCAACAGGAACACCAGCCCCACCGTAGCCCCCGCCGAGCCCTTGGCGCCCAAGGCCAGCCCAGCGGCAGAGCCCAACACCACCGCCAGCCATGGGTCCAGGCCCACCCCTCTGCGGCAGGCCCGCTCAACCATCACCAACGCCGCGGCCAACCCGATAAAGGCCGAAGCATAGGCCGAATCCAGATAGGCCGTCGGCGATTGCCAGATCGTCACCGGCAGCAACAGGTAGAGCAGACCAGCCAGCGGCGCGCTCCAGGCCGCTCCGCCCAGGCGGCGGGCCAAGTAGCCCAGGCCCAGAACGCCCAGCGGCAGATAGATCAGGTTGAGCCCGTTGGCCACCGATGAGGTATCCAGCGCCCGCGCCAAAACATAGCCGACCAGCTCCACACCCTTGGGATAGCCGTTCATCAGCGGCTCGAGCTGCATCCGAGGGTCGATCCAGTACACGCCCCCTGCCCGCCACCACAGGCTGATGGGAGGCAGATGGTAGGCGTTGCCGTCGCAGGTCAGATCGACGCTGAGGATCGCGATCCACCACAGGAGCAGATAGACCAACGCCAGCGCTACGCTCGCGCCGATCGTCGCCCCGCGAGACCCGGGGGAAACAGCCTCCTCAAAAGCATCGCCGGCCCCCTCGGCTGCGCCTGGGCGGCGTCCCCACCGGTAGACCAGCATTCCGGCCACCACCGAAAGGGCGAGCACGCCCGCCGCGATCCCTCGGCCCATGTGGGCGCCGCTCAGGCTCAACCCGATGGTCAGCACCTGGACACACGCGAGGATCACCGCATAGGCGCCCAAGAGCCGACCGCACGACACGGCCGATGCCAGCCCCCCTCTGCCCCGCTGCACAGCGACCCTATTCATCCAAGGCCCGCGTCACCTGCAGGGTATCCACCACCAGCGGGCCGGTGCGGGCGCGCAGCACCACGGCATGAGGCCCCTCGGCCAAGCCGCCCAGGCTGTAGGCCTGCGCCGAGGGCATCGGACGGTCGGCGTGCAGGTCCAGCTCGCCCACCAGCTCACCGTCCAGCACCACATCGGCCACGCCATATTCGGGCCCACGCGGCGTATAAATCGCAAAGCCGGTGCCCACCAGGTTCCACTTGGCTCGGCCGCCCACACCATTGTGCACCATGCCGATGCCATGGCGGAATCCTGCGTCACGCTGCATCACCCAGTCCGCGGGCGCGTCGGGCTGGCCCAGCTTTTCGCCCGCGCCCAAGATCGCCTCGGTGCAGAGCAGATCCCAGCGACCAGCGTGCCAAGCGCCCTCTACGGCGAACCGCTCCACCTGCAGATGGGTATGCGGCTCCAGGAGCCAGCCGACCTTACCCCGCGTATAGGGCAAGACGCCCGTCCAGAGAGGATCGCCGTTGCAGGTGATGGTCGTCTCACCCGCATCGCCGAAAGCGATACCAAGGCAGAGATCGCCCACACACCGCCGCTCCCCCGCAGCATGGACGGTGTCCTCGCCCGCAGGGGAAACCTGCAGCACCCGCCAACCCTCCGCGCCCATCTCCAGGCCTAGGAACGAGGCTCGCACCAAACGATGCAGCGTGGCGTCGCTACGGGGCGCATCGGGCCCGAGCACGCCATCATACGCCCAAAAGAGGGTCGCGCAGCCGGTCAGGGTGAGCTCCGCCTCCAGCGAGAACGGTCCATAGCCACGCCGCACCAGCGTGAACGCCCTCCCCTGAAAGGCCCCCAGGCTGAACCCGCGCGGGCGCAGCGGTTGATCCCACGGGCGCGACGCCAAGTTGATGGTGCCGCGGCCGGCGCTGTCGCGAGAGGGGAACATGGCGTACAGCGTATCCCCAGCCACCGCCCCCGAATAGGTCTGCCCCCAGATGCCGTAATGCTCGTGCTCCACCGGCTCGCTATGCCACACGGAGCCATGCTGGTAGGTCTCCCACGCTTTGGGATCCAAAGCCTGCTCGATGGGCGCACGAAAAACCATGTTATAGTCGCGGTTGAGCGCCACCGAGGTAGACGGCGCGTACGCATAGCCATCGTGCGTGTAGGCAGGGTAGAACTCCATCAACGGTGGATGGTAACGATCCTGCTCTACATGCAGCAGGAACGTCGGCTCGCTATACGGCCCCTCGGGATGGTCGGCGCGCAGCCCCACCAGCGCCCAGCTCTCGGGGGCACTATCGGTCATGGCCAGGATCACCCAATCCTTCTCACGGCGGATGATGGTCTGGGCATACAGCCGTTGGTAGCGACCCAGCCATGGCTCCTGGTGGGCCCAGCCGTGAATCGGCTCGCGCGCCCGGCGAAAGGGCCCCTCGGGCTGATCGGCCACGGCATAGGCGATGCCGCCATCCACCGAGCGCTTTTCCCCTGGCGACCAGCGCGCCCAGTCATAGGCCATGTGGTAGCGGCCGTCGGCATAGACCACCGTCACATCGGGCATGGAGCCCACGCACTTGCCATCGTGATCGAAAAAGTCGGGGCCCTCCTCCAGTACCTTGCCCAGCCGCTCCCACGTCCGCATCTCGTCGGTGGAGCGATACAGGATGCAGGTCGCGTGGTTGTCCACGTCCCAGTAGCCTTTGGGATAAGCGCCCACATAGACATACCAGTTCCCGCCGACGGGATCACGGAACATAAAGCCATTGACCGGCCATTCCAGCGGGGGGGCGCCGCGATGCACGGGATTGCCCGGCAGCCGCTCAAAGCTATCGAACGACGGATCGCCCAACACCGGATGCCGCAACCACTCGCGCACCCATCGGCTCTCGGCATAGTCGATTCGGTTGGCCAGAGGCATATGAAAGGCTCCTTTCCGTGTCGCCCAGCATGTAGCGCGCACACAGGGGGCCCGCTGCCCCAAAGGGGCGGTGAGGCCCACTATCCGGTCAGCCCGCAGGCGCATCCATCAGGCCGGCTGCCACCGCGCCGCGATGGGCATGCGCCGCCCGATGCCGAACGCCTTGGTGGTGACGCGCAGCCCCGGCGCGGCCTGCTTGCGCTTGAACTCGTTGCGATCCACCGCCCGCGCCACCCAAAGCACCGTATCCCTATCGTACCCCATCGCGCCGATCTCGCCCACCGATAGGCCTTGCTCGATATAGCGCTCCAGGATGGCATCCAGCACCTCATAGGGAGGCAACGTGTCTTGGTCGGTCTGATTGGGGCGCAATTCGGCCGAGGGCGCCTTGGTGATCGACGCCTCTGGAATGACAAGACCGTCTCGGTTGATGTAGCGCGCCAGGCGATACACCATCGTCTTGGGCACATCGGAGATGACGGCCAGCCCGCCGCTCATATCGCCATAGAGCGTGCAGTAGCCCACCGCCAACTCGCTCTTGTTGCCCGTCGTCAAGAGCAGATGGCCGAACTTGTTCGAGATGGCCATCAGGATATTGCCCCGGATCCTCGCCTGGATGTTCTCCTCGGCTACGTTCGGCTCCAGCCCAGCGAACTGGGGCGCCAGAGCATCGAGGTAACTCTGGTGCATTGCGGCGATAGGGATCACCTCGTAGCGAATACCCAGATTCTCGGCCAGGGCGCGGGCATCGTCCAGGCTTCCTTGGGAAGAGTACCGCGACGGCATCGAGACGCCCCACACGCGCGCAGGCCCCAAGGCCCGCGCGGCCAGCGCGCACGTTACCGCGCTATCGATGCCGCCCGAGAGGCCCACAACCACACGCTCGAATCCGCACTTTTGGCAATAGTCGCGCAGGCCCAGGATCAGGGCATCGTGGACCGACGCGATATCCTCCTGAGGCTGCCAAGCCTCCCTCGGCTCTGTGTGGTCCAGATCGACCATCACCAGGTCCTCGCCAAAGCTCCGCGCTGCGGCGACGACCTGCCCCCTGCCATCCAGGCAGAGGCTATTGCCGTCGAACACCAGCTCATCGTTGCCGCCCACCTGGTTCACATAGAAAAAGGGCAGGCCGAACCGCCGGGCGTGCTGGGCCAGCATCCGCTGACGCTGCGCCTCCTTTGCCACCGAGTAAGGCGAGGCCGAGATATTGATCAAGGCCGTGGCGCCCTGAGCGGCCAACTCGGCCACGGGATTGCGGTCGTACAGCTTGGCCGGCGGCCCGACGCTGGGATCGGTCCAGGCGTCTTCGCACACGTGAACGCCCAGCCGCTCGCCGCGAAAATCGACTACCTGAATCTCATCCGCAGGCGCGAAATAGCGCGCCTCGTCGAACACGTCATAGGTAGGCAAGAGCGCCTTGGCGCGCGTGGCCACGATCTGGCCCTCGGCGGCCAGCAAAGCGGCGTTGTACAGCTCCTTGCCGTTGCCCCGCCCGGTGGGCAGCGGCGCCCCGAACAGAATGCCCACCCCTTCCAGGTCGGCCGAGAACTGCGCCACATCGGAAACGCCTGCCTGCACCTGGGCGATGAACCAACGCCGCTCCAGCAGATCCATGGGCGGATAGCCACAGACGCATAGCTCGGGGAACACCACCAGCTCGGCGCCGCTGGCAGCAGCTGCTCGAGCCGACACGCAGAGCCGGGCGACGTTGCCGGCCACATCGCCTACCACCGGGTTCAGCTGCGCCATCGCGATCCTCAAGCCACACCTCCGCCCATGCTCATACCAGCTTGCCGGCCTCCCAGGCCGATACCGCATCCCAATAGGCCTGGGAGGTCTCCGGCTGGAACGCCACCAAGATCACCTCGCGTAGCGTGCGGTCCGCCTGCAAAAAGCTCGCCACCTCGCGCACCGCGACCCGCGCCGCCTTTTCCGGGGGATAGCCATACACGCCTGTGCTGATCGCGGGGAACGCGATGGTTCGTAGCCGGTGCTCCACGGCCAGCCGCAGGCTGTTGCGATAGCAGTTGGCCAGCAGTTCAGGCTCGCCGCGCTTGCCCCCACGCCAAATGGGGCCCACGGTGTGGATCACGAACCGCGCCGGCAGGCCGAACCCAGGCGTGATCACCGCCTCGCCGGTGGCGCAGCCACCGATCCGGCGGCACGCCACCAGCAGCTCGGGGCCCGCCGCCGCGTGGATGGCGCCATCCACCCCGCCGCCACCTAACAATGAGCGGTTGGCGGCATTGACGATGGCGTCCACCTCGAGCCGGGTGATGTCGTCGCGCAGAATCTTGAGCCGCTTGATCATGCCGACTCGCCTCTGGCCCGATGAACGGTCATGGCGCCGCCCAACCGGTCCAACCAGCCACCAGATGCGCCAAGAGGCCCGCCAACGGCGGGAATCCCAGCGTGCACAGGAGCCGCACCACCATCACCCGCGGCCCCACCAAGGCCGCCTCCAGGGGCAGACGCGTCACCGACCAGAGCGCCCATGCCGTGAGAAAGCCCACCACAGCGCCCAAGCTCGCGCCCGTCTTGTAAAGGGCCCCCACCACAGGGAACAGCGCATAGGGAGAACCCGGCACCAGGCCGCCCGCCAC
>CAZUZB010000080.1:5094-9609 GCA_964624695.1 uncultured Anaerolineales bacterium | reverse complement strand
CGGCCCGCGCCATAGGCCGCCCTGGTAGGGCCAGGCGTCGTCTTCTGGGCCGTGGGGGAGGCGCTCCCATCGGCTGGCGACGCGCTGCAAGGTGGCGACCCAGGGGCGGATGCCGCTGGTGGCGTCGGGCGTCTCCACGCAGCAGGCTCCCACGGCCACGCCGGCGGTCAGGGCGCTCTCGATGGTCTCGCCCTTGAGCAGGCCCGCCAGGAACCCGGCGATGGTGGCGTCGCCGGCGCCGACGGTGCCGCGCACGGCCACGCGAAAGCAGGGGGCCCACAGCTCGCGGCCCGACCAGTTGGCGGGGTCGGACGGGGCGGCGCGGCCCAGGTCGCCCAGGTCGGGGGCGGTGCGCACGTACAGGCCGCGGTGGCCCATTTTGAGCAGGACGACCCGCGCGCCCAGGCTGATGGCGGCTTGGGCCAGCGACGAGACCTCGGCGGCGGTGATCTCGTCCAGCATGGCGGCCTGCCCGACGGTGCGGGCCAGCTCGTCATAGCGGGGGCGCCGCAGCATATAGAGCAGCTCTTCCACGCTGGGGACGAACAGGTGCACATGGGGCAGGGCTTGGGCGAGGATGCCGGGCCAATCGGCGCGGCCAGAGGGCTTGGCGGGGTCGGGCATGGCCATATCCAGCGAGACGGTAGCGCCCGCCTGGTTGGCGGTGCGGAGGATCTGGGCCAGGGTGTCGCCGCCGTCGGCGTACATGCGGCGCATGAGCGGCGGGTAGCCAAAGTGGAACAGCCGCGCCTGCGAGACCAGAGCGGGGTCCACGTCCTCGCGGCCAAAGGTGTCATTGGTGCCGGTGCAATGCAAAAAGGTGCGATCGACGCCGGGAGGGTTGATGACCACCGAATAGGAGCTGGGCTCGCCCACGCCCACGCCCAGGGTATCGGCCAGGTGGGGGCCGTGCCGCTGGAGCAGGTTGCGGGTCAGTTCGGCGATCTGATCGTCGCCGACGCGGGCGACCAGGCGGACATCGACGCCCAGCCGGTGCAGCGCCAACCCGGTGTTCGAGACGGCCCCGCCCGTGGATAGCACCGCCGGGCCCACCTCGGTCAGGCGGCCGGGCGCCATAAAACTCTCGGATGAAGCGGCTACCTGGTCGATGGTGGGGATCACATCCACGCACAGGTGCCCCGCAACGATGGCCTCGATCATGCCAACCTCCCCCTTGCTGTCGGTCAGGCTGGCGCGATTATAGCACCGTGCCTAGGGGCAGACAACGCTGCAGCACCTGGTTCTACTGGTTGCACATCGCAGCATGAATGGGTATGCTGGCGCCATGTTCGGCCGGCCGGCGTGGCGGGCTGGCGATGGTACGTGAGTGGCGTGTGTTCAACCAGCGTATGCATGAGGGAGAGCTACCATGACGTTGACGCTACAGTGGCGCAACAAGATCGACATGTGGCGCGCCGCGATGCAGCAGTTCCTGTTCGTCGAGCTGGGCGAGGTGCCTCTGGAGGGGTTCATCACGCGCGAGCAGCTCTCGTGTGAGGAGGCTTGCGGCCGGCCCATGACGGCCATGCCGGCGGGCACGGCCTGGGGCGCCAAGTGGGAGTATGCCTGGTTCCGTGGCACGGTGACGCTGCCGGTCGAGGCCGAGGGCCAGCGGATCGTGCTCAAGCCCGATGTGGGCGGCGAGAGCGCGGTGTACCTGGATGGGCGCGTGGTGGGCGCCGTGGATGCCCAGCACCACGAGATTCTGCTGGGCGACCCTGCCAAGGCCGGGGCGCGGTACGAGGTGGCCGTGGAGGCTTATGCCGGGCATGGGCCGAAGGTGAGCCGAACGGTGGTGATGGCTCCCGGCGTCGAGTCCGTCCCCGAGCCGCCGGCAACCCAGTGTGTGGTGGGCCGCACGGTGTATGGCATCTGGCGCGAGGAGGCCTACCAGCTGGCCATGGACGTGGAGACGCTCTATCGGCTGCGCGACTGCCTCGACCAGGACGATCTGTATGTGGCCGAGATCGACGCCGGCCTGCGCGCGTTTGCCAGGCTGGTGGATTGGGAACAAGAGCCCGAGGTGGTGATGGAGGGCGTGCGGGCGGCCCGCGCGGCGCTGGCCCCCTTGCTACAGGCGGTCAACGGCACGACGGCGCCCACCCTCTATGCCTTTGGCCATTCGCATATCGACGTGGCCTGGCTGTGGCCGCTGGAGGAGACCGAGCGCAAGTGCACCCGCACCTTTGCCACCCAGTTGGCCCTGATGGAGCAGTACCCCGAGTTCAAGTTCCAGGCCAGCCAGCCGCACCTGTTCCGTTGGGTCAAGCGCAACGACCCCGAGCTGTATGCCCGCATCGTGGAGGCGACCAAGCGCGGCCAGTGGGTGCCCGAGGGCGGCATGTGGGTGGAGGCCGATACCAACGTGGCGGGCGGCGAGGCGCTGATCCGCCAGTTCATCCACGGCAAGCGGTTCTACCAGGACGAGCTGGGCGTGGATTCGGAGCTGCTCTGGCTGCCCGACGTGTTTGGCTATTCGGGCGCGCTGCCCCAGATCATGCGCGGTTGCGGCATCCGTTACTTTGCGACCCACAAGATCACCTGGGTGCAGCCCGACGCCGCGCCTTTTCCGTACAACACCTTCGAATGGCGGGGCATCGATGGCACCGGCGTGTTGGTGCACTTGATGAACGATTATAACTCGCACACCGATCCGGCGACGTTGATCGAGCGGTGGCGGCAACGCATGCAAAAGGATGGCATCTCGGCGCGGCTGCTTCCCTTTGGCTATGGCGATGGCGGCGGCGGCCCCACGCGCAACCATCTCGAGTTCCTGCGCCGTATGGGCGATCTGCAGGGCGTCCCGCGCACCCGCATGACCACGCCCAACGCCTTTTTCCATGACCTGGAGCGGGGGGGCGTCCCCGACACCCACTATGTGGGCGAGCTCTACTACCAGATGCATCGCGGCACCTATACCTCACAAGCCAAGACCAAGCGCGGCAACCGCAAGAGTGAGTTGGCCTTGCGCGAGGCCGAGATCTGGGGCGTGGCGGCCGCGGCGTTGGCGGGCTATGCCTACCCCATGGCCCAGCTGGACGAGGCTTGGAAGGGCGTGCTGCTCAACCAGTTCCACGACATCCTGCCCGGCTCGTCCATCGAGCGGGTATACCAGGAGGCCGAGGCGCTGTTCGAGGACGTCATCGGTACGGCCGAAGAGGTCGCTGCCGAGGCGCGGGGCACGCTGGTCGAGGATGCCGAGGCGCTGACCGTGTTCAACAGCCTTTCTTGGACGCGCGATGCCGTGGTCAAGCTGCCGGATGGCGCCGAGGCCGCCGAGACGGCTGACGGCGCGACGTTGCTTTCGCAGGTGACGCCCGAGGGAGCCTATGCGCGGGTGGCGGTGCCCTCGTGCGGGTGGACGACCATCGTCCCCGTGAAGGAGGCCGCCGACACGCCGCTGGAAGACGTGATCGCCACGCCCACCACGCTGGAGAACGACGTGATGCGGTTCACGTTCGATGCCAAGGGCCAGATCACCAGCATCTGGGACAAGGAGGCCGAGCGCGAGTGGGCCACGGGCATCGGCAATGCCTTCAAGATGTGGCGCGACGTACCGTGCAACTGGGATGCCTGGGAGATCGACAGCAACTATGTCGATTATCCGGTCGAGCTGGAGGATGATGCCGAGATCGAGGTGGTCACCAGTGGGCCGCTGATGGGGCAGCTAGGCATCTCGCGAACGCTGAACAAGTCGCGCATGACCCAGATGGTGACGCTGACCCGTGGCAGCCGCACCCTGGTGTTCGATACCGAGATCGATTGGCGTGAGACCCACATGCTGCTCAAGGTGGCCTTCCCCGTGGATGTGTATGCCTCCGAGGCGCTGCAAGAGATCCAGTTCGGCCATATCGCGCGGCCCAACCACAAGTCGCGCCCCTTTGATGCGGACCGGTACGAGGTGTGCAACCATCGCTGGACGGCGTTGGTGGAGAGCAATCGCGGCGCGGCCGTGCTCAACGACTGCAAGTATGGGGTCAACGTGGTGGACAACGAGATCGCGCTGACCCTGCTCAAGTCGGCGACGGCGCCGGACATGCACGCCGACAAGGGCACGCAGCGGTTCAGCTATGCCTTCCATTGCTGGAACGGCTGCTTCCACGAGAGCGACGTGGTGCGGCAGGGCTATGAACTCAACGTGCCCGTGGCCGTGCAAGCGGGCGCCGGCGGCAGCGCGTCGCTGTTCCAGGTGGACGCGCGCGCCATGAATGGCGGCGTGGTCATCGAGGCGGTCAAGCCGGCCGAGGACGGATCGGGCGACGTGGTGGTGCGGCTGTACGAGGCCAAGCGCGCCAAGACGCGCTGCAACCTGATCACGGCGCTGCCGGTGGCCTCGGTGGAGCGCACCGATATGCTGGAGAACAGCATCGAGCCGTTGGCGGTGCAGGGCGGCAGTATCGCGCTAGAGCTGCGCCCGTTCGAGATCGTGACGCTGCGGCTGCGGCTGAGCAAGAGCGACGAGGCGGTCAAGGCCGCCCTGGCTGCGGTGCTGGAAGGGGCGGACGCGGTCTAGCC
>CAZUZB010000080.1:3626-4994 GCA_964624695.1 uncultured Anaerolineales bacterium | reverse complement strand
GGGGGATGCCCAGGGGCCTCCGCCTATGGTGATGGACGTGGTGCGCCCCCTGGTGCGCGGCTGGGAGCTGCAGCGGGTTGTGACCATGGAGGCCATCACGCGCCACCTGCTGTTGCAGCGCGAGGAGGCGGCCGGCCCCGTCTCGGTGGCGCATGAGGCGCGGCGGGTGCTGGACGGGCCCGGCGTGGGCCGATCCTGGGGGCGCTATGTGGTGGAGGGGGAGGACGCCGGGCTCTGCGAGAGCGTGGTGGATCTCTTGGGCGACGTGGCGCCTGCCAGCGGCACGCCTGTGATGCGGGCGCTGGGAAGCGCGGCGCAGGCCCCGCCGGACGTGGTGGTCCGCCCCCTGGGCAAGCGGCCCTCGGGCGCGGCCACGCTGCAGGCGGCCATCACGGGCAGCGTGCACGAGCTGCTCTTCCGCTTGGCGGGCGTGCCGCTGGATGCCGACCCCGAGGACGTGCATCGGGCGCGGGTGGCCACGCGCCGGCTGCGTGGCATCCTAAGGGCGTTCCGCCCCTGTTTTGCCAGCGAGGCGGTGGTTTCTCTCGATGACGAGCTGGCCTGGCTCGCGACCCGGCTGGGGCCAACGCGGGATGCCGACGTGATGCTGGAGCGCCTGGGCGACACGCGCGGCCTTTTGGCGGGGAATGAGGGGGCGGCCGCCGAGGGGGTGCTGGAGCTCTTGCGAGAGGAGCGACGGGGCCATTGGGGCGAGGCCATCGAGGCGCTGCGCTCGCCGCGCTGCGTGGCGTTGCTGGATGCCCTGGTGGCCATGGCGGCCGAGCCGCCCTTGACTGCGAGGACCGACGCGCCGGCCCACCGCATTATGGCGGGGCACACCCGCCGACACTGGCGCCGCCTGCGACGCCGGGCGCGCCAGGCTGCCAAGACCCTAGAGGAGGCCGACCTCCACCGAACGCGGCTGGCCGCCAAGCGCGTCCGCTATGCCTGCGAGACGGCCGCCCTGGCCGAGGGCGAGCCGGCCGTGCGGCTGGCAACGGCAGTGGGCGGGCTACAAGAGGTGCTGGGGGCGCATCAGGACGCGGTGGTGCTGCGGGATTGGCTGCGCCGCGTGGCGCGCAGGCACCCCGGCCTGGCGCTGGCCGCCTCTGAGATGGCTGGGATCGAGGCCGCGCGAGCGAGCGACACCGCCGCGAGCTGGGTCGAGGTGTGGCGGCGGGTGGAGCGCAAGCGGCTGCGGCGCTGGATGCGGGCCTAGCGGACGAACTCGGAGGGCATACCGCTGCCCTGACCTCGCTAACGATTCGCCTGGATCCGGATGAGGGCCGCTCGCTGGCGCGGCCGCGACGAGGGACGCCCACCAGCCCACCAGGGCAGCGGCGTCCTGGTGGATTGGTGGGCTGGTGG
>CAZUZB010000080.1:0-3526 GCA_964624695.1 uncultured Anaerolineales bacterium | reverse complement strand
CAGCAGCCAACTCGCTTCTCGCTTACTCCTCGCTCAAGTTCAGCTGCCTGAACCCGCCAAAGTCCGCGACCATCTGGGCGTAGACGGGGGTTCCCAGCAGAGCTTGGTAAACCTCATCGGCCTTTTGCACGGGGTCAATGTCCGCAAAGGCTTCCGGGTAGAGAATCTTGCCCAGGTAGTAGGCATCGGCAATGGTCGTGTCGATGTTGGTGGTGTAATAGTTATAGGGCAGTTGGGTGTAAACGAGACCGTTCTGCACCGCCGAGAGAGATTCGTAGACGGTGGGGTTCTTTTGGTAATCCTCCAGCACCGCGGCAAGGCCGCCCAGGTCGATAAAGAGATAGTCAGGGTCCCAGTCCAGCAGTTTTTCCTTGTCGATCATGATCGAGCCGCTTTGGCCGGTTTCATCCACCACGTTCTTGGCATGGATGGCATTCAACAGGGAATAGTTCCCCTGGGTGCTTTCGATACCGTGCGTGCCCCTGGCGCCGAGACCGCCCACATACACGGAGGGCTTGTCGGCATCCGGAATGTCGCTGGTGCGCGCCCCCAGGTCTTCCAAGGCTTGATTCAGGAAATCTACCGCGGCCTGGGCTTTGGTGTCATCGCCGATGACCTGACCGATGAGCTCTAGCGAATCGGGCACGCCCTGCCCAAAGAGGGTCGTGACCCCAGAACTAGTACCCCCGTAGCTCAGCACCACCACCGGGATGCCGGTCTTGGCCTGCAACTCGTCGGCGACGGAGGCCTCCGAGGCATAGGTGCTAAAGATCACGTCCGGCGTGACCGTCAGGATACGTTCGGGGTCGGGGGCGTTGTTGGGGCCGCCTTGCCCAATGATGGGCAGCTCTGCCAGATCAGGGTTGGCAAGCATATACGGCCTACCGGTGGAGCTGTCGGCTTCCATTTGCTCCACCCCCACCACATAGTCTAGGTTGCCGGCGTAGACGTACAGACGCAACGCGCCGGGGCCGATGGCGATGACGCGCGTGACGTCGGCGGGGATGGACACCTCTCGCCCCAAAAGATCGGTGACGGTCACATTCTCGACCTTGGTGGGGTTCACAGCATTGCAGCCGACAAGCGTGCTAGACAGAACAATGACAAGTGATATAAAGATGGTGATGAGACGCGATTTCACCGGAATCCTCCTGTTGGTGTTCGAGACTTGATCGTAACCATGCACACGTTTGGTCGCCGGGCAAGGGCCTAGAGAGGGATCACTACCCGGCTCCCGTTATAGGCCGCGATTGTTACCGGGACTGCGTAGACTGCTTCGATGATTTCCGGGGTCATTACCTCCGATCCGCCAGCGGCATAGATGGTTTTGTCTTTGAGCAGAATGAAACGATCGGCAAAGCGCAGCGCCAGATTCAGATCGTGCATCGCCACCACCGCAGCGATGCCGCGCTCGCGGCTGATCTGCCGGATCAAGTTGACCACCTCGATCTGATTCTTCAGGTCCAGGCTGCTGGTGGGTTCGTCCATGAGCAGAATGTCGGGCTCTTGCGCCAGCGCGCGCGCGATAACCACCTTTTGCAGTTCGCCGCCGCTCAGCTCGTCCATATAGCGCAGGGCATAGTCGGCAAGGCCCAGCGATGTCAGCGCTTGCCCGGCAATTTCCATGTCTCGCTGGGTGATGTCCCAGCGGATGTACGGCTTGCGGCCCAGGAGCACGGCATTAAAGACGGTAGCGCGCGAGCCGGAGCGCTGCTGCTCGACGTAGCCGATCTTTTGCGCCAGGGCGTTTCGGCTGAGGAGGGCAGTCGATTCATCGTCGATCAGCACCGTGCCGGCGGCTGGCATGAGGATGCGGTTGATGCATTTGAGCAAGGTGGTCTTGCCCGTCCCGTTGGTGCCCAGAACCGCCAGCACCTCGCCTCTTTCCACGGAAAAACTGGCCTCTTCCAGCACTGGACGGCACGGGTAGTGAAATCGAATGCCTTGCACGTTCAGGATCATCGCCGGGAATAGCCTTTCGCCAAGATGAACAGGAACAGCGGCGCGCCGAAAAAGGAGGTGATCGCGCCCACCGGCAGGACCACGGGCGAGATCAGGGTGCGCGCCATGGTATCGGCAAAGAGCAGCAGGGCCGCGCCGGTTATCGCCGAGGCAGGGATCAGGAAGCGGTGGTCGACGCCGAGGATGCGGCGCATCATCTGAGGCGCGATGAGGCCGATAAAGCCGATGATGCCCATGAACGCGACCGCCACCGCCGTGACCATGGAAGCTGCCAGCATCGTGCGGAAGCGGATCTGCTCCACGTGCACGCCCAACCCTTTGGCGGCATCCTCGCCGCTATCGAGGGCGTTATAGTTCCAGCGATGCAGCAAAAAGTAGACCAGGGCGGCTACCGTGAGAACTGCGAGGATGCCTACCTCCCGCCAGGAGACGCGGCCCAGATCGCCAAAAGTCCAAAAGACCATGGCCGCCACCTGCACGTCCTGGGCGAAGTACTGCACCAGGGCCGAGCCGGCCGAAAAGAGCGAGCCAAAAGCCACCCCGGCGAGCACCACGGATTCGGGCGAAAAGCCGCGCTGCCGGGCCAGGAGCAAGATCAGGCTCATGGCGATCATCGAAAAGACGAACGCGCTGATCGTGACAGAGTAGGGATTGGCGATGAAGACCGCGTCATGGGTGTTGCTGCGCAGCGTGCCGGCCCCAAAGCACACGATCGCCAAGTTGGCGCCAAAAGCGGCCGCGTTCGAGATGCCCAGGGTGAACGGCGAAGCCAGCGGGTTGCGCAGACAGGTCTGCATCACGCAGCCGGCCACCGCCAGCCCGATCCCGGCCACGATCCCGGCGATGACGCGCGGCAGGCGGATGTTCCAGATCACCACACTGGGAAGGCCGCTCTCCAGACCCAACAGCGCCCGCAGTACCTGCAACGGATGGGTGTTCGCGGCGCCGGCGTTGATGGCGATGACGGCCAGCAGCAGGGTCAGCGCCGCCAGGCCCAGGATGAGGCGCTGTTTGCGGGACGACTGGTGCAGAAAGGCGGCGGTGGCCAGATCAGGACCTGCGCTTCCGCCAGATGGTCTGCCAATCATGCGGGATCTCCCCCCTGCGCGATCCCACCCAGGGTATTGGGGATATGCTGGTTGGTGGCCTCGGGCACACAATCAATGGCCGCGGCATAGGCTTTGATATCCAGCAACGGGCTGCCGTCTAGGGCATCAACGCCGCGCACGATCAGGCGGTTCTCCTCCTGCCGGACCAGTTCAGCCACGCAGAAAGCAATCGGGTTGGGGCGGTTGGGGGAGCGGCTGGTAAAGACGCCCACCGGCACCTCGCTAAAGGGCGTCGGCGATTTCAGTATCTCGCGGTTGGCCCGGTCGCCCCAGTAGAGGACGATCAGATGCGAGCAGCGGCCGATCCCTTCCAGCGCCGCAGCGAACTGCGGGTGGATTTCCAGCGTGATCAGGTTCTCGGACAGCCGCCCCTGGCGGGGAGCCTGCCCGCGCTCCTGGTATGGGCTATGAATGACACCAATGGGAACCAGTTCCATTTCACCGAGTAGATTCAT
>CAZUZB010000079.1:6791-10199 GCA_964624695.1 uncultured Anaerolineales bacterium | reverse complement strand
GGCCACTGGTACAAGGCCGCGTTCCACGTCCACACCACCCAGTCCGATGGTCGCGTCTCGCCCGAGGAGGCCCTGGACTGGTACCAGCAGCAGGGCTATGACATCGTCGCCCTCACCGATCACCGTCGGCTGACCCTGGGCGCACCCCCCAGCCAGCATGGCGGCCTGCTGACCATCGCCGGCGTCGAGCTGGACGGCCCCGGCTATCACATGGTGGGCTTGGGGGCCCAGGCGCTGCCCGAATCCCTGGAGCGCCTACCCGCCCAGGTCGCCGCCAACGCCATCCGCGACGGCGGCGGCATCGCCATCATGGCCCACCCCTATTGGACTGGCCAGACCTCGGCGGATATCGCCATCGTGGAGGGCGTCCACGGGATGGAGGTGTTCAACACCGTCTGCGAGCAAGAGCGCGGGCTGGGCTATGCCCGGCAAACCTGGGACGAGCTCCTGGAGATGGGGCGGCGCCTGTGGGGCCTGGCCGTGGATGATACCCACTGGATCGGCGACGAGGCCGGCCAGGGCTTTGTCATGATCCGCGCACCAGAGCTGACGGAAGAGGCCGTGGTCACGGCGCTGGCCGAGGGCTCCTTCTATGCCAGCCAGGGGCCCATCATCCAGGATCTGCGCATCACCGAAAACGGCGGCCCTTGCTTGAGCGTGCGTTGCTCCGCCTGCGCCCGCATCGTGTTCCATGCGGCCGGCCCCTTGGGCAGGGCCGTCTGGCCGTCGGCGCACGGCATGCTGACCGGGGCCGACATGCCCATCCAGGCCGACCAGCTCTACCTCCGCGTCGAGTGCATCGACGCCCAGGGCCGCACGGCGTGGTCGAACCCGGTGTACGTGGCCGACGTGCTGGCCTAGGAGGCCGCTGCCACCCGGTAGATGCGCACCGGCCCGTGTGCATAGACCGTCTCCAGCCCGGGCAGCGTATCGAGCAGCCGCGGTTGTAGGGCGCCGCCGCGGCTGCCGATGTACACATGGGTGACGCCCAGCGAGCGGATCCAGGTCGCCATGGCATCCGGGTCGTCGGCCAGGCGGGTCTGCTGCTCCGCCATCTCGGCCACGCCCTCTCGATAGGCGGGCGACCCGTGATAGTAGAGGATGGGCGGCTGCGTGGCCTGGCGCCCGGTCAGGTAGGGGATCCACCAGCCCGCGTCGCTCCCCACATAGAGGCCCGGCTGCCAGAAGCGGCCGTTCACCATAAAGACGGCGTCTGGCTCGGCCTGCTCACGGATCCACGCCATGGCCGCCATATCGCGTTCATCGGCCAAGACGGTGGTCGGGTTGACCACGTCCACCATCCCCCAGGCGCCCCAGCCGCACGCCACCGTCAGCAGCGCCGCCGCCAGGGCCGCGGCAACCTGGCTCGGCGCGGTGTCCCACCACCTGCGGACGAGCTCCCACAGGCAAGCCCCCACATCGCTTACCAGATACCCGACCAGCAGGCTCACGGGCAGCCAGTAGGAGATGGCCAGGGCGCTGCTGCTCATCAGCCAGGTCGGCGGCAGGCCCACGAGCTGTGGCAAGGATACCAGCGTGGCAACCACCACCCACACGACCAGGCACACGACCTCGCGACGCCGCCGGACCATCCCCCACAGCGCGCCCAATGCCGCCATCCCCAGCAGAATTCGCGTGGCCGTCGCCTGAAAGTAGCGCCAGGGGAAGGCATTGTCGGCATCCTCAACCACCCACCCGCCAAAGGTGGCCTCCACCGAGGGCAGCACCCGCTGCAGCATATAGACCACCCAGGGCAGCGTCAGCAGCAGCGCTATCACGATGACCACCGCGGAACGCTGTGCCATCGCGCCAAGCGCGGTCCGCTCCCGGCGGCGTTCCCACGCCACGGCCCCCAGGCAGATCAGCCACCACAGCGCATAGAGCACCAAGATGCGCAAGTGCGCCAGCCCCAGCCCCACGGAGAGCAGCGCCACCAGCCCAAGCGCTCGCCGCGACACATGGGCATCCCGCAACAGGCCGGGCACGTGGCCTCCCACCATGCAGAGCAGGGTCAGCCCCGCCAGGTGTGGGTAGCGTCCCCACGTCGTATAGTAGGCGGGCATATAGAGCCACGTGGCCACCAGCCCCGCCGCGATGACGGCGCCCCAGCGGTCCCCGAGCAGCCGCTTGGCCAGGGCGTAGGCGCCCAGCGGGGCCAGCATCTGCCAGCACTGCCCCGCCAGCAGCACCGCGTCGGCGGCGTTCAGAGAGGAGAACCAGACCAGGGGAGCCGCCGTGGCATGGAACCCGAAATGGTAGTGCAAGTCGCCGACGGGCAGGTACGGGATCGCAGAGCGCGGCACCATGCCTTGATCGAGCATGAGCTGGGTCATCAGCACGTGATGGGGCGAGTCCACCCAGGCAGGCACCACCAGATCACGGACCTGGAGCAGCCGGGTGGCCGTCGCCAAGAGCACGATCACGGCCATCACCACGTCGGGCCAGTGGCTGCCACGAGACGGCGCGGACTCTGCATGATCACGGCCCCAGCGCACACGCCCCCACAAGCCGCCAGCCACGCATACGCCGATCAGCAGCGCCGCCGCCACCGCACCCAGCGCCAGACCCACCACCCGCGCCCATAGGAATGCCAGCCCCCACACGCAGGCGCTCAGCGCAGCCCAGAGCCCCAAGCGCTCCCATGGATCTAGCTCTGCCGCCGGCCGCAGCAGAGCCAAAAGCCCCCAACCTGGCAGTATCCACACCAGGACCAGCGCCGCGAGGGCGGGCAACCAGCGGCCGATCTGGCGTGCCAGCGCCGCCAACACCACCGCCGGCGGGTAGCGGTATCCCAAGGCAAAGTAGAGATCCCCCGGTTGGGGCTCGCCATCCAGGTAGAGGTGTCCGCCCTCATAGGCCTCGCTGCCTGTATACCAGGCCGAGAGGCCCGCGTCGGCATCGCTGGTGAGGGTGAAGCGATAGTGGGTGCCCTGGGAATCGGCCTGGGGCTCAAAGGTAAAGCGCAGCTTCTGGTTGTGCTCCAGCCCGCTCACCGCGTGGGCAGAGACCACCGACTGGCCCGTCTCATCCTCGCGTTCCAGGGTCAGGCGCAGGGCGCCCGTGCTCCCTTGGTAGGCCGCCCCCTCGTACCGCACCAGATAGACCTCGATCCACGCCAGGCCAGGATACTCTCCCACAAAGCTCTGGCCCAGCGACCGTTCAGAGGCGAGGGACGGGGCGGCGGTATCGAGGCGATCCTGAAGCAGGCCAGACTGCTCGTGCAGTGGCCCTCCCGCCAACCATCCCAGCGTGGACGCCAGCACGGTCGCCAGGAAGAGCCCGACGGCGCCCCAGGTGGAGCGCCTAATCCGAGCCGGCCAGCCGCTTATGCAGGTCATAGAGGGTGTTGAGAGCGTCGATGGGCGACATGGTCATGACGTCCATCTCACGCAGCTCTTGCAGGAGAGG
>CAZUZB010000079.1:0-6691 GCA_964624695.1 uncultured Anaerolineales bacterium | reverse complement strand
CCGCTCTTCGAGCTGCGTCAACTCGTGATAGTGCGTGGCAAACAGGGTCTTGCAGCCCAACCGCGGGTGGTTGTGTAGATACTCGACCACCGACCAAGCGATCGAGATGCCGTCATAGGTGCTGGTGCCACGACCGATCTCGTCCAGAATCAGCAGGCTGCGCTCGGTGGCGTGGTTGAGAATGTTGGCCATCTCGACCATCTCGACCATAAAGGTGCTCTGGCCGCGCGCGATCTCGTCCTGCGCCCCCACGCGGGCAAAGATGCGGTCCACCAGCCCGATACGAGCGCTGCGAGCCGGCACAAAGCAGCCGATCTGGGCCATCAGCACGACCTGCGCCACCTGCCGCAGATAGGTGGACTTGCCGCTCATGTTGGGGCCTGTGATCACGTGGATGGCCGAGTCGCGGCTCATGCCACAGTCGTTGGCCACAAAGGGCTCGTCCAGCGGCATCCGCTCCACCACCGGATGCCGCCCGCCCTGGATCTCGATCTCGTATCCCTCGTGCAATGCGGGCCGCACATAGTCATGCGTCGCCGCCAGATGCGCCCATCCAGCCAGCAGATCGAGCTGCGCCACCGCCCGCGAGGCCGCCAGCATGCGGTCGGCCATCTGGCTGAGGCTCACCAGAATCCCCTGATAGGCTTGCGCTTCGATCTCGCGCAGACGTTCCTGGGCATTGAGGATGACCGACTCTTTGTCCTTGAGCTCGGGCGTGATATAACGTTCGGCATTGACCAGCGTCTGCTTGCGGATATAGTCGTCGGGGACGGCGTCGGCATTGGCCTTGGTCACCTCCAAATAGTAGCCAAAGACCTTGTTGTACCCCACCTTGAGCGACTTGATCCCCGTGCGCTGGCGCTCCTCCCGCTCCAGGTTGGCCACCCAGCGCTTGGCCTCCTCCACCGAAGCATGGACGCGGTCCATCTCCTCAGAGTAACCCGCGCGAATATAGCCACCGTTGGTCGTCAGAGCGGGCGGCTCGTCCACGATAGCACGGCCGATGAGGTCCACCGCCTCTTGGCAGAGAACCAGATCATCCTGCCGCAGCGGATAATGCGCCGCGGCGCCCTCGACGGGGGTCTCGGCCGCTAGGGCGAGCACGGTGGTGCGGATGTCGTCCATACGCGCCAGCGCCTCGCGCAGCCCGACCAGGTCACGCGGGCCAGCGATGCCCTGCACCACGCGGTTGGTCAGCCGCTCCAGGTCGCCATAGCCTCGCAGGGCCTGCCGCAGCGCGGTGCGACGAGGCGCGTCGCGAAAGAGGGCATCCAACACCTGGAGACGCGCCTCGAGGGCATCGCGCTCCAACAGAGGCTGCGTGAGCCAGCGCCGTACCAGCCGCCCGCCCATGGGCGTCAGCGTGGCATCCAGCACGCCGAGCAGCGATCCTTGGACGCGACCATCGCGTATGGTCTCGGTCAGCTCCAGGTTGCGGCGCGTCGCCACGTCCAGCATCATGAACGCGCCCACGCTATAGGTGGCCAGATGCCGTAGCTGCGAGAGAGCGGCAGGCTGGTGCTCCTGCAGGTACTGGATGATCACGCCAGCCGCCTGCACCGCGGCTGGCAACCCCTCACAACCGAACCCCGCTAGCGTGGTGACGCCAAAGTGCTCCTGGAGGGCGCGTTCGCAGTTGCCCTCCTCGAATCGCCAGGCGTCATAGAGCGTCAGGGGTAGATCGACCGACGCCAAGGCGGGAAAGCGCCTACGCGCCTCTTCTGTCTCGGCCTCGCCCACGGCATCATGGGGCTTGCCGCCGTCGCTCACAATCAGTTCGGCGGGGTGCAGCCGATCCAGCTCGCGTAGCAGATCGGCATCGGCCTCGCGTCCATCGAGCTGGGTGGTAAGAAACTCGCCGGTGGTGATGTCGGCGTGGGCCAGCCCGGCTGCGCCATCCAGCCAAACTGCCGCCGCCAGGTAATTGTTGCGCTTGTCTGCCAAAAGCGTCGGCTCGACCACGGTCCCCGGCGTGACGATGCGCACCACCTCACGTTCCATCAGGCCGTCCACCGGCTCATCCGAGGTCTGCTCGCAGATGGCGACCTTGAATCCGCGGGCGATCAGCTTGGCCACATAGCCCTCGGCGGCGTGGTGTGGCACGCCCGCCATGGGCACGCGCTGTCCCTTGGCCACATTGCGCGAGGTCAGCACCACGTCCAGCTCGCGGGCGACCAGATGCGCGTCCTCGTCAAAGGTCTCATAGAAGTCGCCTAGACGGAAAAAGACGATGGCGTCGGGGTGTTGGCGCTTGATATCGAGATATTGGCGACGGATGGGCGTCACTCGCGTGCGCTGTGACATGAAAGCAACCGTCCTCAACCTGCACGACGCTGCTGAAGCTAGAGTATAGGGTTGCAGCCAGGCGGCGTCAACGGGCTACTCCACCGCCGCGTCGGCAGCTTGGAGTGACATGCCCGATCGCTATAATAGCGATCAGACAATGCAGTCTTGGCCAAGGGAGCTGGTATGTCCTCAGCACGATACTGCCCTCAGTGTGGCGCGCCCCTGGCGAACCGCGCCATCCACGGTCGCCAACGGGGCGTCTGCGCCTTTTGCGGGTACGTGCATTATGTCAATCCCGTCGTGGCGGCCGGCGCGCTGGTACACCAAGACGGGCGTATTCTGCTGGTGCGCCGCGGCATCGCGCCCGGCCGTGGCAAGTGGGCGCTCCCCTCCGGGTATGCCGAGGGCGGCGAGACGCCCGAGGACACAGCCATTCGAGAGACCGAGGAAGAGACGGGGTTGCGGGTGGCCCTGGAACGCCTGTTGGTGGCAGAGGCGTTCTATGATGGCGACAACCCCGGTGGCGTGATCCTGCTGTACGCCGCCCATGTGCTCCATGGCAAGCTCCAGCCGCGGGATGACGCCCTGGAGGCGCGCTTTTTCGCTCCCCACGAGGTGCCCGAGCAGATCGCCTTCCGGCAACATCGTCGGGCCATCGCTCACTGGGCGGCCCTACCGGAGGGCAGCGGCCAACCCGGAGCCCCGCTGGTCGCCTTGCCCCTGGGCACTAATATGCGCCGCGAGGCGGTCAAGCCAGCCTATCTCCATGCCGTGACGCGGGCAGGGGGCACATACCTCCTGATCCAGCCCACCGACGATCTGGCGCAGTTGCGCCACGTCTATGCCCAGAGCAGCGGCCTGCTCCTGGCCGGGGGTGGCGATGTGGCCCCCGAACGCTACGGCGCACACAACGAGGGCCTCAGCGTCTCGGTGGACCCCGAGCGCGATCAGGCCGAGCTGAACATGGCCCGCTGGGCCATCGACGAGGGCAAGCCGATCCTGGCCATCTGCCGAGGTATCCAGTTGCTGAACATAGCCGCGGGCGGCACCCTGTACCAGGACATCGCGACCGAGATCGCCGGCACGCTGGACCATCGCGCCAGCCCGAGACGCGCCATCGAAGAGATGGCGCATCCCGTGCACGTTCTCCAGGGCTCGCGCTTGGCCCAGGCGATGGACCTCTCGCCCGACGAGAGCGACCCGCAAGTCACCGTCAACAGCTCCCATCACCAGGCCATCCGTGATACCCCTGCGGGCTGGATCGTCACCGCCCGCGCCTCCGATGGCGTGGTAGAGGCCATCGAGCCGCCGCCCGCTGCCGCCGGCTGGGTGGTGGGCGTGCAGTGGCATCCCGAACGGCTCTATGCGCACCATGCGCCCAGCCGGGCCCTGTTTGGCGCGTTCATCGAGGCCTGCCGGCGGTGGCAGCCATGACCCAGACATGCAAGCAAACAGAGCGCGGCACCATCGGCGTGTTCGATTCGGGCGTGGGTGGCCTTTCGGTGGTCAGGGCCTTGGTCCAGCTCATGCCCAGCCAGCCGCTCTCCTATGTGGCGGACAATGCCAACTGCCCCTATGGCCCACGCCCCGCCAGCGAGATCATTGCCTTTTCCGAGGGCATCACCCGATACCTGCAAACGCACGGGAGCGAGGTCGTGGTGGTAGCCTGCAACACTGCCTCGGCGGCAGCGCTAACCGCCCTGCGCCAGGCCTTTCCCGAGGTATCGTTTGTGGGCATGGTGCCAGCCATCAAGCCAGCCGCCGCTCTCACCAAGAGCGGCGTCGTCGGCGTGCTCGCCACCGAGGGCACCCTGCAGGGCAACCTGTTCGAGACGGTGGTGGAGCACTGGGCCGACGGCGTTCGCGTGATCTCGCGAGCCTGCTCTGGCCTGGTGGAGCTGGTGGAAAGCGGCGATGTCGCTTCAGCAGAGACAGAGGCGATCCTGCGCAGCTGCCTGGAGCCGTTGCTAGCCGAAGGCATCGACGTGCTGGTGCTGGGATGCACCCACTATCCGTTCCTCATCCCGACGTTGCTGCGCCTGCTGCCGTCAGGTGTCCAAGTGATCGAGCCCAGCCTAGCCATCGCCCAGCAGACGCAACGCATGCTATCCCAGCGCGGCTTGCTGGTGCCAGAGGGCGAGCCGGCCCGCCGCCGCTACGCGGCCACGGGGGATCCCACCGCCATGCAGCGAGCGCTCGGAGACTATCTGGGTGAGCGAGCGCTTGTGGAACGAATTCGCTGGCACGGAGGTCGCCTGATTCAGGCCCAGGCCACCAAAAGCCCAGCTTGAGACAACCCAGCCCCGTGCCCATCAGCGCAATCTTGGTCATCGCCCGGCCCTGTGCTATAATGCGTCGGATGCAAACCAGTTGTCCAGGAGTCTTGCCCTATGTCACAGTTCAAACCTGATCAAATTCGCAACCTTGTGCTGCTAGGACATGGTAGCAGCGGCAAGACGTCGCTTGGCGAGGCGCTGCTATTCAGCGCCGGCGCGATCAAGCGCCTTGGCAAGGTTGAGGATGGCAACACCGTCTCGGACTATGACCCAGAGGAAAAGAGCCGAGGCTTTTCGGTGAACTGCTCGGTCCTGCCGCTGACTTGGCAGGACAGCAAAGTCAACATTCTGGACGCGCCGGGCTACATGGACTTTGTGGGCGAGGTCCGCAACGCCATCCGTGCGGCCGACGCCGCCGTGATGGTCGTATGCGCGGCCTCGGGCGTCGAGGTCGGTGCTGAGCTGCAGTGGGGCTACCTGGATGACGCTGGGATGGCGCGCGCCGTGTTCATCAACAAGATGGACCGCGACAATGCCAACTATGCCACCACGCTAGAGCAGCTCCGCCAAAAGTTCGATCAGACCTTTGTGCCGATCACCCTTCCCATCGGGTCGCAGGCCAGCTTTGCCGGGATCATCGACTTGCTCTCGATGAAGGCCTACATGGGCCCCGAGGGCTCCGAGGCGGGCATTCCCGCCGACATGCAAGAGGCCGCCCAGGCCGCCCGCACTGAACTGATCGAGTACGCGGCCGAGAGTGACGACGAGCTGATGCTCAAGTACCTCGACGGCGAAGAGCTCACACAGGACGAGCTTCTCGCAGGGTTGCGGGCGGGCATCCAAGACGGCAGCATTGTGCTCACCCTGGCCGGTTCGGCCACCAAGAGCATCGGCGTCAAGCAGCTCCTCCAGATCGTCGCGCGGTTCATGCCCTCGGCAGCACAGGTCGACCGCCCCGCCACCAACCTCGCCAGCGGCGAGGAGACGACGCTGACCGCCGACGCCAACGGCCCGCTGGTGGTGCAGGTCTTCAAGACGTTGGCTGACCCCTTTGTGGGCAAGTTGACCTATTTCCGCGTGGTGTCGGGCACGCTGCAATCGGATGCCCGCGTGCACAACGTCAACCGTGACTCCGACGAGCGCCTGGGGCAGCTCTTTTCGCTGCGCGGCAAGGAGCAGACGCCCGTGCCCTCTGTCTCGGCGGGGGACATTGGCGCGGTGGCCAAGCTGAGCGAGACGAGCACCGGTGATAGCTTGTGCGACGCAGGCGCGCCGTACCAGCTTCCGCCCATCGTCTATCCCGAGCCGTTGTTCTCCGTAGCCGTCTTTCCCAAGACCAAGGCCGACCTGGACAAGCTCGGCAACGGCCTAGCGCGCCTGCTGGAGGAGGATCCCACCCTGCGCGTCGAGCGCAACACCGAGACGAGCGAGACGATCCTCTCAGGCATGGGCGAGAGCCATATCCAGCTCGCAGCCCGACGTCTGGCCGACAAGTTCGGCGTCGAGATCCTCACCGAGATCCCCACCATCGCCTATCGCGAGACCATCACCAAGACGGCCCAGGCGCAGGGACGCCACAAAAAGCAGACGGGAGGCCGTGGCCAGTTTGGCGATGTCTGGCTGCGCTTTGAGCCGCTGGAGCGGGGCGAGGGCGTTCAGTTCGAGAGCGCCATCTTTGGCGGGTCGGTGCCCAAGCAGTACGTCCCCGCTGTGGAAAAGGGCCTCTACGAGATCGCCGAGCAAGGCGTCATCGCGGGGTATCCCACGGTAGATCTCAAGTGCGTGCTCTATGACGGTTCGTATCACAACGTTGACTCGTCGGAAATGGCCTTCAGGATCGCCGCCCACCTGGGATTCAAGGCCGGCATCCCCAAGGCGGGGCCAGTGCTGTTGGAGCCCGTGGCCGAGGTCGTCGTCACCGTTCCCGAGAACTTTATGGGCGACATCATGGGCGATCTGAACACCCGCCGCGCCCGCGTGCTCGGTATGGAGCAGTCGCGCGGCAACGGCGTCGTCACCGCCCTCGTGCCGCTAGCCGAGATCCAGCGCTATGCCACGGATCTTCGCAGCATGACCCAGGGCCGCGGCATGTACACGGTCAAGTTCTCGCACTATGACATCGTGCCTTC
>CAZUZB010000078.1:0-10275 GCA_964624695.1 uncultured Anaerolineales bacterium | reverse complement strand
TCGAGACGTCGTCTCCCAGCACTGGGTGGCCGTGCGATGACGCACAACGCTCGCGCCATGCTTGGCGCAGGGGAGAGGCGTCTTTTTTGCGTTGAGCCTGAGGAGGCTGGCGGTATGGAGCGGGTAAAGCGGACGGTGCAGCGGCCCGAGGAGCAGGCCGAGGAGGCCGTGCGCGCCATCCTGGCCATCGAGCGGGAGGCGCGCGAGACGTTGGCGCAGGCCCGTGAGGAGGCCCGTCGCATCGTGGCATCGGCCAGCCAGCGGGCGGCCGAGCTCCAGGAGGCGGCGGAGCAGGAGGCCCAGGCTCGCGCCATGGGCATCCTCGAGCGGGGCACGGCCGAGGCCGAGAGCGAGGCGGAAGAGATCCGCGCGCGCGGCGCCGAGCGGGTGGACGCCTGGCGCCAGCAGGCCGAGGAGAACGTGCCAGACGCCGTTCGCTTCCTGGTGGAGGCGGTCGCGCCTTCGGGTTCGGAGAAAGGGCGAGCGTAGCGGCCATGGTTGGGGCGTACCTTCCCTCCCCGATGGCGGCAGCGCGCATGGCTGGTGCCAATGCGCGCGTGCGCGGGCTCTATGCGCGGCTGCTGAGCGAGGAGCAGTGGGACGAGCTCTTGCGGGCGGAGGGGTTCCGCGGCGCGCTGGAGCTGCTGGCGACCACGGGATACGGCGAGGCGTTGGGATCGCTGGCGGGAGAGGCCGGCGCGACGCTACGCCGCGTGGAGCGCCAGCTCTGGGCGGCCTCGGCGCGGAACTGCTGGCGGGCGGGGGCTCTGCTGGCGGGCCAGGCGCGGACGGTGTTTCGCGTCTGGTGGCAGCACTGGGAGCTGGAGAACCTCAAGACCGTCTTTCGCGGTGTGCACCACGGCCTCGATCACCAGGCCGTGGGCGACCTGCTGATCCCGCTAGAGCAGCATCCCAGCCTGCCGTGGGATCTCCTGTTGCACGAGAGCAGCGTCTTGGGCCTGATCGAGCGCACCCAGGGCACCCACTATATCAACCCACTGCGCAACGTCATCCCCGCTTATCTGCGGGATGACACGCTGTTCGCCATCGAGGTGGCGCTGGACGTGCGCTACTATCGCGACGTGGCCCAGACGGTGCAGCGCCTGAGCACGGCCGATCGCGCCCCGGCGCAGTCGTTGCTGGGCACCTATATCGACATGCTGAATATCCTGTGGGCCTACCGCTATCGCATCTACTATGGCCTCTCCCCTGAAGAGATCGTCAACTATACCTTGTGGCACACCTGGCACACCGATGCCGACCTGGTGCGCGATATCGCCCTGGGCGCGGCTCCCCGCGAGATCGTGGAGCGCATCTGGGGGACGTGGCGGGTGGACGTCTCGCCGCTGGAGGGGCTGCCCGAGGGGCAGATGCTGCCGCTTTTGGAAAAGATCCTGGAGCGCTACTGGCGGGGGCTGGCCGTCAAGGCGGTGCGCGGGTTCCCCTTTGGGATGGGTGCATTGCTGGGGTATGTGATCCTGGATGAGCTCGAGTGCCGCGATGTGGTGCGAGCCCTCGAGGGCAAGGCGATCGGTTGGTCGCCCGAGCGCATTCGCCAGGTGTTGGTGCGGGGCGAGGAGTAGGGGATGTTCATACCGGCCGAGATGTCCGAGGTGGATATCTTTTGCTATCAGGACGACGTCGAGCAGGTGGCCCAGACGGTGGCCGGCCTGGGCGTCATGCACCTGATGGACGCCAATGCCCTGGGCAAGTGGGCCGAGGACACGGGCACCGCCTGGTCGGGCCGCATCGGCACCTACACGGCTTACGAGGGCCGCATCCTGCAGCTCATGGGGCGGCTGGGGATCTCGGAGGAGAACGCGGTCTGCGAGGGGCGGCTGGATCCACGGGGCGATGTGACCCGTATCGCCGAGCGGCTGGACGCCATCCAGGCGCAGGTGAACCAGCTCGGCGAAAAAGCGGCTCACCTGCGCCGCGAGATCGAGCGCTGGGGGCTGATCTCGCGCTCGTTGACGATTCTGGAGCCGCTGTCCATCAGCCTGGCGGACCTGCGGACGTTGGAGCATGTGCACATGGTGGCGGGCACCCTGCCGCAGGAGAACCTGGCGCGGCTGGAGGCCAGCCTGTTCCGCATCCCCTATAGCATCATCCCGCTGTATCGGCAGGGCGATCGGGTGCTGGTGTTTGCCTTTTGCGCCCAAGAGCACGCGCCGATTCTCGAGCGGGCCCTGGAAAGCGCTTTCCTGGATCCGTTGGCCCTCCCTGAAGAGTACAGCGGGACGGCCCACGACGTGCGCGCGCAGGTGGAGGAGCGCATCGTCCTGGAGAGCCAGGAGCTGGAAGAGACCGAGGCGGCCCTGCGGCGCCTGGCCGAGGACGTGGCGGGCGAGCTGCGCGAGATGCTGGTGCGGGCGCAGGGAGACCACGCCATGGCCGAGGCGATGGCCCACTTTGGCTATCGCGACCAGGTCTATCTGATCGCGGGGTACGTGCCCACCGACGAGGTCGCCCGCCTGCGCGAGGCGGTGGAGGCCGTGGCGGGGGGGCGGGTGACCTTTGAGGAAAGCGCCCCAGAGGGCCCGGGCCAACGTACTGTGCCGACGTTGCTGCGCAACGGGCCGTTGTTCCGTCCGATGGAGGCGCTGGTCTCTACCTATGGCGTGCCTGGCTATGACGAGATCGATCCCACGCCGCTGGTGGGGGTCACGTTTGCCTTGATGTTTGGCGCCATGTTTGGCGATCTGGGCTCGGGGCTGGCTTTGGCCCTGTTGGGCGCACTGATGGTGGCACGGGTGGTGCCCGCCCTGGAGCGGCTGGCGGGGACGGGGGTGCTGTTCTTGGTCTGCGGGCTGAGCTCGGCCGTGTTTGGCGCGTTGTACGGCTCGGTGTTCGGCATCGAGGATCTGATACCCGCGCTCTGGCTGCGCCCGCTGGACGACATCCCGCGCCTGCTGCTGGCCTCGGTGGGCTTTGGCGTGGTGGTGCTCAATGTGGGCTTTGCGGCGCATCTGGTCACGGCTGCCCGCCAAAAGGCGCTGTTGGAGACGCTGTTCGACAAGAACGGCGTGGCCGGGTTGCTGCTGTACTGGTCGTTGGCCGGCCTGGTGCTGCTGCCGGCCCTGGGGTTCGGGATGCCCTGGTGGTTGGCGGGCGTGGCCGTCGTTCTGGCGGGCTGCCTGCTGGCGGCCGAGCCACTGACGCGCTGGATGCTAGGACGAAAGCCGCTACTGACGGCGCCGCTGGGCGAATACCTG
Organism: uncultured Anaerolineales bacterium; assembly: GCA_964624695.1. GTDB lineage: Bacteria > Chloroflexota > Anaerolineae > UBA1429 > UBA1429 > DAIRUQ01. The sequence continues at coordinate 7,060 of CAZUZB010000078.1, read as the reverse complement.
GTGCAGGCGTTTTTCGAGGTGTTCGAGGCGGTGGTGAGCTACCTGAGCAACACGCTGTCGTATGTGCGGCTAGGGGCCTTTGCGGTGGCCCATGCCGGGCTGAGCATGGTGGTGTTCATCCTGGCCGACATGCTGGCGGGCAGCCCGGCCGGCGGCGTGTTGCGGATCATTGTCCTGGTGCTGGGCAATATCGCCATCATCGGGTTCGAGGGGTTGATCGTGGCCATCCAGACGCTGCGGTTGGAATACTATGAGCTGTTCGGCAAGTTCTTCAAGGGAGCGGGCGTGCCTTTCAAGCCGCTGACCTTGCCGCCGATCGAGTGCGGGCCCGAGGGACTCTGAGGGAGAGGGGAGGACGAATGCAGGCGATGTGGGCGGTGGTGGCTGTGTTGGTCGGAGGGGTGACGGCCGCGATGCTGTGGGCGCGACGTTCGCCCAGCCCGCGGGCGGGGATTCGCGTGGCGGTGGGGGGCGCGTTGGGGACCAACGCCCTGGCCGTGTTGGTGTGTCTGGCCATGGGGCTAATGGTATTCGCCCGGCCGGCGCTGGCCCAAGAGGTGGGCGGAGCCGGCGGCCTGAGCAACGCCGCCCTGGGAGCGGCCCTGGCCACGGGGTTGGCCTGCATCGGGGCGGGCATCGCCGTGGGCATTGCGGGGGCGGCGGCCATCGGCGGCATCACCGAAAAGCCCGAGCTGCTGGGCCGCACCCTGATCTTTGTGGGGTTGGCCGAGGGTATCGCCATCTATGGCCTGATCGTGTCGTTCCTGATTCTGACGTCCTAGCGGCCAGGAGGCGCGGGTGAAGGCCTTTGTGATCGGCAGCGAAAACTGTGTGCTGGGGTTCGGGCTGGCGGGGCTGGAGGGCGTGACGGTGCGCAGCGCCGCCGAGGTCCACGCGGAGCTCGATCGTCGCATGGCGGATCCCGAGCTGGCGCTGGTGCTCATCTCCGCCGACGTGGCCGCGTGGGCGAGAGAGCGCGTGGACGCCCTCAAGGTGAACAGCCTGCAGCCGCTCCTGGTCGAGATTCCTGGCGAGCACACGGGGACCAGCTATCCGCCCCTGCGCGAGTTTGTGCAGCGGGCGGTGGGCGTGCATCTGGAGCGTGGCTGATGGTCACGGTGATTGGCAGCGGGCTGGAGAGCCACATCGCGCGGCAGGCGCGCAAGCAGGCCATGGGGTGGACCGCCGATGCGGAGCATGAGGCGGCCGAGCTGGTGGCGCAAGCCGCCGAGCAGGCCGAGACGCTGCATGGCGGGGCCGAGGCCCAGGCCAGGGAGCGGGTGCAGACGTTGCGCCGTCGGCTGGTGGCCCGCGCCCAGCTCGAGGTCCGCGAGGCGCTGTTGCGCGCCCAGGCCGAGGTCGTCGACCGCGTCTGGCGGGCGGCCGAGGAGCGACTTGCCGCTCTGGACGCGGCCAGCCCGCCCCCGCAACGTTTGGCGCGCCTGCGCGAGCTGGTGTGGGAGGCCGCCATGCAACTGGGCGGCGGCGACCTGGCCTTGGAGCTCAACGAACGTGATGCTGCGCTGCTAACGCAAGAGGTGCTGGCGGCCTGGGAGGCGTCCTGGCAGGAGCGGCTGCCCGGCGTGCGCCTGTCGCTGGCCCTCAAGGCGGCGCCCATCATGGGCGGCGTGGTGATGCGCGCTGTCGGAGGCCATGTGCTGGTGGACAACTCGTACGAGCAGCGGCTGGCCATGGCGCGCGAGGCGTTGCGAGAGCCGGTGATGGGCATCCTGGCGCAAGCGCCCGACGGGGGGGAGGGCTAGGTGCAGCAGGCTGGCACGGTCACGTTCGTCAATGGCCCGGTGGTGCGCGCGCGGGTGACCGGTCCGCTCCAGATGATGGAGCAGGTCGCCGTCGGCCCGTACGGGCTGGTGGGGGAGGTCATCGCGCTGGAGGGCGACCGTGCCACCATCCAGGTGTACGAGGAGACCGATGGCCTGACGCCGGGCGATGCTCTGTACGCCGCCGGCATGCCCTTGGGCATCGAGCTGGGCCCCGGCCTGATCGGCGGCATCATGGACGGCATCGAACGACCTCTGGTCGCCCTGGCCGAGCTGGCGGGCGATTTCATTCCGCGAGGGGTGCACGCCCCCGCCCTCAGCCGAGAACGCACCTGGGCCTGGGCCCCATCGGCGGCCGTGGGCGAGCAGGTGCACGGTGGCATGACGCTGGGTACCGTGCCCGAGACGCCACTGGTAGAGCATCGGGTGATGGCGCCGCCGGACGTGGCGGGCGAGCTGACCTGGCTGGCGCCCGAGGGCGCGTACCCGGTGGATGCGCCCATTGCGCGGGTGCGCACCAGCGCGGGCGAGCGCGAGCTGACCATGATGCAGCGTTGGCCGGTGCGGGTGCGGCGTCCCGTGGCCGAGCGGCTGGTCCCCCACGAGCCGCTGGTGACGGGGCAGCGGGTCATCGACGCGCTGTTCCCCATGGCCAAGGGCGGCACGGCGGCCATCCCGGGCGGCTTTGGCGCGGGCAAGACGGTGCTCCAGCAGGGCCTGGCCAAATGGTCCGACGCCCAGGTGGTCATCTTTGTGGGGTGCGGCGAGCGCGGCAACGAGATGACCGACGTGCTGGACCAGTTCCCGCGGCTGGTGGATCCCCGGACGGGCTACTCGTTGATGGAGCGGACCATTCTCATCGCCAACACCTCCAACATGCCTGTGGCCGCCCGCGAGGCCAGCATCTATACGGGGATCACGCTGGCCGAGTATTACCGCGATATGGGCTATCACGTGGCGCTGATGGCCGATTCCACCTCGCGCTGGGCCGAGGCGTTGCGCGAGGTCTCGGGCCGCCTGGAAGAGATGCCCGCCGAGGAGGGGTTCCCCGCTTATCTCCCGTCGCGGTTGGCGTCGTTCTATGAGCGGGCGGGGCTGGTGCGCACCCTGGAGGGGCGCGAGGGGTCGGTCACCGTGGTGGGGGCGGTGTCGCCGCCTGGCGGCGACCTCTCCGAGCCCGTGACCCAGCATACCCGTCGGTTTGTGCGTACTTTCTGGGCGCTGGACAAGACCCTGGCGGCGGCGCGGCACTTTCCCGCCGTCAACTGGGCCGATAGCTACAGCGGCTATGCCGAGACCGTGGCCGCCTGGTGGCATGAGAAGGTATCGCCGCAGTGGGCCGAGCGCCGCCGCCAGATGGCCGCGGTGCTGCATCGCGAGGCCGAGCTGCAAGAGATCGTGCGGCTGGTGGGCCCCGATGCGCTGCCCGACGACCAGCGTTGGCTGCTGTGGGTGGCGCGGCTCTTGCGGGAGGGGTTCCTGCAACAGAACGCCATCGACCCTGTGGACGCGTTCACGACGCCCGCCAAGCAGATGGCGTTGCTCGAGCTGATCCTTCACGCAATGGGGCGGGGACGAGAGGTGCTGGCCGTGGGCGCGCCCGTGGGCCGCCTGGAGGACGAGATCGCGGTTTGGCCGCGGCTCTTGCGGGCTGGCGCCACGGTGCCCAACGACGACCTCTCCGCGCTGGACGAGCTGCGGGCGCAACTGGACGCCGAGATGGACGCCCTGCTCAAGGAGTATCAGGAATGAGCCCAGTGCAAGGGTCGGGGCGCCCTCCGCTCGCCACCCGCGTATTCGAGGGGCTGGCGGCCGTGCGCGGTCCCATCGTCGTTCTGCAGGGCGTGACGGGCGTGGGCTATGGCGAGGCGGCCGAGGTGCTGCTGCCCGACGGTAGCGTGCGCCGCGGGCGGGTGCTCGAGGCCAGCGAGGGCGCCACCGTCATCGAGGTGTGGGACGGCACGGCGGGCATCTCGGTGGGTACGGCCCGGGTGCGGTTCGCTGGGCACGGGCTGCGGGTGCCCGTCTCCATGCGGATGCTGGGCCGCACCTTTGACGGACTGGCGCGGCCCCTCGACGGGCTGCCTGCGCCCCTCCCCGAGGCCATGGTGGACGCCAACGGCACGCCGATGAACCCTGTCCGTCGCGTCTATCCGCGGGATCTGATCGTCACGGGCGTGTCGGCCATCGACGTAACCAACACGCTGGTACGTGGGCAAAAGCTGCCCATCTTTACGGGGTCGGGCCTACCGCACAACGAGCTGGCGGCCCAGATCGCCCGACAGGCGCATCTGCTAGAGACCGACCAGGAGTTTGCCGTCGTGTTCGTGGCCATGGGCGTCAAGCACGACGATGCGGCCTTTTTCACGCAGCGGTTCCGCGAGAGCGGCGCCATGGCCGACACGGCCGTGTTCCTGAACCTGGCCGACGATCCGCCCATGGAGCGGATCGTGGCGCCACGGGCGGCCTTGAGCCTGGCCGAGCACCTGGCGTTCGAGCATGGCATGCACGTGCTGGTGATCATGACCGACATGACCAACTATGGCGAGGCGCTGCGCGAGCTCTCCAGCACGCGCGACGAGGTGCCCAGCCGCAAGGGCTACCCTGGCTACCTGTACAGCGACCTGGCCAGCCTGTATGAGCGCACGGGGATGCTGCGGGGGCGGCCTGGCTCGATCACCCAACTGCCGATCCTGGCCATGCCCAACGACGACATCAGCCACCCCATGCCCGACCTGACGGGCTATATCACCGAGGGGCAACTGGTGCTCAGCCGCGACCTGCACGCGCGCGGCGTCTATCCGCCGCTGAACATCCTGCCATCGCTGTCCCGCCTGATGAAGGACAGCATCGGCGAGGGGCGCACCCGCGCCGACCACCCCGCCGTGGCCAATCAGCTCTATGCGGCCTACAGCCGCCTGCAAGAGGTCAGGTCGTTGGCCTCGGTCATCGGCGCCGACGCGCTTTCGACCCGCGACCAGCGCTATTTGGAGTTCGGACAGGCCTACGAGGAGCGGTTCCTGCGGCAGGGGGCCGACGAATCCCGTTCGCTAGACGAGAGCCTGGACCTGGCCTGGCGGGTGCTGAGCCTGCTGCCCGAGGACGAGCTGGCGCGGGTCAGCGAGGACGAGCTGGCCCAGCGGTACCTGAGCGACGACGGCCTGGTGGAGGACCTGCGATGAGCAGCGCGGGCCGTTCCATCCCCAACACGCGGGCGGGGCTGCTGACCGCGCGCCAGCGGCTGGCGGTGGCGCGGCGCGGATTCGAGCTGCTGGATCGCAAACGCGAGGTGCTCATCGGCGAGATCCTGGCCATGGTGGAAGAGGCCGAGGCGGTCCGCCACGAGGCGAGCGAACGCTTTGGCGAGGCGTACCAGCGGCTGGACGTGGCCCGCGCCGTCATGGGCACCGAGCGGGTGCGCCGCCTGGCGCTCTCGGGCCAGCGCAGCGTCGATGTGGAGATCACGCCGCGCAGCGTCATGGGCGTGGTGGTGCCGATGGTGCGCTATGACGTGCTCAAAGCCGACCTGACCTATGGCTCGGGCACCACCAGCGTGGTGCTGGACCAGGCCCAGCTCGATTGGGACGCCGTGTTGGAGCTGATCGGCCGCCTGGCCGAAAAGGTCACCACGGTGTGGCGCCTGGCGCTGGAGCTGCGCCGCACCCAGCGACGGCTCAACGCCCTGGAGCATCTGTACATCCCCACCTATGCCGAGGCCGTGACGCGCATCGAGCAGGCGCTGGAGGAGCGGGAGCGCGAAGAGTTCTTTCGCGCCAAGCGCGCCAAGGCCAAGCTACAGGCGCGCCGAGGCGGCGCCTCCCCGTCCGACCCCACCTAGCCTCGGCATCGCATCGCGCCGCGCACTCCCCTTGCCAGAGCGTCGCTTGCATCGCGATGCCATCATGACTATCCTATACCCGCTATTCTATAGCTTGGAGGTTGAGAACCCATGCAGCCGTGGTATCAGGAGAGTTTTGGCGCCGAGTATCTGGCGCTGTATGCCCATCGCGACGACGCCGAGGCGCAGCGCGACATCCGCGCGGCCGTGGCGTTGGCGGGGCTGGGGCCTGGGGCGCGGATCCTGGACCTGGCCTGTGGGGCGGGGCGGCATCTGCGGGCCTTGTGCGCCGAGGGGTTCGACGGCCTGGTGGGCCTGGATCTTTCCGCCGACCTGCTGACGGCCGCCTGTGACGACCTGGACGACGATGCGCGCTGTTGCGTCGACCTGGTGCGAGCCGACATGCGGCAGATCCCCTTTGACGGCGTGTTCGACGCCGTCTTTTCGCTGTTTACCTCGTTCGGCTATTTCGAGCGCGAGGAGGAGGACCTGGCCGTGCTGGAGGGGGCCCACCGCGCGCTCAAGCCGGGCGGCGTGCTGCTGATGGACGTGATGAATCGCCCCTGGGTGCTGGCCAACTTGGTGGCCTGCGATACCTGCCAGCGCGGCGACCGCGAGATCACCAACCAGCGCTGCCTCACGCCCGACGGCAAGCGCGTTACCAAGGAATGCCTGGTGCGCTACCCCGACGGGAGCCTGCGGCGCTTTTTCGAGTCGGTGCGGCTGTATACGCCCGAAGAGATGCTGGCGCTGCTTTGCGGGGCGGGATTCGATGATGTGCGCCGCTATGGCTCGTTGGCGGGCGATGCGTACACGCCAGAGAGCCCGCGACTGGTGCTGCGGGCCGAGAGGGGAGGCGCGGCGTGATCGAGACGCTGAGCTGGCGCGAGCTGCTGCCCGTGGGCGGCAACGCTCTGCAGGCGGACTATGTGGGGGGGGCGGGCGCGGCGCGGTCGTTCTACCCGTTGGCCCCCGACGACGCCGAGGGAGCGTTGGCCGCGCGGGCGGGCGGCGCCTACCCGCGGGCGGCCGTGGCGGAGGCGCTGAGGCGCTACCTGGAGGGCATCGATGCTCCCGACGCTGCGCGTCGAGCCGCTACCGCCCTGGCCGATGACAAGGTCTACTGCATCATCACGGGGCAGCAGGTGGGATTCCTGGGCGGCCCCGCCTATACCGCCTACAAGATCGCCACGGCCATTCGCTTGGCGGCGTCGTGGCAGGAGCGGTTGGGGGTGCGCGTGGTGCCGCTCTTTTGGCTGGCGAGCGAGGACCACGACCTGCAAGAGATCAACCACGCCTACTACCAGCAGAGCGACGGCGAGGTGGGCCGTGTCAGCTTTGGCTGGGAGGGCGAGGGCCGCCCCGTGGCCGACCTGCCCGTGAGCGCGGACGTGCTGCGCGCCTGGGATAGCTACTGGGAGGCTCTGCGCGGCGCGCCGCA
>CAZUZB010000077.1:0-10353 GCA_964624695.1 uncultured Anaerolineales bacterium | reverse complement strand
TGTGCGCCTACTCGTACCGCAACGCCTGGATCGGGTCCAGGTTCGAGGCCCGGTTGGCGGGGTAGATGCCAAAGAACAGCCCCACCGCCAGCGAGAACCCCACCGACAGGGCCACGGCCTCGGTGGAGACCACGGTGGTAAAGGCGTCCAGCGTGTTGACGCCGGCGGCGATGGCCGTGCCAAAGCCGATGCCGATCAGCCCCCCCACGATGGACAGGATCACGGCCTCGATCAGGAACTGCCACAGGATGTCGCGGCGCTTGGCGCCCACCGCCTTGCGGATGCCGATCTCGCGGGTGCGCTCGGTCACCGAGACCAGCATGATGTTCATGATGCCGATGCCGCCCACCAGCAGCGAGATGCCCGCGATGGCCCCCAAAAAGATCGTCAGGATGCTGGTGATCTGGTTGAAAACGCCCAGGATGTCCTCTTGCGAGGTGACGGTGAAATCGTCCTCGTCGAACTGGATATTGTGCCGCTCCCGCAGGATCCAGGTGATCTCGGCGATGGCGGCGTCGATGCTCGATTCGTCCACGGCAGAGACATTGATCAGGTCGACGGTCTCGCCGTACTGCGAGGAAAAGCGCCCGCTAAATAGGCGGCGGTAGGCCGTCGAGATGGGCACGATGACCTGGTTGTCCTGCGAGCCGCCAAAGCCCGCCTGGCCGCCCTTGGATTCCAGCACGCCCACCACGCGAAAGGGCACGCCGTTCAGGCGCACGGTCTGGTCGATGGCCAGAGACGGGTCGCCGAACAGGTTCTCGGCCACCAGATACCCCAGCACCACCACGCGGGCATAGGCGGCGTCCTCGCCCTGGGTGAAATAGCCGCCATAGATGGTCGGAAAGCTGCGGACGTAGGCGAACTCGGGCGTGGTGCCGATGACGGTGGTGTTCATGGTGTCCCCGCCAAAGAGCACGGTGCCGCTGCGCTGGATGGTGGGGGCTACGGCGGCCACGCTGGGCGCCATGGAGGGATCGGCGATGGCCAACGCGTCCTGATAGGTCAGCGGCTGGTAGCGGGTGGTGGCGCTCGCGGAGCTGGTCTGATCGAGCTCCCCCGCAAACACAAAGATCAGGTTGGAGCCGATGGACTGGATCTGGTTGGTGATCTCGGCCTGGGCGCCTTGGCCCACCGAGAGCAGCGCGATCACCGCCCCCGTGCCGATGATAATGCCCAGCATGGTCAGGGCGGAGCGCATCTTGTTGGCAGCCAGGCTGCGCAGCGACATGCGGATGCTTTCGAGGACGCTCATGCCGGCGTGCCTCCTGTGGGGGGCTCGGCCTCATCCGCGCTGGCCGCGGCCGTCGCTGGCTCCCCTGGCGCGTACGGTTCGGTGATGGTCGCGCCCGGCGGCAACAGCTCCACGGGCACGTTGAAAGCGAACTGCTGGTTGAGCACGGGCTCGTCGATCTCGATCAGGCCGTCCCGCAGGCGGATGACGCGCCGCGTATAGTCGGCGGTCTCCTGGTCATGGGTCACATAGAGCACGGTGATGCCTCGTTCCAGGTTCAGTTGCTGAAAGATGCCGATGATCTCCAGGCCGGTGCGGGTATCCAGGTTGCCTGTGGGCTCGTCGGCCAAGATCAGCGACGGCTGGTTGACCAGAGCGCGGGCGATGGCCACCCGCTGCTGCTGGCCGCCCGAGAGCTCGTTGGGCTTGTGGTGGGCCCGGTCCGCCAGGCCCACGCTCTCCAGCGCCTCCATGGCCAGTTGGCGGCGGTTGCGCGCGCCCGCATAGATCAGCGGCACCTCGACGTTCTCCAGGGCGGTGGTGCGCGGCAACAGGTTATAGCTTTGAAAGACAAAGCCGATGGTCCGGTTGCGGATGGTCGCCAGGGCGTCGTCATCCAGCTTGGCGATGGGCTGGCCCGCCAGCAGATACTCGCCCGAGGTGGGGCGGTCCAGGCAGCCCAGGATGTTCATCAAGGTGGACTTGCCCGAGCCAGAAGGCCCCATGATGGCGGTCAGCTCGCCCTGGGCGATCTCCAGTGAGACGTCGCAGACGGCGCGGACCTCCATCACGCCCATCTGGTAGACTTTGCAGATGTCACGCAGCTCGATCAGAGGCCTGCCGTCGCTCATGGCATCACCGCAAAGCTATCCAGCAGCGAGCCGCGCGGCCGCGCCACGATGACCTGGTCGCCCTCGCTGAGGCCAGAGAGAATCTCGGTGTAGGTGTCGTTGGCGATGCCTGTGGTAACGTCTACGCGCACGGGCATGCCGCCGCGAAGCTGCTCGACATAAATGCCCTGGGCGTCGCGGCGTAGGGCGCGGTTGGGCACCACCAGCACGTCCTCGCGCTGCTCGGTGATGACGCTGATCACGCCCGTCATCAGCGAGCGCACGGCCAGCCCCTCGTGCTCAAAGGCGATGCGCACGGTATAGTTCACCAGGCCCTGCACCGAGTTGCCCACCAGCCCGATGCTCTCCACGCGGCCGGGCAGCTCCTCGCTGGGAAAGGCGTCTAGGGTGATGGTGGCCTCCTGGCCGACCTCGATCTGGGCGATCTCGGTCTCGTCGATGGCGACTTCCACATAGTAGGCGCTATCGTCCAGCAGGGTGCCGATGGGTGTGCCCGGCGAGACCAGGTCGCCCGGGCGCAGGTTCCAGGCCGCCAAAGCGCCATCGGCGGGCGCGGTCAGGATGGCGTCGTCCAGGCGGCGGCGGGACGTCTGAACGCTGATGCGAGCCTGCTCGACCTGGGCCTCGCTGACGGCGATCTCTTCGGCAGAGGCGCCGTTCAGCAGGCGGGCCAGGCTGGCCTTGGTGTTGGCGATCTGGGCCTCGGCGGCGGCCACGGCAGAGGCGGAGGGCTTTTCCCACAGGCGCTCCTGGTTCAGCTCGGCCTGCTTGACGGCCCACTCGGCCTGCGAGACGGCGGCCTCGGCTTGGGCCTTGGCGCCGCCGCCGGACATCGGGTTGCCCACGGTGGCGTCGCGGCTGCCCTGGGCGCCCCAGAGGCTGGCCTTGGCCTGCTCCACAGAGATGCGGGCGGCCTCGATGTCGCGGGCGCTGGGGCCCTTTAGGAGATCCGCCAACTGCGCCTCGGCCGAAGCGACGGCGGCCTCGGCGGCGGCGATATCCTCCTCGGTGGCGGGGGCGAGGGTGCGGGCCAGGTTGGCCTCCTGAATGGCCAGGGCGGCCTGGGCCTGGACCACGGCCAGCTCCAGATCGGTGGTATCCAGCTCGGCCAGGAGCTGGCCCTTGGTCACGCGGTCGCCCTGCTCGACGTACACCGCCGTGACGGTGCCGCTGGTGGCAAAGGCCACCGTCTGGGTGCGTTCCGCCACCACATTGCCCGTGACGGTGACCCCCGCATCGAGCGAGGCGATGATGGCGGGCTGGGTGGTATAGCCCTCGGCGGTGGTGATCTCGCGGGGCTCGGCGTTGGCACGGTTATAGAGGAACCAGGTGGCGCCCCCGACGACGGCCAGCACCAGGACGATGGTCACAATACGCTTCATGTTCAGAGTCTCCATTCCTTGGCGTGCGGTGGCGCTCAGCCCATCAGCGATGCGGTGAGGCCGCCCATGAGCAGCGATGGGATCAGGGTCAGCGTGAGGCCGATGGCCCACAGCAAGAGGATCAGGATGGTGGCGCCGGTGCGGCCCAGGCCCGTGGCCGCGCGCACGCCGATGATCAGCAGGATCAGGCTCCATAGGGCAAAGGGCGTGATGCTCGAGAGGGCCAGATAGGCCGGGTTGGCCGCGTCCGTCAGCAGATTGCCCGTGCCCACCAGAAAGCCCAGGCCCTCGTGGGCAGGGGCGGCGTCGCTGAGCCAGGTATAGATCGCCGTGACCAGATAGCCCAGGGCGCGTGGAAGCTGGCTCCAGACGGTGACGGCCCACGTGTGGGCGAACTGGCCGCGCCCGCCAAAGAACAGGCTGCCCAAGTGGGCGCCGCCCGCCCACAGGAGCCAACCGATGGCCGCTGTGACCACCGTCGCCAGCAGCGTGGTGACGGCGGGGCGCGCGGCCGTGGCTGCCTCGGCAGAGGCGCGCATGGCCTCGGCTTGCTCGGGGGTCGCCTGGGCCGCTAGCCGCTCCATCAAGGCGGCTTGGGCCTCGGCCTGGGCTGCTTGCTGATAGGGGCCCGTCACCAAAGAGTAGGCGACCAGCGCCGCGATGATGATGGCAGCGGCGATCCACCAGCTCTTGGGCCGGGCCACCACGGCGCGCATGCCGGCCGTGGGGCGGTCGATCAGATCGGGCAGGATGCGATCTTGGGCCATGGGTCACCTCGGGTATGGGTCATGGTTCAACTGCCAGTAAGTATACGCCAGAATGAGAGAAGGTATTCGGCAGCGCATGGGCTCGTTTGACAACGTTTGGCGCCGGGGCTATGTTCACGGAATGCGTGAGCGACGGGTGACAGCGTGAGGAGGCACGTGCGCAAGCTGTGGGTTCGCAATCTGGTGGCCCTGTGCGCAGCGCAGTTGCTGACGCTGATCGGATTCTCCTCGTATCTCCCTTTTATCCCCTTTTTCGTCCAAGAGCTGGGCGTCGACGGCTATGAGGCCGCGGTCGCCTGGTCGGCCGCCTTCAGCAGCGGCGCCGCCTTTAGCATGATGGTGTTCCAGCCGATCTGGGGCGCCCTGGCGGACCGGGTGGGCCGCGTGGCGATGCTCGTGCGGGCCACGGTGGCCGGCGCGGTGCTGGCGTTCGCCATGGGGCTGGCGCAGACGCCAGGGGTATTGCTGCTGCTGCGCGTGTTGCAGGGGGTGTTCTGTGGCACCGTGCCGGCGGCGCTGACCCTGGTGGCGGCCGAGACGCCCGACGACAACATGGGCTTTGCCCTGGGGATGATGCAGACGGCCCAGTTCGTGGGCAACGCTGTGGGGCCGCTGGTGGGCGGCCTGGTGTCAGACAAGTACGGCTCACGGACCGTGTTCTGGGTCTCCTCGGTGCTGATGGTCATCTCGGTGGCGGGAATCCTGCTGCTGGTGCGCGAGTCACATCAGCCCGAGCCGCGAGCGCGAGCGATCAGCCTGCGGCCGATGTTTGCGGGCATGCGCCAAGTGCTGCGGGGGAGCTCGTTGGCGCTGCTGGCGGCCTTGGCCAGCGTCAGCTTTGGCGCGGCGGTGGTCTCGCCCATTCTATCGCTGTATGTGCAGTCGCTGGCGCCCGAGGCGCCCAATATCGCTACCGTGGCAGGCGCTGTGACGGCGTCGGTGTCGGTGACGTCGTCCATGGCGGCTTTTGTGCTGGGCAGGGTCGGCGATCGCGTGGGCCAGCGCAAGGTGCTGATCATCTGCTTGATGGGCTCGGCGGTCCTTTTCTTCCCGCAAGCCATGGTCACCAGCCCGTACACGTTGCTGCTGGTGCGGGCGCTCCAGGGTGCCTTTATGGGCGGCGTGATGCCCGCGGGCAACGCCTTGCTGGCGCGGATGACCCCGCCCGAGCGGCGCGGCTCGGTATTCGGCGTGGCCAGCAGCCTGGAGGCTGGCGGGCGAGCCGTGGGGCCGCTGGTGGGCGCGGCGGTGGCCGGCGCCTGGACCATGGGCGCCAGCTTTGTGGTGGCGGGGCTGGTCTTTTTGGTGATCGGCCTGTGGGTGCTGGGGTTCGTCCAGGCTGGCAACGGCCAACCGTCGCCCTCTCTGGCCAAGGCGGGCCGGGCTCCGGCGTGCCAGGGCGCCGCTGGCGGCGCTTTGGCGACGGAATGCTCAGCGGATGCTCACAAAGTCTCCACAAGCAGGCCGTAAGATGCTTGGCAGTGCCCAGGTGGATCCGGGTGGGCCGTGGCTGCGTGAGGGCAGGAGGGGGATGCGCGTATGATCCGCGTTGAGGGGCTTTCAAAAGAGTATGGGCGCACACGTGCCCTGAGCGACGTGTCGTTCCACGTCAAGCGCGGCGAGATCGTGGGGTTCCTGGGGCCCAATGGCGCCGGCAAGACCACCACCATGCGGATTCTGACGGGCTATATCCCGCCGACCGAGGGCACGGCCGTGGTGGGCGGCGATGACGTGGTGGAGCATTCGCTGGAGGTGCGGCGGCGGGTGGGCTATCTGCCCGAATCGGTGCCCCTCTATCGCGAGATGCGCGTGCGCGAGTACCTGGATTTCTGCGGGGCGCTACGCGGCGTGGAGGATCGCCCGGCCGCGGTGGCGCGGGTGATCGAGGCCTGTAGCCTGGGCGACGTGCGGGATCGCATCATCGGTCGCCTCTCCAAGGGGTACCGGCAGCGCGTTGGTCTGGCCCAGGCCCTGGTGCACTCGCCCGAGCTGCTGGTGTTGGACGAGCCCACCATCGGGCTGGATCCGCGACAGATCCGCGGGGTGCGCGAGCTGATCCGCGATCTGGCGGGCGAGCATACGGTGCTGCTGAGCACGCACATCCTGCCCGAGGTCACCGAGCTGTGCCAGCGGGTGCTGATCATCGACAAGGGGCGCATCGTGGCCGAGGATACGCCCGACCGCCTGCAGGCGGGCTTGCAAGGCCCGCAAAAGGTGCGGGTGCAGTTGGCGCGGCCGGGCGACGGCGCCCTGGATGCGCTGCGTGGGCTGGCCGGCGTAGCCGATGTGGAGGCGCTGGCCGCTGACCGCCTGGTGGTGACGTTGGACGGCGAGATCGACGGCCGCGCCGCCGTGGCCGAGGCGCTGGTGCGCGGCGGCTGGGGCCTGCTGGAGCTGCAGAGCGTCTCGGTCAGCCTGGAGGACGTGTTCGTGCAGCTCACCACCGACGAGGCGCCTGAGGGCGCAGCGACGCCGGAGGAGGCAGTGGCATGAAAAAAGGATCGGGGGCCGCCATCCTGCAGATCGCCAAGCGCGAGCTGAACGCCTATTTCGTCTCGCCCATCGCTTATGTGAGCGCGGCGGTCTTTCTGGCCGTGTTCGGCGCCATGTTTGCCTTGATCCTTTACTTTAGCCGAGAGGCGACGCTGCGCTATGTGTTCGATCATGGCGTGGCGCTGCTCTTTTTCGTGCTGATCACGCAGGTGATCACCATGCGGCTGCTGGCGGACGAATCGCGCCAGGGGACGCTAGAGCTGCTCCTGACGGCGCCCGTGCGCGATTGGGAGATCGTCCTGGGCAAATACCTGGCGGCGCTGGCGCTGCTGGCGCTGATGCTGGTGCTGGCGGGCTATTTCGCTGTGGTGCTGCTGCTCATCGGCAACCCGGACGTGGGGCCCATGCTCACCGGCTACCTGGGCTATTTCCTGCTGGGCGCGGCCCTATTGGCCGTGGGCGAGTTCGCCTCGTCGGTGACCGAGAGCCAACTGGTGGCGGCGTTGCTGGGCTTGGGCATCACGCTGATGCTATGGCTGCTGGGCGCGGCCGCTGAGATCGTAGGCGGCGCCGTGGGCGAGTTCTTGGCCTATCTGCCGATCTTTGACCATGCCTGGGATATGCTGCGCGGGATCGTGGATACCAAGAACGTGATCTATCTGATCAGCGTGGTGGCCGTGTTCCTTTTCATGACGACCCGCGTGCTGGAATCCAAGAGGTGGGCCTAGCATGCGTAACAAACTGAGACGGGTGGCGGGTTACCTGGCGCTGGCCGGCGTGCTGCTGGCCCTGGCGGCCCTGGGCGGCTGGGCGGTGCAGGGCCGGCTGGATCTCTGGTCGTCGGTGGTCCTGGCGTTGGGCGTGGTGCTGGTGGCCGTGGCGGTGGTGGCCGAGCCCGATCCGGTGGCCCATGCGCTGGCGGGGCGGCGGGCGCGCTATGGCAGCAACGCCCTGGTGATGACGCTCTCGTTCCTGGTGATCGTGGGCGTGGTGAACTATATCGGGGGGCGGTATCACTGGCGCTGGGATACCACCGCCGCCAAAGAGTACAGCCTCTCCGAACAGACCAAGCAGATCGTGCGCGGGCTGGACCAGCCCGTGACCATCCAGGCCTTTTACACCGCCACGCACTATAACCGGGTCGCGGCGGAGGACATCCTGCAAGAGTACGCCGCGCTCTCCTCGACCATGATCCGTGCCGAGGTGATCGACCCGGAGCTGAACCGACAGGCGGCTATCGCGGCCGGCATCGGGCGTGACGGCGTGGTGCTGCTACAACAAGGCGATCGCGCCGAGTACGCCTTTGGCGTGGGCGAGCAGGATCTGACCAGCGCCATCCTCAAGCTGACGCAAGATCGCCAGCGGGGGGTCTATTTCGTGACCGGGCACGGCGAGCGCAGCCCCACCAGCTACGAGGACGCTGGCTATGCGGCTGTGGGCCAGGGGCTGGAGGCGGAGAATTATGCCGTGGCCACCATCAACCTGGCCACGGTGGATGCCATCCCCGCAGAGGTGGACGTGCTGGCGGTGGTGGATCCGCGCACAGCCTTCCAGCCTTCCGAGATCGCGCTCTTGCTGAGCTTTTTGGAAAGCGGCGGCGGCGTGCTGCTGATGGTAGAGCCGGGGCTGCCGGACCCGTTCGATGGGGCGCTGGAGGCGTACGGCATCAGCCTGCCCGACGCGCTGCTGCTGGATTCCGCCAAGGCCTTCTATGGCGACGCGGCCACGCCGCTGGTGGATACCTACGGCTATCATCAGATCACCAAGGACACCATGGGGTATAGCAGCCTCTATCCTGGCGCGCGGCCGGTGGTGCTGACCGAGGAACAGCCCGAGGATTGGTACGTCACCGAGCTGGCGATGACCTCTCCCCAGGGCGAGGCCGAGTGGGATTACATGGGGACGGGCCAGGCGGCCGAGAAAGAGCCGCTACGGGGGGCGTTGGCGCTGGCGGTGGCGGTAGAGCCCGCCTATGGCCGCGAGGGCGCCGGGCGGATGGTCATTTTTGGCGATGCCACCTTTGTGGAGAACAGCGTGGTCTCGCAGGTGATGGGCGTGAGCAATGCCGACCTCTTTCTGAACAGCGTGGCCTGGCTGGCCGAGGACGAGTCGTTGATCTCGCTGCGGGCCACCGAGCCAGAGGATCGCAGCGTGGCCCTCTCGGGCGTGACCATGAATCTGGTGCTGCTGCTCAGCGCGGTGCTGATGCCGGCGCTGGTGGCGGCCGTCGGCGTCAGCGTCTGGTGGAGGCGGCGCTAGGATGAACAGCAAGACCACCCTGGCGTTGGTGGCCGTGGCGCTGGCCCTGGTGGCTCTGGTGCTGCTGGTGGAGCGCCCCGAAGGCAGCCCACGGGTGATGAACGTGACCCCGTACCCGACCACGCTGCCGGCTGTAGTAGCGCTGGAAGAGGGCACCGTGCGACGGCTGACGGTCACGCGCAGCGCCGATGGCGCCCGGGTGGTGTTGGCCCGCGACGAGGCCGGCGAGTGGCAGGTGGTGGCGCCGGTGCAGGGGCCCGCCGACGCCTGGACCATGGGGTCGCTCTTGGGCACGTTGGTGAACTTGCAGCCAGGGCGACGGCTGGAGCCGGGCGAGGTCGCGCCGGCCGAGGTGGGGCTGGATCCGCCCCGGGTGCTGCTGGAGGCCGAGCTGGCCGATGGCGGCGTGGTGCGGCTGGCCCTGGGCGCCGAGAACCCGCAAGAGACCGCCCAGTACGCCCAGGTAGAGGGCGACGATGCGGTCTACCTGATCAGCCGTGGGCTCTACCTGACGGCGGAGGATATATTCGCCGAGCCGCCCTTGCAGCCAACGCCGACGGTGGAAGCGGTAGAGTAGCGGCTATCCGGAGCGGCCCATCACCAAGCGCCGAGCTCCAGGGCCGTATCGACCAGGGCCTCGAGGTTCTCCAGCGTCCGTGGCGACAGCACTCGCTCAAAAGGCGTCGCGGTCAGCGTGAGGATGAACCTTCCCCCGGGCTTACCATCGCAAAGCGCCTGCTGCACCGCCTCGACGATCTCGTGGCGTTCTAGCGCCATCACGTCACCGATCTGGATATTGCCAGCCAGGCAGATGCGCGCGCCCACGCGCCGTTTGGCCTCCGCCAGCGTGACGTCGCCCATGGGAGGCGCCTCGATGGGGTGCAGCACGTCCACCCCCATATCCGCGAAACGGCCGAGCACCGCGTTCAGATAGCCGTGGCAATGGACATAGGCCAGGGCCCCGTGGCGGTGAACCTCCTGGAAAAGCGGCTCTTCGTAGCGGACGACCAGCTCATCAAAGCGGGCCGGAGATAGCAGCGGGGGCGTCACCGACTCTTGGCCCTGCAGCCCCAGGATAGCCGCCTGGCTGGTCGAGAGGAACGAGCGTATGTAGGCCAGGCAACGCTCTTGCATGACCTCCAGCAGGCGGTGCAGCCGCTCGGGGGCTTCCACGCTCCAGATCGCCACGAGCTCCGAGCCCAAGAGGCCGTGAACCCAGCCAATGGGGCCATCGAGGTAGGGCAGCGTGTAGCCCCGATCTCCCAGCGTCTCCTCGGCGGCCCGAAAGGCCTCGCCAGGGGGCTCTACCGGCTCGTACGGCAGCGAGAGGAACCGGTCGACGTCTCCTTCCGAGGTGATCCAGTGCT
>CAZUZB010000076.1:7372-10476 GCA_964624695.1 uncultured Anaerolineales bacterium | reverse complement strand
CGACTATGCCCAGCACGAGCTCACCGACGTGGTCTACGTCGAGCTGCCCGAGGTGGGCGATGGGGTCCGCCAGGGCGAGAGTTTCGCCATCGTCGAGTCCGTCAAGGCCGCCTCCGACGTGCTGGCGCCCGTCAGCGGCACCGTCACGGCCGTCAACGAGGCGCTCATCGACGCGCCCGAGCTGGTGAACGAGTCCCCCTATGACGACGGCTGGTTCATTCGGGTGGAGCTGGCCGATGGGGACGCCGCCGCGGGCCTCATGGATGCCGCCGCCTACGCCGCCTACCTCGAGACCTTGGCGTAGGGGGCCGACATGACCTATGTGCCCCACACCGCCCACGAGCGTGAGGCGATGCTAGCCCGTGTCGGCGTGCCCGACGTAGGGTCCCTATTCAGCGTCGTCCCCGAAAACGTGCGCTACCCCCAGCTCGACCTGCCCGATCCGCTCACCGAGGCCGAGCTGATGGCCGAGCTGCGCACCATGGCCGAGGCCAACGCCGATCTCCACCACGCCCCCTGTTTTGTGGGCGCGGGCGCCTACCACCGCTTTGTGCCCAGCGTGGTCGGCCACATGATCGGCCGCAGCGAGTTCCTCACCGCCTACACCCCCTACCAGCCCGAGATCAGCCAGGGGACGCTGCAGGCCATCTTCGAGTACCAGTCCATGATCTGCGAGCTGACGGGCATGGAGGTCAGCAACGCCTCCCACTATGACGGCGCCACCTCCACCGCCGAGGCCGTCATCATGGCCCACAGCGCCACCCGTGGCCGCCGCACCAAGGTGGTGCTGGCGCCGGGCGTCCACCCCGAGTACCGCCAGGTGGTGCGCACCTACCTCCAGGGCGCCCAATTCGAGATCGTCGGCGACGAGCGCTACCCCGACGGCGGCCCCCAGGCCCAGCTCGACGCCCTCCTCGACCTGGTGGACGAGCGCACCGCCTGCCTGGTGCTCCAGTCGCCCGCCTTTACGGGCGAGATCCTCGACCTGACCGGCGTGGCCGAGCGCGTCCAGGCTCACGGCGCCATGCTGGTGCTGGTCTGCGACCCCATCTCCCTGGGGATGCTCCGCACGCCCGGCGCGTGGGGCGCCGATATCGCCGTGGGCGATGGCGGCAGCCTCGGCTCGCCGTTGAGCTATGGCGGGCCATCCCTGGGCTTTTTCGCCTGCCGCCAGGCCGATGTCCGCCGCATGGCGGGACGCCTGGTCGGCCGGGCCGTGGACGCCGACGGCCAGCGCGGCTATGTGCTCACCCTCTCTACCCGCGAGCAACACATTCGCCGCGAAAAGGCATCGTCCAACATCTGCAGCAACCAGGGGCTCAACGCTCTGGCCGCGGCTGTCTACCTGGCGGCCCTGGGCCAGCATGGCCTCCGCGCGCTCTCGCATCTGGTCTATCATCGCGCCCACCATGCCGCCGCCCAGATCGACGCGCTGGAGGGCTATGCCCTGGCCAGCCAGGGGCCGTTCTTCCAGGAATTCGTGGTCCAATGCCCCGCACCGGCCGCTGCCATCAATCAGCGCCTTTGGGATGACCACGGCATCATCGGCGGGTATGACCTGGGCCGCCTGACGCCCGCCTGGGAGCGCCGTCTGCTATTCTGCGTCACCGAGATGAACCCCGTCAGCCAGATCGACGCTCTGGTGGCGGCCCTGCAGGAGGTGGCATCATGACCGAACCCACCCTGCGCGAGCTCTCCGAGCCCGGCCGCCGTGGCGTGGCCCCGCCCCCACTGGACGTGCCCGCCGCCGAGCTGCCGCCCGAGCACCTGCTGCGCGACGAGCTGCCCCTGCCCGAACTCTCGGAGCTGGACGTGGTCCGCCACTTTGTGCGGCTCTCGCAGCTCAACCACGCCATCGATATCGGGTTCTACCCGCTGGGCTCCTGCACTATGAAGTACAACCCCAAGGTGAACGAGGACGCCGCTGCGCTGCCCGGCCTGGCCGCCGTCCATCCCTATCAGCCCGAAGAGTCGGTGCAGGGCTGCCTTCAGCTCATCTACGAGCTGCAGTGCTACCTGGCCGAGATCACCGGCCTTGGCGCCGCCTCACTACAGCCCGCCGCGGGCGCCCACGGCGAGCTCGCCGGCGTGCTGATCATGCGGGCCTACCATCAGGCGCAGGGGCAGGGGGATCGCGACGTCATGCTGATCCCCGACTCGGCCCACGGCACCAACCCCGCCTCCACCGCCATGGCCGGCTATCGCGTGGTCGAGCTGCCCTCCGACCCTCGCGGCAACGTCGACCTCGACGCCCTCGACCAGCATTGCAACGAAAAGCTGGCGGGCATCATGCTCACCAATCCCAACACCCTGGGCCTGTTCGATGAGCATGTCTGCGAGGTCACCCGCCGGGTGCACGCGGCCGGCGGCCTGGTCTATGGCGACGGCGCCAATCTGAACGCCATCATGGGCGTGGTCCAGCCGGCCGCCCTCGGGTTCGATGTCATGCACCTGAACCTGCACAAGACCTTTTCCACGCCCCACGGCGGCGGCGGCCCCGGCGCGGGCCCCGTGGTCGTCACCCAGGCGCTGGCGCCCTACCTGCCCGGCCCCATCGCCGCCATGGAGGCGGACATGGCCGGCGCCACCTACCGCCTGGTCATGCCCGAGAGCACCATCGGCCGCGTCAAGGCCTTTTACGGGCACTTTGGCGTGCTGGTGCGGGCCTGGGCCTACATCCGCACCCTGGGCGCCGCGGGCCTGCGCCAGGTCTCAGAGATGGCGGTGCTCAACGCCAACTATCTCCAGGCCATCATCAAAGAGCTCTACCCGCTGCCCTATGACCGCCCCTGCATGCACGAGTTCGTGGTCGAGGGCGTGGTGCCCGGCAGCGACGTGCGCGCGCTCGATATCGCCAAGCGGCTGATGGACTATGGCGTCCATCCGCCCACCTACTATTTCCCGCTCATCGTCCGCGAGGCGCTGATGATCGAGCCGACCGAGACCGAGTCGCACCGCACGCTGGACGCCTTTGCCCAGGCCATGGCCCGCATCCGCCAGGAGGCGCTGGACGATCCCGCGCTGCTCCACGATGCGCCCCGCCACGCGCCGCTGCGTCGCCTGGACGAAGTCGCCGCCGCCCGCAACCCCGTCCTCACCTGGAA
>CAZUZB010000076.1:5387-7272 GCA_964624695.1 uncultured Anaerolineales bacterium | reverse complement strand
TCACCTGGAATGACGGGGAATAAAGGAAAAAATCATACAAAACCAATAGGGGCGAGCCTTGTGTTCGCCCCAGAGTGTCGGTAGGGGCGCCGGCACGCCGTGCCCTTGTCAGGCTCATCACGTTTGCTGTGTTTGTTTACGCTGGGGCGTCCTCCCTCGTCGGCCCCGCCCCCTCCCCTGTCTCCCCTCCCCCAGGCGACGTCCGCGTCGCACGGGGGAGGGGCTGGGGGTGGGGGAGGTCTGCGTCGCACGGGGGAGGGGGCTGTAATCACAAAGGACCGCCGTGCTCTATCTCGTCGCCACGCCCATCGGCAACCTACAAGACATCACCCTGCGCGCCTTGGAGGTGCTGGGCCAGGTCGACCTGGTCGCCAGCGAGGACACCCGCGTCACCGGCCGCCTGCTCAAGCATCACGACCTCAGCGCGCGCCAGATCGCCTTTCATGAGCACAACAAAGAGCAGGCGGTGGAGCGCGTGCTGGCGGCCCTGCGCGCCGGCCGCGACGTGGCCCTGGTCACCAACGCCGGCACCCCCGGCATCTCGGATCCGGGCTATAGCCTCGTGCGGGCCGCCCTGGCCGAGGGCCATCCCATCACCATGATCCCCGGCGCCAACGCCGTCATCCCCGCCGTGGTGCTCTCGGGGTTGCCGGTGCACAGTTTCCTGTTTCGCGGGTTCCTGCCGCGCAAGGCCGGCGCCCGCCGCCGCCTGTTCGCCGAGGACGCCCCGCTGCCCCATACCCTGGTCTATTACGAGAGCCCCCACCGGCTGGTCGCCTCCCTGCGCGACGCCCTGGACGTGCTGGGCGACCGCCCCGCCGCCCTGGCCAACGACCTCACCAAGCTCTACGAGGCCGTCCACCGTGGCACCCTGGGCGAGCTGCTGGCGTTGCTAGAGGCCGAGCCGCCCCGGGGCGAGTACGTGCTGGTGATTGCGGGGGCGACCTCCGCGTAGCCGCCCGGCCCTCTCCGATCAGATCCAGACGGTCCTCATGCTACGCGTTCGCGTCGCCGCGATCCTCCGCGGGCTGCGAGAGCTCGGGAGCGCTCTCGATTCGCTCGACCGCAAGCTGGCAGTACTCTGGATCGACCTCGATGCCGATCGCGTCCCTGCCCAGCATGGCCGCCGCCATCAGGGTGGTGCCGCTGCCGGCAAACGGATCGAGCACCGTGTCGCCCACATAGCTGAACAGCTTGATGCAGCGACGGGGCAGCTCCATGGGGAACGGCGCCGGATGCCCGACCCGTTTGGCGCTCTCGCCGCCAAAGGTCCACAGCCCGTTGGTCCACTCCATGAACTCGTCCCGCGTGATATCCGACTCTTTGCTGCCGCTCGTCTTTTTCCAGCTTTGCTTGTAGAGGATGACGATCAGCTCGACGGGAGCAATCACGTACGGGGCCGAGGCGCTCATCCAGGAGCCCCATGCCGTCCGCCGCGAGATGTTGCCCTCATTCCAGATGATGGTCGCGTGGTACCGAAACCCCACCGCCTTGGCGATAGCGGTCAGGTCGGCGCCCACGCTCTGCTGTCCCCCCTTGTTCTTGTCCAGCGGTATATTCAAGCAAAAGCGACCGTCCTCTTTCAGCCACTCGAAACATCGCTGCATCCAGGCTTGAGCCAAGTCCAGGTAATCCCCATAGGACGAGTCGTCCTCATGGGCGCTATAATCCATCCCAACGTTATAGGGTGGGGACGTGACGACAAGATCGATGCTGGACGGGGCCACCAGCGTCGTGGTTCTCACGTCATCATGGAGCAGACAGATGCCGTGATTCCGGTAGTAGACCGTACCCTGCACCATTCCAACTCCTTACGAACCTGGTCTCACAGCCCGCATGGGCGCGTCCTCGCGCAACGCCCCCCTATAGGTACAGCGCCGCCATG
>CAZUZB010000076.1:1227-5287 GCA_964624695.1 uncultured Anaerolineales bacterium | reverse complement strand
GTTCACCAGGATGGCGCCCAGGATCACCGTGAACGAGATGGCGGCCGCGGCGAACTCGGCGTCCAGCCCCTCGTTGCCGGCATAGATCAGCGGCGTGGTGCCCACCGGCAGGCTGGCCGCCATGGTCGCCAAGACCAGATTGAGCCCCCGCAGGCCCACCAGCCAGCCCAGCGCCCAGGCCAGCGCTCCGCCCAGCAGCATCCGGATGGCGGCCACCTGCGCCACGCGGCCGGGGCGGGCGGCCTTGAGCGAGAGATAGCTGCCCACCGCCATCATCGCCACGGGCGTGTTGGCCTGGGCGAGCTGCTCCAACAGGCGGCCGATGGGCCCGGTGATCTCGATCTTGAGCAGCGATGCGGCGATGCCCAGGGCGGCCGAATAGATAAAGGGCGACTTGAAGATGTTCACCAGCCCCTGCAGGCCCACCGTGGCCTCGCCGCTATCGCCATAGCGCTTGGCGAGCCACAGGGCCAGCGTGGCGATGAACAGCACGTTGCCCACGTCATACAGCGCCAGGCGGGCCATGCCCTCCACCCCATAGAACAGCTCGGCAAAGGGATAGCCGAACACCACCAACCCCACCATGCAGACCATCATGGCGCCGCGCAGGCGGGGCTCTTGCGCCAGGCGGGGCGTCGTCAGGTAGACGATGCCCACCAGGATGATGGGCACCACCAGCCCCAGCAGCGGCAGCAGCAGCAGCTCCGGCGTGATCTCGGCCCGCGCGATCGAGATGGTGATGGCCGTGGGAATCGTGACATAGTAGGCGATGCGGGTCAGCGCCAGGCGGCCCTCTTTGCCCAGCAGGCCGCTGACCCGCAACAGCACGCCAATGCCGATCATCATGACGATGGGTGCGACGTCGAGGATGGATGCCAGCATGAATCTCCCCTACGGTTGCGGCGCCGGCTCGGGCTGGCGCTCGGGGTCGGCCACGTGGATATCGCGGATGGGCGCCTCGTCGGGCAGCTCGGGCAGGCGGGTGCGGGCGGCCTCGGCCCCCGCCACCATGGGCGCGTGCACGTCCGCCAGGTCCAGCGCGGCCAGGCGCTCGGGCGTGGGCCAGCCGGTCGCCACATCCCAGCCGCACCGTTGGTAGTAGGCGTCGGCCAGCGGGCCGAACCGGTCCGGATCCAGGCGCTGGCGCTCGCCCAGCAGCGGGTTGACCCAGTTCTCGTCATACATGAACGCCGGCAGCACGCTCTCGTCCATGCGGCGATCGCGGCCCCACTGGCGCACCACGTTGGCCCGCTCGAGCTGGAGCACGCGCTGGCAGGCCCGCTCCAGGGCGGCGG
The DNA here is from genome assembly GCA_964624695.1 of uncultured Anaerolineales bacterium. Lineage (GTDB taxonomy): Bacteria > Chloroflexota > Anaerolineae > UBA1429 > UBA1429 > DAIRUQ01. The sequence goes on along the minus strand of CAZUZB010000076.1, from coordinate 3,992 downwards.
TGTCCCAATCCAGGCCCGTGCCCGCCCGCAGCAGGGCGGCGTCGATATCGGGCCCCTCGATGCCGGCCGCGCGGAACAGCCGGTCCGGCTCGGCCAGGGTATAGATCAGCGGAAAGCGCTGGTCGTCGGTCGGGAGCACGTCCTTCATCACCGAGCGCACCCCATGGTAGAACGCCGGCCGCTCCTTGCCCTCGTACCCGCTGAGCGGGTCGATGGTGTCGGCGCGGCCGTACACGCGCTCTCCGATGCCGCGCATATCGTCCCAGGTCATGCCGTGGCGCCCGCCAAAACCGAACGGCCCCCACTGCATGACGGCCTGGACATAGCCGTGGGTGTTGCTGGCCGGGTCGCGGGTATCGGCCATCCAGTGCAGCGCGCTGACCAGCCAGAAGGGGTAGACGATCCGGTTCTGCAGGCAGCCGTGGCCATCCCAGTGGCCCGCATAGCCCCACCCCGTATAGTAGCGGCGCATCAGGTCCACGCCCACGCCGAGCTGATGGGCGGCGCGAAGGGTGCCCTCGGCCAGGGCGTCGCCCACGCCGCGGCGGTAGGCCATGTCCTCGAACAGGCCCACCCAGAACTCGGCGTCGTCCCACACCATGGGGCGGCCGTTCAGGGTATCGAGCAGGCCCTCCCGCTGGCAGGCCCGCAGCCACGGCACCATGGCGATCATGACATCCCAGTGGTTGATGCCCAGCCGGTTGCTGATGGCGTTGATCTCGACCACGGCGCGGGTGGGCAGCTCCCAGTCGTAGGCGGTGTTGCCGCGGATGCCGTGCGCCGTCCCGCCCACGCAAAAGACGCCCGTGGACCACTCTCGCTGGCGGGCGCAGCCGGGGACGCCGCTGTATTCGATGGCGCAGGGGGTGGGGCAGGAGGCGGTGCAGGCCGCAAGGCGGGCCTTGCCCCCGCCCTCTTCCACCAGGCGCTGGTTGAGTCGCTCCAGGTTGGGCGCGCCATGCATGCCGTCGCCGCGGACCGCATCGCCCACGGCCTTGAACAGGTCGCGCAGGCGGTCGGGCTCGGCCGTGGCCACCCGGCCCGATCCCATGACGGCTACGGCCTTGAGCCGCTTGCTGCCCATGACGGCGCCGAACCCGCCCTGGCCGGCCACCGAGGTGGTGCCGGTCAGGATGGTGGCGATCCGCGACAGGTTCTCGCCGGCGGGGCCGATGGTGAGGGTGCGCACCGAGCGGCCATAGGCGGCCTCGATGGCGTCTTGGGTGTCGACGGCGTCCAGCCCCCACAGGTCGTCGGCCGGCAGGATCCGCACGACGTCGTCCTGGATGACGAGCTGGACCGGCGTCTCGCTGGCGCCGGTGACGATCAGCCCATCATAGCCGGCGCGCTTGAGGGCCACGCCCCAGTCCCTGCCCACGCTGGCCCGGGTGAACCATTGGTACGGGTACGCTTGCGGGGCATAGCTGTTGATGGACGTGCGCCCCGAATAGGGCGAGATCGTGCCGGTGAGGGCGCCCGGAAAAAACATCAACGGGTTGCGCGGGTCGTAGGGCTCCACCGGCTCGGGGTACTCGTCCCACAGGATGCGGGCGGCCAGGCCGCGCCCGCCCAGCCAATCGGGCACGCGCGGCGCGGTGGGCTCCACCCAGATGCGCCGCGCGGAGAGATCGACGCGCAACAGGCGGTTGCACCAGCCGTGCATGGGCTCGTAGCGTTCGAGGGATTTGGTCATGGTGAGGTTATCCTTGCTCCTGCGAAAGCGGCGCCCGCGAGTGGGCGCCGCTGTGCGATCCCTGGTGATATGCGTGTTGGCGAGCGAGCGAACTAGTGGGTGTGCGGCTGCTCGTGCTCCTCGTGTGGGTGCTCATGATCGTGGGTATGTGCATGCCCGTGTTCGTGCGGGTGCGCGTGCGGCCTGGCGGCATCGTCCACCGTATAGGGGGTGAACTCCTCGCCGAGGTGCGTGCGAGCCTTGGCCACGCCGCCGGGGATCTCCTGGCCGATCCAGAGGCGCAGCATGTTGGCCCAGGGCAGCTCGCGCCGGCCAAAGCCATAGCCCACCTGGGCCACGGCCATGGCGGGCCGCCCAAAAACGGCCAACGTGGTGATCAAGGCCGCGCCCGTGGGCGTCACCAGCTCGCACTCGGCTTCCGTGGGGATGGTGGGCGCGCCCACCTCGGCCAGAAGGGCCAGCGTGGCCGGCGCCGGCACCGGCAGCAACCCGTGGGCCGTGCGCACCGTGCCCGATCCCAGCGGCAGCGCCGAGCTGTACAGCGCGCTGACGCCCAGCAGCCGCAGGCCGGCCACAAAGCCGACCACATCGATCAGCGAATCTACCGCGCTGATCTCGTGAAAGTGGATCTCTTCGACGGGCAACCCGTGGATGCTGGCCTCGGCCAGGGCCACCCGCTCGAACACCCGCAGCGCCGCCTCGGTCACCTCCTCGTCCAGATCGGCGGCGTCCAGGAGATCGCGGATGCTGGCCAGGTCGCGCGCGGGCTGCTGGTCCTCGTCGATCTCGATGCTCAGGCGGCTGCCGGTGATGCCGTGCTGCTGCACCCGTTCCACGCCCAGGCTATAGCCTGTCAGGCCCAGACGGTCCAGCTCGGCCTGGATCGCCTCCAGGGGCAGGCCGGCGTCCAGCAGGGCGCCCAGCAGCATGTCGCCGCTGGCCCCAGAGAAACAGTCGACATAAGCGATGGTGCGTTCGATCAAGGCGGCCTCCTCGTGCCGATGGCAGTCAATATGGGCAGCATTATAGGGGCGGGGCAGGCACTGGTCAATCGGCCAGCAGGCTGGACGCA
>CAZUZB010000076.1:0-1127 GCA_964624695.1 uncultured Anaerolineales bacterium | reverse complement strand
AACATCCTGCAGATTCTGGTGGACGATATGGGCTATGGCGATTTCGGGCTGTTCAATGGCGGCCTCTGCCGCACGCCCGCGCTGGATCACCTGGCCCAGTCCGGCATCTGCTTCACCCAGCACTATTCCGGGTCGGCAGTGTGCGCGCCGGCGCGCGCGGCTTTGCTCACGGGGCGCTATCCCCATCGCACCGGCGCCATCGACACGCTAGAGGGCCGCGGGCTGGACCGCATCGCCCTGCGCGAGCGCACCGTCGCTGACCTGCTCAAGGCCGAGGGGTATGCCACCGGCCTGATCGGCAAGTGGCACAACGGCGCGCTGGACCTCCGCTATCACCCCAACCGGCGCGGCTATGACGAGTTCCTCGGCTTTCGCGGCGGCTGGCAGGACTATTACCAGTGGCAACTGGACGCCAACAACTCTACGCTGGAGGCCGATGGCCGCTACCTCACCGACGTCTTCACCGATGAGGCCGTGGCGTTCATCACCCGCCACCGTCAAGAGCCCTGGTACCTGCACCTGGCCTACAACGCGCCGCACTTTCCCCTGCAGGCGCCCGAGGAAGAGATCCAGCCCTACCGCGAGGCCGGCGGCTATACCGAGGGCGTCTGCCGCCTGTACGCCATGATCCGCCGGGTGGATCGCGGCGTGGAGCAGATCCTGGCCTCGCTGGACTCCCTGGGCCTGGCCGACAACACCCTGGTGATGTTCACCAGCGACAACGGCCCCCAGTTCGGCGGCGAGGGCGACCTGTGCACCACCCGCTACAACTGCGGCTATGCCGGCGCCAAGGGTGTGGTCTACGAGGGCGGCATCCGCGTGCCCATGCTGCTGCGCTGGCCGGCGGGCCTGCCCACCGATGGGCGCTGGTGCGGCGAGACGGTGCATTTCACCGATTGGCTGCCCACCCTGCTGCGCGCCGCGGGCGGCCAGGTTCCGGCCGAGTTGACGCTAGACGGCGTCGACACGCTGGACGCCATCCGCGGCGAGGCGACGCTGGCCGATCGGCCGCGCTTCTGGCAGTGGAACCGCTACACGCCGGTGGGCACCTCCAACGCGGCCCTGCGCGATGGCGACTGGAAGCTGGTGCGCCCCTCCATCCGCGAGAGCATGCGGCTCACCGAGGC
>CAZUZB010000075.1:7328-10610 GCA_964624695.1 uncultured Anaerolineales bacterium | reverse complement strand
GCGCCCATGGCGCTGATGACCGTGGCCGCGCCGGTGACGATATCGCCGCCCGCCCAGACCCGCTCCATGCGGGTGCGGCCGGTGGTCTCGTCACAGGCCACGGTGCCCCAGCGGGTGCGCTCCAGGCCCGGCGCATCGGCAAAGACCAGCGGATTGGGGCGGGTGCCCAGCGCCATCACCACGGTGTCCATCTCGATGGTGTACTCGGAGCCCTCGATGGGCACGGGGCGGCGGCGGCCGCTGTCATCGGGCTCGCCCAGCTCCATGCGGATGCACTTGAGCCCCGACACCCAGCCCTCGCCGTTGCCCAGCACCTCGATGGGGTTGGTGAGGAAATCAAAGATGATCCCCTCTTCCTCGGCGTGGTGGACTTCTTCAGCGCGGGCGGGCACCTCTTCGCGGGAGCGGCGGTAGACGATGTGCACCTCTTCAGCGCCCAGGCGCAGCGAGCAGCGCGCGGCGTCCATGGCCACGTTGCCAGCCCCCACCACGGCCACCTTGTTGCCCACCTTGACGGGAGTGTCCCACTCGGGGAACAGGTAGCCCTTCATCAGGTTGGTGCGGGTCAGCAGCTCGTTGGCCGAATAGACGCCGTTCAGGTTCTCGCCGGGGATGCGCATCATCATGGGCAGGCCCGCGCCCGTGCCCAGGAATACGGCGTCGTAGGCTTCCACCAGCTCGCGCAGGGTGTAGAGCTTGCCCACCACGGCGTCGCACTGGATCTCGACGCCCAGATCCTGGACGTACCCGATCTCGGCCTGCACCACGTCTTTGGGCAGGCGGAACTCGGGGATGCCGTACATGAGCACGCCGCCGGGGAGGTGCAGCGATTCGAGCATGGTGACCTGGTGGCCGCGCTTGGCCAGGTCGCCCGCGGCGGTGAGGCCGGCGGGACCGCTGCCCACGATGCAGACCCGCTTGCCCGTGGCGGGCGCGGGCTCGGGGGCGCGCATGCCCTGCTGGCGCTCCCAATCGGCCACGTAGCGCTCCAGCCGTCCGATGGCGACGGGCTCGCCCCGTCGCGAGAGCACACAGGCGATCTCGCACTGGGTCTCTTGCGGGCAGACGCGCCCGCAGATGGCGGGCAGGCTGTTCTTGTCCTTGAGCGCCTCCACGGCGCCCCACATGTCGCCCTCGCGCAGCGCCAGGATGAACTCGGGGATGCGCACCTGCACGGGGCAGCCGTCGACGCAGGTGGCCTTTTTGCACTGCAGGCAGCGCGTCGCCTCGAGCTGGGCAATCTCCAGGGCATAGCCCAGGGCGACCTCGTCAAAGCAGGCACGGCGTTCCTCGGCGGAGCGGGTGGGCATCTCTTGGCGGGGAGGGCGTTGTTGTTTGGCTGCCATGGCTATGCCTCCTTGACCGTCGATGCTTGCAGCTCTGCCTGGTAGGCCTCCACCGCGACCTTTTCCATGTCGGTGTACATGCGCTGTCGGCTCATCAATAGGTCCCAATCGACCCGATGTCCGTCAAACTCGGGCCCATCCACGCAGGCGAATTTGGTCTCGCCGCCCACCTCCACGCGGCAGGCGCCGCACATGCCTGTGCCGTCCACCATGATCGAGTTCAGGCTGACGATGGTCTTGGTGCCGAACTTTTTCGTGGTCAGCGCCACGAACTTCATCATGATGGCGGGTCCGATGGCCCACACCTGGTCGATCTGGCGGCCCTCGGTGTGTAGCTCTTCTACGGGGACGGTCACCAGCGCCTTGCGGCCATAGCTGCCGTCGTCGGTGCAGACGATCAGCTCGTCGGTGACCTGGCGCATCCGCTCCTCCCAGAAGAGCAGGTCCACGTTACGCGCGCCGATGATGCCGATCACCTCATTGCCAGCCTCGCGCAGCGAGCGGCAGATGGGATAGATCGGCGCGATGCCCAGGCCGCCGCCCACCACCACGCAGGTGCCGTATTTCTCGATCTCGGTCGGCAGGCCCAACGGCCCCGTAAAGCTGGCCAGCGTGTCGCCCTCGGCCATACGCCCGAGCTGCATGCTGGACTTGCCCACCTCCTGGACGACGATGGTGATGGTGCCCGCCTCCCGACAATAGTCGGCGATGGTCAGCGGGATGCGCTCGCCGCGCTCGCTGACGCGCAGCACCACAAACTGGCCCGCTTGAGCTTTGCGGGCCACCTCGGGCGCGAGGACGTCATACTCTTTGGTCTGGGGTCCGAGGACCCGTTTTCGCACGATGTCGTACACCAATTCCCTCCCCAGATGCATTATCGGCGCAACAATAGCGGGTCGGCTACACCAGCCGCCCCGATGACGGACTAGAGATCAACGAGCTGACGGACCAGCCCCAGCACGCCCAGCCCCAGCTTGAGCACGCGGCTCGTCTCCAGCGGGGGTTGGGCGGCGGCGCGGCGGTCATCGCCCATACTGCCCAGCAGCAGCCCGGCGATGGCGCCGATCACGGCCCCAACCATGGCGCCTCGCACGATAAAGCGGACATCACCCTTCACCGCTTACCTCCCCCAATCCCAAGGCCCGTGCGATGCGCTTCAGGCCCGCTGCCGCCCGGACATAGGTCGAACCAAACCAGACGAACGGCCGCCGTAGGCCCAGCAACACGCCATTGGCGATCTGTAAGGCGTGGACGACGCGTTGGTTGGTGGCGCGCAGCCAGAGGGCCGCCTGCGGGCGGGCGCGGCGCATCGCCTTGGCGCCATTCCAGAGCAGCAGCAGTGGCACCACCAGGACGATGATGCCCTCGACGGCCATCACCACGATGGCGATATCGCGCGCGGTCGGCAGCATCTCTAGCATGTCGCTCTCCTGGGCGCGCTCGGCCCGCTACAGCATCTCGATGGCATAGTCCAACAGCACCACGTCCAGGCGCGAGCTCTCTACCATACGGACGACCTTCTCTAGCAATCCATGAGCATAGCCAACATCGGTGGAGACGCAAACCACGCCCAAGCGCGCGCGCTGCCAGCTATTCTGCTGGTCCACCTCGGCCGCCGACACATTATAGTCGCGTCGGATGCGATCGAGTAACGAGCGCAACACGCGCCGCTTGAACTTGAGCGAGTTGCACTCGGGTATCTCCAGATCCAGCGTGAGCGCCGCGATGACCATGGTCTCCGTTCCTGACGAGCGCCTTCCTGGGCCTACTCTACCTCGCGGATCTCGTAGGTATAGGCGATCTCGGCGTTGAGCGAGGCGGTGGCGCCGCAGTATTTGGTCTGGGATAGCTCGATGGCGCGCTCTACCGCCGCTGCGGGGATCTCGTGCCCCGTCACCAGAAAGGTGAGGGTGATCTGGGTATAGCGCTTGGGGTG
>CAZUZB010000075.1:0-7228 GCA_964624695.1 uncultured Anaerolineales bacterium | reverse complement strand
TCTCGTGCCCCGTCACCAGAAAGGTGAGGGTGATCTGGGTATAGCGCTTGGGGTGCTCCTCGGCGCGCTGGCCGTTGACCAGCACCTCAAAGGCGCGCACGTCCAGCCGCTTTTTCTGCAGCACCGAGATGACGTCCATGGCCGTGCACGAGCCCAGCGCGCACAAGAGCGCCTCCAGGGGGCGCATGCCCGTATCGGCGCCGCCCACCTCGGGGTTGCCATCCAGCACGATGGCATGGTTGGAGCGGTCCGCCGTGGCGACAAACTGCATCCCTTGGGTCCAGCGCAGCGTGGCTCCGTACGGACCTTGCTCAGCCATCCGGGCCTCCTTTTTCCACGGTCAGATAGAGCCGATATGTGGCATGATAGGCCTGCACGCTCTGCAGATAGCCGTCGTTCCAGCCGCCTGCCGCATAGAGAAAACCGCCTCGGCTGGTGGATGCCGCCGCCAGCCCCAGGTTGCGCCAGGCGCCTACCAGCGGGGTGGCAAAGGTGGCCCAGGCGTTGGCCGTGGCGTCATAGCGCTCGCCGTACGCCAGCGAGCTCTCCCAGCCGCCGCCGACCACGTACAGCCCGCCCTCGAGCGCGACGGCCTCGTGGCCCGCGCGCGCCGCGCGCATGGGCGCGCGCAACTGCCAGGCGCGCGCGGCGTCGGCCGCGTCGTCGGCAAGAAGCGACTCGCATAGGCGATAGACGGTCTCGCCGTCATAGCCGCCCGTCACGTACAGGCGGCCGTCGAGCAGCGCCCCCGCCGCGAATCCGCGGGCGACGCTCAGCGGCGGGCCCTGCTCCCAGGTGTCGTCAGCCGCGCGATAGCGGTAGGTCTCGGCCACGTAGCGCTGGCCGTCCCATCCGCCACACAGCCAGAATCCCTGGTCGTCGGCGATGAGCGCATAGCCGAACAGGGCCACGGGCAGCCGCGCGGCCTGGCTCCACTGGCCCGTCGCGCGATCGTACACCTCCAGCGCGTCGGTGGGCAGGCCGTCCGCCAGCATCCCACCGGGCAGGTAGATACGTCCGCCCACCGCCGCCGCTTTGACGTTGGCCACGGCTGTGGGCTTGGCGGCGAGCTGCTCCCAGGCGCCCGTCGCCAGGTCGTAGACGTCCACGCGGCCCGTCAGCCCGCTCTCGCTCTCGCCCCCGATCAGGTAGAGGCGGCCATCCAGCGCCACCTGGGCAAAGCGGCTGCGGGCCGTGGGCAGGGTGGTCTCGGTGTGCCAGCGCGGCGCCTCCTGCCAGGCCGCAGCGGCCTGCGAGGGTGCCCCGTCGTGAAAGGCGCTGGCCGACGGCGTGGCCTGGGCGGAGCTGCGCGGCCAGAGGGCCACCGCCAACCCCGCCAGCACCGCCAGCGCCAGCACGCCCACCTGCTGCCAGGCGGGGATCACGCGGCGGTATGCCTCGGTCGCGTCGAACCGAGGTAAGGCGGGCTCGGCCTGGGGCTCCTCCCCATCGTCGGCGGGAGCTGCCAGCCCAGGCAACGTCACCAACTGATGGGCGATGGCGTAACGGGTGGCTTCGGTGCGCGATTCCACTCCCAGCTTGCCAAAGATGTTGCGCAGGTGGGCCTTGACCGTATTGGCGCTGATGTCCAGCTGGAGCGCGATCTGCTGGTTGGTCATGCCTGTGCTGACCAGCTCCAGGATCTCGAGCTCGCGCTCGCTCAGCGGCTGGCTGTCGTACTCCATGGGTGGTTCCCTCCCGCAACCGACGGCGATTCTACCACAGGCGGGCGGGCGGGTGCAACCGCCCAACGCGCGGCCGCGCAACCCAATCAGCGGCGCCGCGTAGAGAGGATGTGAACACGCAGCTTACGGAGGTAACCCATGTCAGAGCCATTTGCCGATAGCATGGAACGGCCGGGTCGCGTCGTCGAGGCATCGTTTCACCTGCCCAAGGCCGAGGAACTCACCTTTCCCAAGGTGGACTTGGAGCCCGTGGCCGAGATCGGTCGCGAGGTGCTGCTGACCACCATCGGCCTGGGCGTGCTGGCGGCCCAGGGGCTGGCCGCCGCCGCCCGCGCGGCCTACCAGGCGGGCTTGGCCGAGGCCTCGCGCCCGGATTCCTGGTTGCACACCCTCGCGAAAAGGGCCCAGGACACCCCCAGTGCGGCGCAGGCCCAGGGCGTGCCCGTGCTGCCCATCGCCGACTATGATCGGCTGGGCGAGCAGGAGGTGGTGGCGCGGCTGGATGGCCTCACCTCAGCCGAGCTGGACCTGGTGCGGCGCTACGAGGCCGCCAACCTGGACCGGGTCCTCGTCTTGGATGCCATCGCCCGTCGCCTGGGCTAGCGCGCCATGCGAAGCATCCTATTCACGGGCAAGGGCGGCGTCGGCAAGACCACCCTGGCCGCGGCTACCGCGTTGCGCGCGGCCGCGCACGGCCATCGCACGTTGGTGGTCAGCACCGACCCCGCCCATAGCCTGGCCGACTCGCTGGATCAGCCCCTCTCGTCAGAGCCGCGGGCCATCCAGGGGGACCGCTTCTGGGCCGCCGAGATCGACACCGGCGAAGAGCTGGAGCGCCACTGGGGCAACGCCCGCCGCCGCATCGCCGAGCTCTTGCGCGAGGAGGGCATCTCGGCCGCGGCCGCTGGCGAGCTGGCCGTCCTCCCAGGGTTGGACGAGATCCTGGCCCTCTTGCGCATCAAGCAGTGGCTGGACGAGGGCGCCTATGACTTGCTGGTGATCGACAGCGCCCCCACGGGCGCGGCCACTCGCCTGCTCAGCGCGCCCGATCTGGTGCGCTGGTATCGGCGGCACCTCACGGGCCTGTCGCGCACCGTGCTGCGGGCGGTGTTGCCCTCCCTCAGCGTCCTGCTAGAGGCGCCGGCCGACGCCCTGGTGGCCCAGGAGCAGGTCCAGCTCGTGTTTGAGGGCATCCGCGATCTGCAGGACGCCCTCACCGATCCCGAGCGCACCTCGGTGCGGCTGGTGCTCTTGCCCGAGCGCATGGCCCTGCTGGAGACCCAGCGGGCCTACACCTACATGAGCCTCTTTGGCATGTCGGTGGACGCCCTGTTCCTGAACCGCCTCCTGCCCGACCAGGTCCAGGATCCCTACTTTGACGGGTGGCGCGAGGACCAGTTCCGCTACCGCCGCGAGGTGCTGGACGAGTTCCGCCCACTGCCCGTGTTCGAGGTGCCGCTCATGGCCCGCGAGGTGGTCGGGCTGGAGGCGCTGGCCGCCCTGGCCGACGCCACCTATGGAAACGTGGACCCGGCCCCCCGGCTGGGCACCGAACAGCCCCTGGAGATCGACGCGCAGGATGGCCGCTATGTGCTTTCGCTGCGCGTGTCCGGCGTGGCCACGGGGGCGGTGCAGATCGAGCGCGCGGGCGACGCCTTGCGGGTGCGCCTGGGCCGCTATCGGCGCACCTTGCCCCTGCCGCAATACCTGGTGGGCCTGTCGCCCTCTTTTGCGCATCTGGAGAACGGGCGGCTGGTGATCGTGTTCGAGGCTACCTAGCTCAAGTTGGCTTGCCTGGCTGACCTGGCCCGCTCGTTCGGGCCAGGTCAGCGTGTATCTTGACGCATCCCTCGCCCCGTGTATCATGCAAAGACTCTGGAGGATACCCAAGCGGCACGGGGGCACCAACGCATGCTGACCATCGGGATCGACTTTGGCACCACCAACTGCAGCGCGGCCATCTGCCGCGACGGGCAGGTGGAGCTGATCCCCTTGGAGGATGGCAACACCATCCTGCCCTCGACCATCTGCATCACCCGCGAGGGCGAGATCCGCGTGGGCCGTGCCGCTATCGAGCGTTTTCTGGAGCTCACCCGCAACCGCGCCATCCGCTACAAGTTCACGGACCTGCGCCGCCTCACGTCGGTTTACACCGACCACTTGGACGAGTCCGTCGTCAGCTCGGACGAAGGGCTGGTGGTGGTCTCGACGCCCGGCGACGAGGAGGACCTGGATTGGCCCGCGCGGCTGTTCCAGTCGCTCAAGACGGGCCTGCGCGACCCCCACTTTGCGGGGACCACCGTCTATGATACCTACTATGCCATGGAGGATCTCATCGCTTTGGTGCTGCGGCACATTCGCCGTTGCGCCGAGGCCTATCTGGGCGAGCCCGTGCGCGCGGCCGTTATCGGCCGCCCGGTCTCGTATGTGGGCACTGTCGAGACGGGCGTGGCGCCCGAGGTGGTGGACGAGACGGCCCATGAGCGGATGCTGGCGGCGGCGCGCATCGCGGGGTTTGAGCAGGCGGCGCTGCTGCTGGAGCCTGCCGCCGCCGCGCGGCATCTGCGCGGGCAGGCTGAGCCGTGGCGGCATGCCCTGGTGTTCGATTTCGGCGGCGGCACGCTGGACCTGGCGGTGGCGCGCGCCCTGCCCGAGGGCGACCAAGAGATCGTCGCGGCTCACGGCGTGCCCCTGGGCGGGGACGATTTCGATAGCACCATCATGCGCCGCTTTTTGTTGAGCCAGTTTGGCGATGGGACCACCTTTGGCCCCAAGCACCTGCCCTTTCCCCCCAGCATGCTGGAGCCGCTGCTGCACTGGCAATCGATCCCCCAACTGGCCACGCCCGCCAACGCAGCGCGGCTCTCGGCCATCGTCCGCGAGAGCGACGCCCCGCAGGCCATGCGCAACCTCCAGGCGCTCATCCACAATGGGCTGGGCTTTCGCCTGTTCCAAGAGATCGAGCGCGCCAAGATCCAGCTCTCGGACGAGGAGCAGGCCATCGTGCGCCTGAGCGATCCCGATCTCACCATCGAGCAGCGCATCGGGCGGCCCCAATTCGCCCGCGCTCTGGTCGATCACCTGTCCACCATCGAGGGCGCTCTGGATACGGTTCTGGAGCGAGCCCGACTGGGCTATGACCAGATCGACCGCGTGGTGATGACGGGCGGCTCCTCGCTGGTGCCCGTGGTGCAGGCCACCGTCGGGCGCATCTTTGCGGGGGCGCAGGTGCGCGTGGCCGACCCGTTCACCAGCATCTCGGCGGGGCTGGGCATCGCCGCGGCCGAGGACGACCTGTGCCGCCCGGTGGCCGATGCCTACTCGCGCGCCACCGAGGCCCGCATCCAGGCCGAGGCCGTCACCATTGGCGAGACCGTGGCCTTCCAGCGGGGGCCGCAGACCGTCGAGGGCGTGGTGGTAGGCCGTGCGGGCGGCCGCCTGCACGACGCCGTGCTGGTGATCGAGTTCTGGGACCACGGAAGCGAGGCCTTTGTCAGCACCATGCGCCACGAGACCAAGGTGAGCCGCACCAAGGTCCCCCGCTAGGTTGCGACGGCGAGGAGGATCCATGCGAACCTGGAGCAGCGTGGGCGAGGATGGCGGGGCCATCCACGCCATGGGCAACGGGCAGATGCTGGCCTATGGGTGCGGCCCCGAGCTGGCCCATCTCTACGGCCCGCCCTATAGCTCGCCCAGCCTGGCGCGTATCCGCCTGGAGCCCGCCACGCCCACCAGCGACTCGGCCCAACGCCTGCCCGGCAGCGCCGTCTGGCGCCACACCTTGAGCGACGCCGCGACCGGGACTCTTCTCGCGCTGATGACCGAGTGCGTCCATGGGGAGCTGCCTGTGTACGTGCGGCGCTGGGAGGAGGTCGCCTGCCCGTTGCGCTGGCGCATCCACCTGCACCCCAACGCCACGCTGCTGCCCTCCAGCCGGCACCAGGGCGCCTGGCTGGCCATGATCAAGCCTGGCGCGCCCATCTTTCACTATCCCGCCTCGCACTGGTCCTGGGGCCTGTTCCTGACCGAGGGCGCCTGCCGCCTGGAGGCCGACGAGGACGGCACGCTCCTGTTGACCTGTGGCCCTGGCCACGGCTCGTTGCGCATCGTGGGGGCCACCAGCTATGCCGCCTTGGCCGATATCGCCGATCTGGTGGCGTCGCTCAGCCCCGCCCAGATGCTCGCCGCCACCCAACGCTGGTGGGACGGCTACACCCAGGCCCGCCTGGCCCACGTGGATCCGCGCGCGCTGGCCGACGACACCGCCGCCGAGCTGCTGGACGGCGTGGCCGCCCTCCTGAAGGCGCAGGTTTCCACCGACGGCGGGGTCATGGCCGGGCACCATTACCCGCTGGCCTATGTGCGCGACCAGTACGGCGCCTCGCGGGGCATGCTGGCCCTGGGCATGCACGCCGAGGCCCGCGCGGGGCTCCAGTTCCGCGCCGACAAGCTGGCCCGCCTGGGCACCCTGCAGACGGCCGAATCCATGGGCAGCGACTGCGCCCGCCACATCCACGAGAACGACGACGTGGAGGGGCCGGGCTACCTGATCCTCCAGGCGCGAGATTACCTCCACGCTACGGGCGACACCGCCACGGTGCGGGGCCTGATGCCGATGCTGAACTGGTGTTGGGAGGCGCAGCGTCGCCATCTGTGGGGCGGGTTGTTGCCGTTCAACGGCGACGAGACCTATGTGGCCGGCGGCTTTTTCCCGCGCTCCGGCCTGACGCAGGGTTCGGCCGATTCGACGTTGGTATTCGCCGTCGCGGGCGCCTGGCTGGCCGATTGGGCGGTGGCTCAGGGCCTCTGGCCTACCGCCTATGCCGAGGCCCAACGCGCCTTGGCGGCCCAGGCGGCGGCCGCCTATCGCCGCCATTTCCTGCGGGAGGGCCGTCTGTACGCCAACGCGCCCATCCGCGAGGAGCTGGGGGCGCTGCCTGGCCATCGCCACGGCGTCTGCGAGGCGCGCTGCGGCTGGTTTGGCTGGACGGAGCGCTCGCCCAACGGCCGCTACCTCTGCCCTGCCTGCGCGGTTTCGGCCGATTTGCCGGCCGAGCGCCCCGCGCCTATGCTGGTGCACTCGGTCTCGCTGCTGCCCGCCTATGTGGGGAGCGACCTGCTAAGCGATGCCGAGCTGCGGGGGCTGGCCGAGGGGGTCCTTGGCGAGGCCCAACCCGATGGCCACATCCCCACGGTGCCGGGCACCATCGGCTGCGTCGGGTATGATCCGGGCCTGCTCCTGATGACGCTGACGCGCTTGCGGCACCCCGCCGCGGCGGCCGCCTATGCCCGGCTGGTGCGCATGGCCGACGACGCCGGCGCCTGGAACGAGTACTATGGCGCGGGCGACCAGGTCCGCACCCGCAACTGCCGCGCTCGCCCTTGGGAGAGCGGGGTCAACGCCAGCGCCATATATGGCGCGGCCATCACCGCCTATCTGGCCGAGACGTCTCCGCCGCGCGGCTAGAGGCACTAGTTGACATAGGCCTCAGGTTCTGATATTATTCTCTAAAGATAGGCGACATTGAGAATGGATGAGATGA
>CAZUZB010000074.1:3009-10641 GCA_964624695.1 uncultured Anaerolineales bacterium | reverse complement strand
AAGGTGCGCACCTATACCCTGGGGCAAAAGGTGCTGCGCCCGGGCGCGGCATACGCTTCCGAGATAGGCATCGCCTCGGCCTGGGGGGGCATGGCCGAGTACGGCCTAGTAACGGATCTGGAGGCCTGGCAGCGGGATCACCCTGACCAGCGCCCTCACGGCCAATGGGCGGCCCAGCAGGTCGTGCCGCCCGAGATCCCGTCTGCCGAGGCAACCGCCCTCATCACCCTGAAAGAGACCCTCTCGGCCGCGCGGGCAGCCGGCATCGGGCCGGATACCACCTGCGCCATCGTCGGCACCGGCCCCGTGGCGCAGACCTTTGCGCTGTGGGCTCGCCATCTGGGAGCGCCCCTGGTGGTCGTCTACGGGCGCCGCGATGGTTGGGCGGACACGTTCTTGCGGTTGGGAGCTGATGCCTATGTGGCCGGCCAGAGGATCTGGCCCGATGGGGCGCCGAGCCTCCCTGCTGGCTATGACCGCGTGATCGAGGCCGTGGGCAGCTCGGAAGCGCTGCTGCGAACCCTGGAGTTGGTGGCCCCCGGCGGACACGTCGGCAACTATGGCGTCGCTCCCGAGAACGACATCATGCCCACACCCATCCAGCGCGCCTATGCCACAGAGACCATCGTCACCCTCCCCGTCCGCGAACAAGACGAGCACGATGAGGTGCTCGGGCTGGTCCGCGCCGGCAAGATCGATCTGGGCGACTGGATCAGCCATGTGTTGCCGATAGAGGACGTCCAGGAGGGGTTCCGCCTGCTGGCTGAGCGCCAGGCCACCAAAGTCGTTCTGAGCATCTAGTTTGGTACCGCGATAGGAGAGAACCATGGCACGCATCGCCCGTTTTCACACAGCCGAGGGCCTCGTCGCCCACGGCATCCTGGAGGACGGAGACACCATCCGCGCTATCGCCGGCGACCTGTTCGGCACGTGGGAGATGACCGAGCAGGCCTATGCGCTGGATAAAGTCAAGCTTCTGGCGCCGGTCGCCCCACCAAACATTCTGGCCATCGGCCTCAACTACCGGCTTCACGCCCTAGAGAGCGGCCACGAGTTACCCGACCATCCCGCCCTGTTCATCAAGGCGACGACCTCTCTGTGCCACCCCGGCGACCCCATCGTGTTGCCCGCCGTCGCGCCGGACGAGGTGGACTATGAATGCGAGTTGGCGGTGATCATCGGCCGCAAGGCTCGCAATGTGTCGCCGGACGATGCCCTGGACCATGTCCTGGGCTATACCTGCGCCAATGACGTCAGCGCACGCGACTGCCAGCGCCGCCTGGATGTCCAGTGGGCCCGGGCCAAGTCGTTCGATACCTTTTGCCCGCTGGGCCCCTGGATCGAGACGGATCTAGACCCCGACCACGCCGGCATTCGCACCCGGCTGAACGGGCAGGTGATGCAGGACGGCAATACCGACGACCTGATCTTTTCGGTGAGCGAGCTGATCTCGCACCTCTCCCACAGCCTGACGCTGCTGCCCGGCACCGTGATTCTCACCGGCACCCCCTCGGGAGTTGGGTTCGCCCGCTCGCCACAGGTATTCCTGCGCCCGGGAGACGTCGTCGAAATCGAGATCGACGGGATCGGCGTGCTGCGGAATCCGGTGGTATCTGCGATATAGGCCGTGCCTCTGATCACAGAGCACCCGATCGCCCCAAGGAGGCGAATATGCTGGATCTCGCCGGTGCGCCATCGTACTGCGCCCATGAGCACTGGGGCAGCCTTGCCTCGATCGGGATGGCGCAAGGCTGGTTCCGTGGCGACATGCAGGCCGGCGCCGAGCCTAGCCGCCGCACCGGCCTGCTGGACCTGCTGCTGGATCCCTACCTCGGCGGGCACCTGGCCGCGGCCGGCGACTCGCCCGAGCAACTGGCGCGTGACTCGGAGGGCATCGGCATCCACGAGCTAGCGGCAGATGACCTGCCACGCGCCATGGAACTGGCGCGTCCGTCGCTGCAGCGCCAGCGTTTCACGGGCACCTATGCCTGCATCGCACGCGGCTGTGGCCTGCTGCACGAGGCGCCGCTGGCGCTGGACGATCCCGGCACCTGGCAGGCCCTGGACGCTAGCATCGCCATAGCTTATCAGGATCTGCACGCCTGGCACCCACGCGCCATGGCCAAGGCCGGGTTCACTCATCTGATTCGACCGGTGCAGCCCGAGTTCTACTGGGACCAGGCCCCAGCGGCGGCCAAGGAGCGGCGCTACCTGCGCACGGTGCTGCGCATCGATCCGCTTCTGACCTTCTGGCAGCCAGAATGCCCCCGCCGCGAGCGCTTGGCGGAATGGGTGGGCATCGATCCCGTGGATGCCGCGAGCTGGCGGGAGTTCACTGCCAGGCTGTTCGATGCGGCTGAGGCGGGCGGGGCATTGGGCATCAAGCAGCTCCAAGCCTATACCCGCGACCTGGCCTTTGCGCCACAAAGCGACGCCGAGGTGCGCTTTCGCGGCGACCTCGCAGCGGCGCAGGTCTGCGCATTCCAAGACTGGGTGGTCCACGCCTGCTGCGAGCTGGCCCACGAGCGAGGTTGGCCTCACCAGATCCACGTAGGCACCGCCAACCTGAACCGATCGGATCCACTACCGCTAGAGGCGTTGGCGCGACGGTATCCCAAGATGCAGTTGGTGCTGCTGCACTGCTGGCCGTTTCTCAAGGAATCGGGGTGGTTGGCCAAGTACCTGCCCAACGTCTATCTCGATGCCTGCTGGCTGCCCATCCTCAGCCCGGCGCATCTAGAGCGCGCCCTGCATACGTGGCTAGCCTATGTTCCACAACACAAGATCATGGTGTCGCATGACGCCACGTCGGTGGAAATGGCGGCCGGGGCGGCGATCATACTGCGGCAGTCGCTGGCCACGGCTTTGGAGCAGGTTGTCGCCTGGACGAACGCAGCGGCGAGCGAGGCCGAGCAACTGGCCACAGCCATCCTGCATGACAACGCCGTGCAGCTCTATGGGAGCAAGGGAGCGATCCAGTAGGCCAGCCGCCCGCCTGGAGCTTATGAGGGACAGGCCTGCACATACGCCCGCAGCAGCACGCTAGGCGCTTGGGCGCGCAAGGTGTACGCGCCCAGCGCAGCAGGCAACAGCCGCCAGGAGATAGATGGCAACGATTGGGGTTCGCCCGCCCAGGCTAGGCGCGCATCGCCCGCGATGCATCCGACAATCTGAAAGGTCGAGCCGTCGCATGCGTCCTGCCATTCAGAGCCGGGATCCATCTCGATCTTTTCCACAGTGACGCGCGGGTCATCGGTCAGCAGCCAACGGCGATATCCTGCCCCCCCCTCTAGCAGCGTCGGCCTTGTCGGGCACGGCGTCACCATCCCCCAATCGATCACCTCCAGCGCCTTGTCCACATGCAGCGGCCTGGGACGTCCGTCGTCGCCCACCCGGCCCCAATCGTACAGGCGATAGGTCGCATCCGAGTTCTGCTGAATCTCGACCACCACGGCGCCCGCCAGCAGCGCATGGACGGTGCCCGCGGGGATGTAGAACAGATCGCCCGCATGGATGGGAAGGCGATGCAATTGCGTCTCCACCTCGCCCCTCTGCAACGCCTCCGCCAAGGTCGCGGGGGTGACCCCCTGCGCCAGCCCATAGATCAGCTCGCTGCCTGGATCGGCGTACAGCACGTACCACATCTCCGTCTTGCCCAGCTCACCGCCCTCGTGGACCGCGGCATAGGCATCGTCGGGATGGACCTGCACCGAGAGATCCCGGTGCGCGTCGAGCAGCTTGACCAGCAGCGGGAAACGCCCCCGCGCCAGGCAGTCGCGCGCATCGGTGCCGACCAGAGCCTCGCCCAGCGCATCCAAGACCTCGGGAAGGCTCTTCCCGTCCCATCGTCCGCCCACCACGCTGGTGGCGGCCTTGGCATGCCCAGAGATCTCCCAGCTCTCGGCGACGATGCCGTCAGGCAGTTGACGCCCAAAGAGCGTTGCCAGACGCCGACCGCCCCAGATATAGCCCTGGAACACGGGTGTGAACTCTAGCGGATAGATCTCCCTCACCGTTGCCTCCTCCTCAGATGGGTACCCGTGCAACCATACTATGAAACGCCCTCCACGGCTAGCCGAGCGCATCAGCCGCCGACTGGTCGGCCTGGTCGGCCCATGCTATACTGGCGCGACGCTCCGAGCAGCGCACAGGGGAGACAGGCATGGTGGACAGGCTCAAGAGTTGGCTCTGCAACACAGGCGACCGGCACACCATGCTGCTGCACGATCCCAAAGACGCCCTTTGGCTAGCTCTGGCCATCGCCCTGGTCAGCTTTTGCGCCTACATGGCCAACGGGCGCATCATGGGCCAGGGCGATAGCTGGCCCTCTCGCTATGTCCCCGCCAGCATCGTGCGGCATGGCCACGAGCGCGTGGACGACTATCCCGTGCTGATCGAACTGGCCACGCTGCGGGTTGGCGAGCGCGATGGTCACTATTATTCACTGCTCCCCAAAGGGCCGGCCTACATGGCCGTGCCGATCTATGGCATCGCCGAGCTGGTTGGCCGCGGCCCCACCACCGCGGGGGACTATGACGCGCTGGCCAAGCTCAGCGCCGCCATCATCTCTAGCCTCTGCGTCCTAGTGATGACGCTGAACCTGGCCCACTTTGTCAGGGGCTGGCGACTGGCGCTCCTCGCCGTCGCCTACGCGCTGGGAACCTCCATGTGGCCCGTGGCCAGCCAGGACGTGTGGACCCTCACCAGCGCTCAACTCGGCGGCGTGTTGCTCATCTGGTGCCTGCTACGCTCGCTCAAGCGTCCCGTCTGGGCGCTGGTCGCATGGGCGCCCCTCGTCTGGGGCCTCGAGAGCCGCCCCACCTATGTGGTGGTGGTGGCTGTGCTGGCGCTCTACACGCTGATCTGCTATCGGCGCTGGGCGGCCATCATCGCGGGGTTGGGGTTGGCCGCCCTCGCCGCGGAGGCGGCCCTGCAACTGGGCTTTGTGGGGCCATTCTACCGCAGCCTGATGCAACGTGGCATCCAGGCCATCTTTACGCTGGACTGGGGGTATCTGGTCTTTTCCCTTGGCCGCCAGCTCTTTGATTGGAGCAACGGCGTCCTGGTCTACTCGCCCTTCTTGGTCCTGTTTGTCGTGGGCGCCGCCCTCCTGGCGCGCGATCGCATCGGCGCCGCCAAGCGAAGAGGGACGCCGCGTTACCCCCTGGCGCTGTCGGCTATCGCCGTAGCGGCGCTGGGATTCGTGGCACTTTATACCTCTTTCCGATCATGGCGCGGCGGCTGGTCTTGGACCAACCGCTATGCCGTGGATGGCCTCCCATACGCGGTGATGGCGTTGGTGCCCGTTCTGCTGACAACCCGCTGGCGTCGGACGTTGCACTGGTCGTTGGGCGGACTGGCCGCGCTTTCGATCGGGCTCAACGGCCTGGTGGCCTTTTATGCCGATCAGCAATGGCTGATGACCGTGATCACCGACGAGCGGCGCATCGCCGTCATCCCCCTCGAGGAAAGCCTGCTGGCCTACTGCTGGCACGAGGCCACGGGGCAGCCCACCAGCATCATGTTCGACCACTATGGCGTCAACCGCCGTGCCACGCTGGCCGCCGTGGAGACCTACACGGCCCAAGGGGAGCTAATCCCGCGAGGAGAGACCAACATACGGGAAGAGCGGCAGCATCTCGGCGTCGGCTGGAGCTGGACGGAAAAGTGGGGCGTGTGGGCCAGCCTCGACTCGGGCTTTCAAATCGCCACCATCGGCCCAGGCGTGAACACCCGCAATCGAGCGGTCCTCCTCGTACACGTCCCCGAAAAGCGCGACCAACGCCTCACCGTGGACGCCATGGCCTATTGCGATCTGGCAGAGATGAGCAGCTACCAGCAGTCCATGGAGATCTGGTACAACGGCCAAAAGCTCGGGGAGATGGTCTTTCCCCGGTGCGAGGGGGATGCGCTGCCGCCCGCCGCCTGGTCGGGCGTGGTGCCGGCGGCATGGATCACCGATGGGGTGGACACCATCACCTTCCGCTACGCACATCATTATGGGGGTGACCTGACCAGCCCATCGCGCAAGCTGGCCGTGGCTTTTCGCTCAGTGGTGCTGGCGCCCGCCGAAACGCCCTAGTCGGCGACGTTCTGCGCTAGCCGCGCAGGCAGGGGTTGGCCGAGCACCTGGTAGAACATGCGCTCGTAGGCGTCGGTGACGGCCTCCCAGGTATAGCGGCTACGAGCCCGATCCCGCGCCATTTGGCGCAGGCGCTCCACCTTGTCGGGATCGCAAAGCAGCTCTTCCAGGATTGGGCGCAGGCTCGCGGCGCCCACCCGCCCCTCGTAAGCCAACCCCGCATCGCCGATAGTCTCGACGTTCTCGGCATGGTCGTTCACCACCACGCAGTTGCCAAAGGCCATGGCCTCCACCAAGGCGGGATGGGTGCCGCCCACACCCGAGGTCTCCACAAAGATGCGCGCGTTGGAGCCCAGCTCGGCATAGCCGCGACCGAACACATACCCCGTAAACACGATGCGAGGATCGCCCTCGGCCATCTGGTGCAGCGAACGGATATACTCTTCCGCATAGGGGGCGTCGCCCACGATGACGCACTTGAGGTCGGTTTCGATCTCGCGAAAGGCCTGCACCAGATGATGGGCGCCGTTCTCGGGCACCAGGCGCCCGACGAATAGCACATACTTGTCGGGCGCCAAGCCGAACTGGGCCAGCGTCTCGCCAGGTGGCGCGGGCTCCACCTCGGAGCCGTACACGATGACAGGCGGCGCCGTGCCGAACCGATCGCAATAGTAGGCTTGCACCGTCTCCGAGTCGGTGAGGTAGGCGTTGGGCAGCTTGGTGGCGAGGTACTCGGCGAACTTGATATAGGCTTTGGCGGGCGCAGGCCACTTTTCGCGCTTCCAATCCAGACCATCCACGTTGAGGATGGTGCGCGTACCCACCAAGCGAGGGATGAACGTCGCCGGGCTGTTGCCCGCAATGAAATAGAGGGCGATGTCATAGCGCTGGCCCAGAGCGTGCAGCGACGAGAGCAGCGAATGCACCATCGTGTCCAGATACTTGTTCCGCAGCGTGCCCAGCTTGACCAAACGCATGCCCTTGTAGGTGTCCTCAGGGTAGGTGATGTGGTGCGAACGGCAGTAGACCGTCACCTCGTGGCCGCGCTGCACCAGCCGCTGACCGAGCTGCTCGACGCAGGTCTCGAATCCGCTATAGCTGGCGGGGATGCCCCGCGTGCCCAAGAGAGCAATCTTCACCGCGATCCGCCCTTCCCTGCGTGGTTCAGCGCCTCCCAATAGCAGGCCACCGTCTGCTCCGCCGTCTGGTCCCACGTCAAGGCCGCCGCCCGAGCCAGCCCGCGCTGCCGCAACGATGCAGCCAGGGCATCGTCCTGGAGCACCGCGCCGATTGCCTGGGCCATCGCAGTCACGTCGTAGGGATCGGCCAACAGCGCGGCATCGCCTGCCACCTCGGGGATACTCGTGACGTTGGAGGCGACCACGGGCGCGCCACAGGCCATCGCCTCTGCCACAGGGAGGCCAAAGCCCTCGTACAGCGAGGGATAGCAGAAGAGGGCTGCCCCGTTGTAGAGAGCCACCAGATCGTCGTCGCTCACATATCCGGTGAGCTTGACCGCGTTCCCGAGCCTGGCTTCCTCGATGGCGGCC
>CAZUZB010000074.1:0-2909 GCA_964624695.1 uncultured Anaerolineales bacterium | reverse complement strand
TGGGTAATAGCGCAGAATCTCTTGCCGAGCATGCTGAGACACGGTGATGACCCGAGCGGCCCGACGCAACGTCGCGGGGAGCAACGTGGCAAACAGCAAACGGACGCGCGGTGCAAAGTAGCTCGGGAATCTGCGAAACGACACATCATGAACGGTGACCACCAGGGGGCACGCGGGCCGCAAGGGCCCCACATAGGTCACATGCATCAGATCGGCCCCGTGCTCACGGGCCAGGCCATTGAGCCCCTTGGCCAGCCGCCAAAAATCCGATTCGCGCGCCAGCGGCGCCGCGGCAACCCCCATCTCCTCTACTCTGGCGACCTCTGATGGCAGCACCGCAGCCAGGATATCCACGTCGTCGCGTCGTGCCAACGCCCGCAGCAGGTTGCGAATGTAGGTCTCGTTGCCCGTCTCATGAGAGCCGAGCATGTGGGCATCGACCAGAACCCTCATGATGCTTCCTCGGATACGTCGATGGGCGGCTCGCCCCTCGTGCGCACCACCCGGGCGGGCACGCCCGCCACCACGGCATAGGGCGGCACATCACGCGTCACCACCGACCCCGCAGCAACCACGGCCCCACGGCCCACCCGCACCCCAGCCAAGATGGTCGCCCCACCCCCCAGCCAGCAATCATCCTCGATCACGATATCCTCGCGGGTCACGCCCTGGGCGTCGATGGGCACATCTATACGCTCGATGGTATGATTCTCGGCGTGCATGGAAACACGCGCGCCCATGAGCACATGACTGCCGATCCGCACGTGCCCCGAACAGCCGATATAGCAGCCAGGCCCGATATTCGAGTGGTCGCCCACGGTCAACCCCTCACCGATGGCGCGCCGATAGTAGCCAGAGGGGCGGATCATGGCCATGCGGCCCACGGTCACGTGGTCGCCCAGCACGATCCCCTGCCGCGAGAGCCCTTGGACCTCACAGAAATCCTCCAACACCACCGAGCGGCCCACGCTGACACACTGGGGGTTGCGCAGCGCGACACCGCGCCCCACCAAAAGCACGCCTCGCGCGCGTCTCAGCCAGAGACGATGCCACACCCCACGAGCCACCATCGGGGCGACCTTGAAGAACGTCTGAAGCAAGACGCGGGGAGGACGGTCGCTCAAGGCGGCCTCTCCCTCCTCGGCGCCCGTGAGGCGGTGCGCCAGCCGATCGAGAGCTAGACGCAGTCGGCTCATGATGTCTCCTGCAGGGGCGCCAGCGCCGCCCGCGCATAGGCCCAAAAGCGGCGAGCCTCTCGACGCCACATGGCGGCCGACTCGCCCCCCGCCAGCCCCCGCGCGCCATAGAGCCCGCTCCGCAACGCCAGCCCGCCGGCCAGCGCCGCATCGAACGCGGTGCGCTGCCACCAAGCCGCGTTCTCGCGCGCTCGGTAAAAGCTCCGCTGGCTGGTGACCCACATGGTGCTCACGCGCGCGTTTCGGGCAGCGCTATGCCCCAGGTGATGCTCGATGACGGCTTCGGGCACGTGGCACAACCGCCAACCCGCCTGCATCATCCGATGCGACCACTCCATATCCTCGGCATACATGAACCACCGCTCGCTCAGGAGCCCCACCGACTCTACTACCGAGCGCCGCACCATCAGGCACACGCCGCTCAGCCACTCGACCTCGCGCGGCGCATCGTCGTGGATGCCCATCAGCAGGTTCACGCCTCGGAAGGCGCGAGACCGAGGGAACAGGCGCGTCAGCCCCAGATACTGGCTAGCCACCGTCCGCACCGAGGGCTGGTAGCCGCAGGAGAGCACCTGCAGCCGCATGGCGGGATGCACCACCTTGGGCCCCACCGCGGCCACCGCGGGGCACTCATCGAGGTAGCTGCGCAACACGCGCAACGCGCCTGGACGCACCACCGTATCGGGGTTCAGCAGCATCAGGTAGGGAGCCTGAGCCTGGGCTAATGCCTGGTTATTGGCGGCGGCAAAGCCACGATTGTCCTGGTTGCGGATCAGCCGCGTAGCGGGGTAACGGTCCGCCACCCAGTCGGCCGTGCCATCCGATGACGCGTTGTCCACCACCCATACCTGTAGCGCCAGCCCCTCGGCGTCCGCGTAGACGGACGCAAGGCAGGCATCGATCACCTCCATCGCGTTCCAGGTTACGATCACCACGCCGATGTCAGGCATGCGCACCTCTTTCGCGTCGGCCTGGATCCAACGCAGACATGCGGAGCCCCATCGCCACCAGGAACCAGAGGTAGCTCTGTACAGCTATGTCCTGCAGGTCGACGTTCATCACCGCGTGGGCCATGGCCCCGGCCAGGCTCGCCAATGCCGCCAAGGTCACTGCACGGCCGAATGGCGTCTCTGCAGAGCGCAGCCCCTTGACGAGGCCCGCCGCCACGACACACACCAGCAACCCAAAGGCCAGCATCCCCGGCCAGCCCTGCTGCAAGCCGATCTGCAGCAAGAACGACTCGGTGGCATAGCGCGTCTGGATCATGCCCGCCGCCTCTGCCGCTTTGCCCAGCGCCCCCGCCGAGCCGAGGCCGGAGCCCCAGGGAACGCGGGCAATCGTCTGCAGGTTATCCCAGCCAATAGCGACGTGATAGGCAGCCGACATCTCTTGCAGGCTCACCAGATCTCGCAGCCGCGCCAGCAGACCCCGCTGCACCATCGCCACAAAACCCAACGCCCCCAGCCCCCCCAGCGCGGCCCAGAGCTCCCAGCGATGCCACCATAGCAGCAGCAAAAGCGCTCCCCCCACGGCCAGACCAGCCCAGCCGCTGCGCGAGACTGTCAACACCAAGACCAGCACGTACAGCGACCCCAGCCCCACATAAGCCGCCCGTGGCCGTCGGCCCACCATGAACAAGCTCGCAGCGATCATGGACAAAAAGACCAGATAGAGGGAGAGCTGGTTTGGGCTGGAGAACGTCCCCATGAGGCG
>CAZUZB010000073.1:8658-10854 GCA_964624695.1 uncultured Anaerolineales bacterium | reverse complement strand
CTCAGCGCGCATGCTCAGTATAGCCACCACGACCACAGACTCAAGCTCACCCGCAGAGACACGGTTCGCTCAGGCTGAGGCTACGGGGCTTGACGACCAGCGCTGGTCCGTCGCCCCAACGGAAACGTCCCCACGCCGTAGCGTGGGGACGTTCGTGCAGACGGCTAGTTCTCTCGCGTCAGACGCGTGCCGCATTTGGGGCAAGTCATCTCATAGCAGGGAGTGCCGATCTTGTGCGGCACCTTTTCCCCACACTGGGGACAGACACATACCCCACCCGGACCGGCCGAGCGAGGGCCGCCCATGCGCCCGCGCCCGCCAGCCCGGCCTCCTCCGAATCCTCCGCCAGCACCCATCCGGACACCTCCTTCATCTTGCTGCAAACTTCGTTAGCCTCGGCCGCGGCGATGACGATGTTGGCCGTGAGCAGATGCTGGACCCATACCGTCGACCGTTTGCTCGCCCTCTGTGGCCGTGTCATCGACCGGACGGTCCGCCCGAAGCGTTGTCACCACACGCGCCAGCGCAGGCAACAATCGCTCGGCGACCGATACCATGGCACCCAGCCCGACCAGCCAGGCCGGCCGAGCCTGCAGGGCCCGTGCCGCTTGCAAGGCCTCCGGCGCCTGCCCTTTGGCAGGCATTAGCTCTGCTGGCTCTTGCACAGCATAGATGGCGTGCACGGGGCATGCCTCAATGCAGGCTTCACACCCCGTGCAACGCTCAGCGTGCAGGTGGGCGGTGCCACCCTCAAGGTAGAGAGCGCCGCGCGGGCACACGTCCACGCAAGCCCCGCAGCCCGTGCAGCGCTCGGCTGCGACGAAAATCGCCGTCGTCACCATGGATCTCCGATGGCTCGGCTATTCGCCCTTTTCCAGATCCGCCAGCCGCGCCTTGATGGCCTCCAACTGATTGGCCAGCGCGTCGGCCTGCGCCTTGAGGGCCTCGGCCTCATCCACGGGCGGGGGCGCGGGATAGCCATAGCCCACCGGCGGCGCGGGCGGGTAGCCAGCACGGGCCCAGCCGGGTACGCCGGTGGCATAGTACATGTTGCGCCAGCCGCGTCCGCCTCCACCCCAAAAGCCCCGCCCGCCATAGCCACCGCCCCACGGGGTGGCATAGCCAGGTCGGTCATAGCCGGCGCAATAGCCGGCAGCGCGGCCCGTCATGGGGCCCATTCCACGCGGTCCTGTGCGATCTCCCCTAGGCATCGTAACCTCCTCATATTTCCGTAACCACGCTACGACGACTCTGTCTCTGGCCCACCCTGGTCGTAGGCAGCCAGGAACTTGCCGAGCATATCCGCGGTGGCACGCAGATCGTGCACCCACTCGGAAAGATACTCGCGGCCCATGGGCGTCAGCTCATAGACGCGGCGCGGGGGGCCACCGCTGGTCGCCTCGTCCCACGCCGAGATCACCGCGCCCATCTCTTCCAGATCCCGCAGCACCCGATAGATGCCGCTGAGATCGGCGGGATAGGCCTCCAGGCCCAGCTCCTCCAGCCCCCCCACCAGCGCATAGCCGTGCAGCGGCCCCGCGCGCAGCAGGTGCAGCAGCGCCGGCTCGAGCAGGCGACGAATGCGCCGAGGCCGTGGGCCGCGCCCATGGCCATGCCCTCGCCCGCCGCCTCCGCCGCCCCAACCTCTTCCTCGTCCTGGTGGCATCCGCTCTCCCAACTATCCCAGAGTGTCCTATATGCATTACGCACATAGTATAGCGGGTTCGAGCTGCTGTGTCAAGCTTGACGTGGGGCCGTGGTACGGGTACCTTGCCGCAGCGCATCATCTAGCGAGAGGGGTTCCCACCATGCCCACCCTACCCGGCACCGCCATCGAGATCGTGCGGCCAGAGCTGCAGCCCACCATCCTGCGCTATGCCTTGTTCGATTTCGACGGCACCATCTCGCTGATCCGGCAGGGATGGCAGCAGGTCATGGCCCCGCTCATGGTCGAGGTGTTGCTGGAGACTCCGCGGCATGAAGGGCGCGCGTCCATCGAGGCTTTGGTGCGCGAGACCATCGACCGAACCACGGGTCAACAGACCATCTTTCAGATGATGGCGCTGGCCGATCAGGTCCGCGAACGCGGCGGCAAGCCGCTAGAGCCGCTGGCCTACAAGCGGCTCTACCTGGACCGCCTATGGGAGCATATCCGTGCGCGCGTCGAGGGGCTCCAGTCGGGCGCCATTCCTCGCG
>CAZUZB010000073.1:0-8558 GCA_964624695.1 uncultured Anaerolineales bacterium | reverse complement strand
GCGCGCGTCGAGGGGCTCCAGTCGGGCGCCATTCCTCGCGATCAGCTCTTGGTCCGCGGCTCCCTGGAGCTGCTAGACCTGCTAGAGAAACGCGGGGTGACCTGCTACCTGGCCAGCGGCACCGACCGCGATGCGGTGGTGGCCGAGGCGGAGGCGCTGGGCGTGGCGCGGTACTTTCGGGGAGGCATCCACGGCGCCTTGGATGACTGGAAGAGCTACTCCAAGGCCATGGTCATCGAGGGCATTCTTGCCAACCATCGCGGCGACGCGCAGGCGCTGGTCACCTTTGGGGATGGCTACGTCGAGATCGAGAACACAGTGGACGCCGGCGGCATCGCGGTCGCCGTGGCGACGGACGAGGTCAACGGCGGGCAGGTCGACCCCTGGAAGCGGGAGCGGCTCATCCGCGCGGGCGCCCATCTGGTGGTGCCAGACCTGGCCGAGGCGGCGACGCTGCTGCGGCTCTTGGAGAGCGGCGTGCTCGGGGCGAGCTAGTCCTCGCCACCCGCCTGGGCCTGTTCCTCGGAGGCCAAGTCCAGCGCCTCCCACAGCGTCGGCGACCAGTCCCGCCAGGGAGCCCCATCCGACGGGACGATGCGGAAGCTCTCCTTGGGATGGCGCGCCATGTAGGCCAGGTACCGCACTCTGATCTGATGGGCCAGAGCGCGCGCGCCCGCCCCATCGGCATGGTCGGGATGCACCACCGCAAAGAGGTCCAGCAGTAGGTCTGGCTTTCTGCGGCCCTCCACGGGCTGCTCGCGCACAGGCCCCAGCACGGCGAACCCGATCACGCCCCGTTTAATGGTCGCCACCATGGCGTCGCACCAGGGCCGCTCCAGCCAGGGCAGGTACGCTTCGGCGATGGCCTCGGGCTCTTCCGGCAGGGCCGCCTCGGGATGGGCAGCGTTCACCGCCGCAAAGAGCTGCGACACTTGCTCAAGATCATCGCGCATGCAGAGGCGACACCGCACCGCGTTGGGGCCCTCGTCCAGATCGGCGTCGCCGAGGCGCACCCAGGCGAACTTGCGCTCCAGGGCCGTGGGATAGTAGCACTCGAGCACGTCATAGCCGACGCGCTTGCCCCAACGATGAGGCACGCGAGGATCGATGTACGACTTGAGGCTGGTGTTCAGGTTCAGGGTCCGCTTTTTCCGGGCCACGGTTTTCTGGGCGCGGATCTTGTCCAGGCTGATGCGAGCGCGCTCCAGGCGCTCTTTGGCCGTCTCCAGTTGCGCCTCTGCCCGCTCGATCCTGCGGGCCTGTGCCTCTTGAGCTTTGGCGCGGCTCTCGTCGGTCTTGGCCGCGTCGACCCGCTTGCGGGCCACAGCCTTGGTGCGGCGCAGCTTGGAGCGGGATTCCTTGACCTGATCCCGATAGCGCTCGACCCGCTCCTCGGCCCCGGCGATCCGCTCCGCGTACCGCTCCTGCGACCGCTCAAAGCTGGGGGGGGCTTTTTTGGTGTGGTTACAGAGCGTGGCGGCCTCAAGATTGGCCTCAGACAGCGCTCTCCACTTGAGATGGTCGGGATCCGACCGCTTGATCCCCGATCCGTAGAGGCTTTCCTTGACGGCCATGGTGGCATGGTGGGTACGAAACACCTTGGCCGAGAGCCCTGGAAGCGCCTCAGAGAGATAGTCGTTCACATGGCCACTGGTGATATCGGGAAAGAGCTGCGGCTTGCCGTCGCCACCCTCGTCGTCGTTGGCCGATGCGCTGGATGGCCGGGCGTTGGCGACAAGTTCCTCCAGGTTCTGGATCACCAAGGCTGGCATCTTGACCCGTTTGTGCCAGGGGACCGAGTCCTTGCCCAGGAACTTGAACTCGACCTCGCCGTCCTCCAGCAGACGGACGTGCTCAGGCCGCAAGGTGGTGGCGCCCACAGTATCGGCCTCGTCCGAATCCTTTTCGTCACCCACGCGCAGGGTTAGCTCGTCGATGAGAAAGCAAGCAGTAGCCAACATCCGTTTCTTGGGATCGTCCGAAGCCAAGCCGCGATGGATGTGCGCCCGCACCTCCTCGATCTTGGCCTCGAGCTCATGGGCCTGGTCAAACTTTTCGGCCTCGCGATCCTGCTTCATGGGGGCCGCGTCGCTCAGCCAGACATACTTGAGCTTGCCCGAGAGCTTGTCTTCCCAGCGGGCCACCCACAGGGTCTCAGGCTCCCACACAATCTCGCCCCAATCCCCTTCGGGGCGGGGCGCGTCGGGACTCAGGTTCAGGGTAACATCGGACGCCTTGGCGCCTTCCTTCCACCGCCCCCGGAGGGGGTGCTCACCGCGCCCCATGAAAATGCCCGAGGGCTCGGCCATATAGTTGCCCAGCTCGATCTTTTCACCGTTGACGATGGCATAGCCATAGCGCTCTTTGAGGGCCTCGCGCTGCGCCTTGCGTTGGGCCGCGGCGGCTTGGCGCTCCTCGGGCGACATGGCCTCTTTGGCAGCCCGCTCGGCATCCACACGGGCATAGCACTCGGAGAGATCGACTTGGTCGGGCGTCAGCGGTTCGTCCAACCCCAAAACCTGCGACCAATCCTGGAAAAAGTTGGCCACAAAGACGGGATCCTGCACGTACTCGGTATCTTTCTTTTTCGCCCACGCCATGATCATCTCTTCTTGCTTGGGCGTGAGCACACGGTCCTCTCCGCGAATGGAGAGGACCACCCCCGTTGGCGCCGGGGGCGCGGGGATCACGATACCGTTATGCACGAGCTGCTTGAGCAAGCCGACCCATCCTTCCATCGACACAACGATCCGAGCGCTATCGAACGACAACTAGGAAAGGATACCATACCGCCATGCGCGCGCCAAACGGCGTCGCCCGCTCTGAGGGGCCTTGACGTAGGCGCCTGCCTCGCTAAGATGCCAGCGAGAGCGGTGAGACACAGGTTGGAGGTGCACCTTGCAGAGGCGAGAGCTGGGAACCAGTGGCATCCAGGTGAGCGTCGTTGGTTTGGGCTGCTGGCCCTTGGGCGGCGGCGAGGGGTGGGGGGACATTGCCGAAAACCAGGCGATCGCCACCATACACGCCGCGCTGGATCACGGCGTCACCTTTTTTGATACGGCCGAGGGCTATAACGACGGGAACAGTGAACGGGTGTTGGGGCGCGCTCTGCTGGGGCGGCGCGAGGAGGCGGTCATCGCCACCAAGATCTCGCCCAGCAACTCCGAACCAGCCACGCTGCGAAGGCATTGCGATGCCAGTCTCCAGCGGCTGCAGACCGATTGGATCGACCTGTACCAGATTCACTGGCCGCTGCCCGACGAGCGCGTCCCCGAAGCGCTGGCCACGTTGGCCGATCTCCAGCGCGAGGGCAAGATCCGCTCCATCGGCATCAGCAACCATGGCGTGGCGCAGATGCAGACGGTCCTCGGCGAGGAGGTGACCATCGCCGCCAACCAGTTGGCGTACAGCCTGCTATTCCGCGCCATCGAGTTCGAGGTGATGCCGCTCTGCCGGCAGCACGGCATCAGCATCATCCCCTACATGCCGCTGATGCAGGGCCTTTTGGCCGGGCGCTACCACACGGCCGATGATGTGCCGCCTTTTCGTGCCCGCACCCGCCACTTTTCCAGCCAGAGGGAGCAGGTCCGCCACGGCGAGCCCGGCGCCGAGGTAGAAACCTTTGCCGCCGTCGCGCGGATTCGGGAGATCACAGCAGACCTGGGCGTGCCCATGGCGCAGCTGGCCATCGGCTGGACGGCCGCCCGAGAGGGCGTCGCCACGGTCATCGCCGGGGCGCGAGAGCCCTGGCAGATAGAAGCCAACGTTGCCGCCGCGGAAGCCGTGCTGCCACCTGAGACGATCGCCGCGCTGGACGCAGCCACGGAACCCTTGAGGCAGCGTATGGGCGCCAACGCCGATATGTGGCAAGGCGGGCCGCGGCGCCGCACCAGGTAGCGCACACAGCGTCATCAGCCTATCTGGGGGACAGTAGACCGGGCTTGCATGGTCGCGCGCCCCGATGAACCCAGGGCGAGCCAATGCACAGAAATCACTTGACACCGCATATCGCGCCGTTATACTCGGGCCAGGTTCAGCCCGGGCAAGCCCCGAGACGGTCAGCTACCCAAACACACAGCATGGAGGTACGCGGACATGGCCTTTATCATCACGGACGAGTGCATCGCTTGCGGCGCTTGTGAGGCCGAGTGCCCCAACGAGGCGATCACCGAGGGCGAGGACATCTTTGTGATCGACCCTGACAAGTGCACCGAGTGCGTCGGGTTCTATGACTCGCAGCAGTGCTATGACGTCTGCCCCGTGGAGGCGCCGGTGCCAGATCCTGACAATAAAGAGACGGAAGAGGAGCTCTTGGCCAAGTTCAAGGTGCTGCATCCGGATAAAGACCCAGCCTAGCAACACCGCTAGCCGAGGGGGCGCCCCATGCGAGGGGCGCCCTCTTTTGGTCTCGCCTTGAGACCACGGTCCGCCAGGGCTATAATGACAGCCGTTCAGTCCTCCATCGCACGGGACTCACCATGACGAACCATCGGCAACAACGCATAAAGCTAGGATTGCTGGCAGCAGCCGGTCTGCTCGGCGCGCTGCTGGTCTCTGGTTGCGCCGCCGGCGTCGCCCCCACCACAGAGCCGACCGCGCCTCCGCCTGCGACCGCCACCCCCTCGCCGCTTCAGGCGCTGGACGGCCACACCTACCTCATCCAGATCGGCGAGCAGCTCTACGGGGTGGAGACCATCCACGCCGAGATGAGCGAACAAGGCCTGGTGGTCCTCAGCGAGATTCAGCGCGCCGGCATGCCCGGCGTCGAGCGCCGTACCGTGGTGCTTTCGGCGGCTCTCAATCCGCTGCAATACACCATCGAACGAGTTGCCGAGGGAGGACGCTCTTACTGGCTCGCAGTCCGAGAAGAGAGTGGCATCTCCTGCCTCGCCAGCATTCTCGACTGGTACGGGCCGGTATTCCACGAGCAGCTCAGCCCGTTGCCCGAGGTCATGCTCGAAAGCACTCCTTCGGCCCTACCATATGTGTTGCTGGCTCTGCGCTTTGCGGCCCTGGACCTGGATCCGCAACAGTCTGTGCTGCGCCTCCAAGCCATGGATATCCTGGATGACCTGCCTCAGAGCCGCCCGCTGGATCTGGCCGGAGCGCCCGATGCCGAAAGCGCCGTGATCGGCACGGTGGCCCTGCAGGGCAGCTTGGATGAGGAGCCGACATTCACCCTCTGGTTCGACCCGAACCAGCGAGTGCTCTATAGCGTCTCCATCCCCGCGGCTCGTTGGGATCTCTGGGCGGCGCGGGACCAGCCCCATCTCGGCGAACGACACGAAGTGACCATTCGACGCGTGCGGCAGGCTCCCGAGCTGCCCGCGCCAGCCACACCCGAGACCGCCCGAGGTGAAGCGGTCTCTATCCCGATCAGCGACGGCGAAGCCCTTTCTGGCTGGCTGGCGTTGCCGGCCGGGCAGGGGCCCTTCCCTTGTATCGTGCTCACGTCAGGAGGCGCCCAACCCCGCTGGGAAACGGGCGATGCCCTAGTGCACCTCGGCTATGCGACGTTGCGCTATGATCCACGAGGCCTAGGGCAGAGCGACGGCCGTCCGATCCCTGGCGAGTTGGACGCTCTCGCCGAGGATGCCCGTGCCGTGGGCACCTGGGCGGCCAACGATGCTCGGATCGCCCCCGACGCCGTCTTTCTGGCGGGCATAGGCGAGGGTGCGTACGTGGCGGCCCTGGCGCTTTCCGAGGAGAGTACGCCCTATGCCGGCGCCATCGTGGCGCCCTATAGCGCGTCCGCCGGATTGGTTGAGCTTGCACGCTGCCAGGTAAGCGGGGCCATGGCTAGCTACCATGGCTGGGATCGCGCGGCTACCGACCGCTACCTGGCCGCCAGCCTGGGCAACTGGCAGGCCTGGCTTCTCGAGGGCGAGCCCGAAGTCTCCCTGCTGGGCAGGCGCCTCTCTCTCCGAGGGCTACGCCAATGGAGCCAGGGGGACATGGCCGCCCTGCTAGCGGCGTCCCAACGTCCCCTGCTCTACCTCCACGTGGCGGGGTCGCCCTGGGCCTGCCAGGATGAGCCCCCCGCCCTGCCTGGCGCGACAGTGGTGAGCGCGGATGCCGAATTGCTATCCCAGCGCTCGCCCCTGACGGAAGAGATCGCCGCGGCCTGGGTGGACTGGGCCGAGACTATTCGCAGGAGTGTACCATGACGCTACGCCCCCACACCCTCCAGGCTCCATCAAGGCGCCACGCCGCGCATATGTCGGGACTTTGCAGGGGCGCCCGTTGGCTGGCTGTATCGATCATCGGCCTCTCGCTGGCCCTATCGCTAACTGGGTGCTCCATCACAGCATCGCTGATGGCACCAACGGCGACCAACACGCCAGAGCCAACGCCGACAGCGACGGCCACGACCACGCCTACGCTGACGCCCACGGCCACAGCCACACCCACCGCGACGCCGACGCCCACGCCTTCCCCGACGCCGATCCCGCTGGAGGCAAGCATCTCGGTGAATCCGGGAGCCGTTCGCCAGGGGCGCACCTCCCGCCTCGCCGTGACGACCAACCTGCCGGCCACCGTCACCGGGAGTTATGTAGATCGCCCCTTTAGCTTTGTATCCGAGGATGGGCTCAAGCACCAGGCCGTGCTGGGCATCAGCGCCCTCGCAGAGCTGGCCAGCCCGCCCTTGACGGTGACGATCCAGACCGCGGATGGCCGCAGCATGGTGCTGGCGATCAACATCGAGGTGCTATCAGGCGAGTACGGGGAAGAGTACATCACCCTCTCGTCCGAGACTGCGCAACTGCTCGCCCCCGAGATCACCCAGCCCGAGATGGAGTTCGTGGACGGTATCTATGCGACCTATTCGCCCCAGATCCTCTGGGAGGCATCGTTCCAATGGCCCATCGATCCGCGCATCACCTCACATTTTGGCACACGACGGAGCTATGGGGGGCAGATCACTGGCTACCACGCCGGCGTGGACCTGGGCGCGCCGGCCGGAACGCCCGTGCTGGCGCCTGCCCCGGGCGTCGTGCTGGCCGCCGAGGAGCTGCAGGTGCGCGGCAACGCCGTGTTCGTCGATCACGGCGCGGGAGTCGTCTCTGGCTACTATCACCTGACCGAGATGCTCGTGGAGCCCGGGCAGGTGATCGGTACCGGCGATCTCTTGGGACTCGTGGGTAGCACGGGGCTCTCCACGGGCGCCCACCTGCATTGGGAGATACGCGTCCTGGGCACCGCCGTCGATCCGGTAGAGTGGCTCGAGATCCCAGGAACCTGGTAACGCTTCATAGACACCGCCTGGAGGTTCGCCGTGACGCAGACACTGCCCAAGCAAAGGCCCCTCAACATCGCCCATCGCGGGTTTTCGGCCGAGGCCCCCGAGAACACGCTGGCGGCTTTTGACGCCGCCGCCCGAGCCGGCGCCGATGGCGTCGAGCTGGACGTCACCATGTGCGCCTCTGGGGATGTGGTGGTCATCCACGATGACACCATCGACCGCACCACCAACGGCTCCGGCCGCGTCCGCGACATGTCGCTGGATACCCTGCGCATGTTTGACGCCGGCCGCTGGTTCGATGCCCGCTACGAGGGCCAGTTCATCCCTACCCTGGCCGATGTGCTGGATCTGGTCGGCGAAAAGATGATGGTGAATATCGAGATCAAGGCCGCTACCACCAAAGAGGAAGGGCTGGAGAATGGTGTGATCCGCCTGGTGCGGCAGCGCGGGTTGGTGGATCGCGTGCTGATCTCCTCGTTCAGCCCCATCGCCCTCTGGCGCATGCGCCGCCGCGCCCCCGAGATCCGGCGGGCGCTGCTGACCGCTCCCAAGCTACCTTTGATGCTGGCAGGCGGCTGGCCGGCCGGCCTGGTCAAGGCCCACGCGATGCACCCGCACCATAGCCAGGTGGACGCAGCCTATGTGCAACGTACCCACGCCAGAGGGCGGACGGTGAACGTATGGACCGTCGACGAACCGGAAGAGATGCGCCGTCTCTGCCTGTTGGGCGTGGATGGCATCATCACCAATCACCCCGCCCGCCTGTGGTCGGTTCTGGAGCAGCTTGCCGAGGAGGGAGCGATCCCATGAGCGAGACCAAGCCCGAGCATCCCCTGGTGCAGTTGGCGCGTCGCGCCATAGCGTCCTACGTGAGGCACGGGGACAAGATCGAGCCACCGGAAGACGTTGCGCCGCTGATGCAGCAAAGAGCCGGCGCCTTTGTGTCACTCCACAAGGGAGCGGCGCTACGAGGCTGCATCGGCACCATCGAGCCAACCCAGCCCAACCTGGCTCAGGAGGTCATCACGAACGCCATCAGCGCCGCCAGCCGCGACCCTCGGTTTGCGCCGGTGACGCCGGATGAGCTGGCAGAGCTCGATATCTCGGTGGACGTGCTCGAGCCGGCCGAACCGATCGAATCGCTGGACGAGCTGGACCCCAAGACCTATGGCGTGATCGTGGAGCGCGGCCGCCGCCGCGGGCTGCTGCTGCCAGACCTGGAAGGCATCGACACACCCGAGCAACAAGTCAGCATTGCCCTGCGCAAGGCCTGGATCACGCCCCACGAGCCCTATCGCATGTACCGGTTCCGCGT
>CAZUZB010000072.1:0-11109 GCA_964624695.1 uncultured Anaerolineales bacterium | reverse complement strand
ACAAAGGCAAGGTCATCAAAGAACGTCAACGGTATGGTCATCTGTGCGTTGTGTACCTCCTCGAGCGGGCCCTCCATGAGCGCTATGCAGCCCGTTCTGAAGCCACTCAAGATCGGAAGGAGGTCGTCGCGATCTCCTCCCCGACGCCAAACCTGGTCGAGCATCATTCTGCAGCGTGCACGTGCGGCGTCGGCCTACTGCGTCATCTTTGGGAAGCGTGGCAGACGGGCCGCCGCCTCGGGCAGTAGCGGGAATTGCGCGTGAGGCTCATCCTGATACCAGTAGGCGACGCTAGCATAGTCGTTCTCATAGTTGTTGGCATGGCCATGCTCGATAGTCCACACCAGAGAGCGGGTGAAGCGGATGGGATCGGTCAGATACCAACGGTACATGGCGTTCTTGCCGGCAAAGTCGCGGTTCTCGACCAGGTGAAAGCCGGTGTAGGGCCCGGCATAGGGCCGGTTGGGGCAGGCGCCACCCCCAAAGATCTCTTCGGTGCCGGTGCCGTGATAGGTGGGCGGCCACTGTTCGCCCGGCTTGCCGTCCACAAAGACCAAGTCGTCACCCTCGCCGTACCAGCCACCTGCGATGTTGTCCACCTGCAGGTGCAGGCCCACCATCTGGCCGCGGCCCTCGGCCTCCAGGGCGACATAGTTCGCACGGCCGTCCAGGTTGACGCCGTCCCACCCCGTGACGTTGGGCTCAGCTCCCGGCGCCAGCGTTGTCGGGTTCTCTCGGCGCCACTGGGCATGGAAGCGGCCAACGTTGGCGGACAGAGGGCCAGCATAGCGCTCCAAGTCGATATGATACCAGAAACCGATGGGGTCGGCGGGATGCCCCGGGATGGCATCGTAAGTCAGCTCGACCCGCGCTGACGAAGCGAAAGGCATCGGCAGGTAGAGATTGCAGCCCCAACTCAGCAGACTCTCGGCGCCGAGGTTGACCGTCGCGCCCAGCGAGCGCACCGGCACGGGCGTGCAATGGGGGATGCAGAACAAGTCGCCCAGCGGCGCCTCAACGCTAGGGGAGTCTTCGCCATCCCACCAGGCCCGCAGGACAAGCTGTCGGTAGTGGTTGCAGCTGGCGAAGGCGGTGGTCCAGTAGAAATGGGTGATCTTGCCCGGGCCCGGCTCCTCCAAGAGGTTCACGCTCTGGCCCGGATGAATGTCCACCCAATCGTGGTTGCCGCCCGAGCGGTCCCAGGAAGAGACGCGGTAGCTGTACACCGAGTCCAGCAGCAAGGATGGGTCATGGTACAACATGAGAAGTGCCTCCATTCCGACTTCCTGATGCGCACAGGTTTCGATATGCTCGGTGCGCGGCCCAGTGAGTGCAATACGGCCAAGATAACAGCATCGCGGGTGCTCTCAGCGCCTGGCGCAGGTCGTTCAGAAAGCGCGCGGCCGCGGCAACATCCATACAAGCAGTCAGAGGCCTCGCTTTGGTATGGTCATCTGTGCGCTGTGCACCTGCTTCCGAGATCCTACATGCCTGGCCTGTGAGAGAAGCGGTGCATACGCCTCCACACAGGCCAGGCCAGACGCGCCACTGCCAACCCAAAGAGCGTTGTTACTCGTTACCAAAATGCCGTGGCGCCTCATTGGTTACCACGATCTCGGCCTTTTTGAGCGCCACGATGCGCCCATCGATCTCGGCTCGCGCAATTTCGTCCTCCTCTGGTGTGAGGTCAGCCGTATGCGCATAGTGGCGCAGCACGTCGACGAGCAGCGCCTTGTACACGCCCGGATCGACAAAGAGGGCTTCTGGATCGGGATGGAAATTCATCGGTCCCTCATAGTAAATAGCCATGCCCTTGCCGGCGCGCCGCATAAAGGCGCTCGTCACGCGACGGGTATAGGTGCCGGCATAGGCAGGCCCCTCTTCCGTCTCGGCCAAGGGAACGACGTCTGGGGCGAGGTGCATCCAGCCGGTGTTGCACGTGTATAGCGGGATCTCGCGCAGCGATGCGAACTCTGGTGGCGCTACAGTGTGATGGCGCGAGATGCCTGCGGCGTGTTCCGACGTGGGTAGAATGCCAAAGAGCTCGGCATACTCGGGCGCCGCGTCCAGCTCCAGATCGGTGGTAAGCATGGTGCTGAGCAATGTGCCGCCCGCACGCACCCAGGCGGCGATGCGCTGCAGCACCGCTCGACGGGTGAACCCCGCCACAGGCGCCACCAACAGCTTGACGCGGTCCAGGGCCCCATCCAGGATCATGTCGTCGTTGATGGGTCGGCAGTTGGTGAGGCTTCGGATAAAGCTAATGCAGTCTTTCAGGTCATCGGGCGTGCCGTCGTGCCACGCGGTATAGTAGCCTGGCCAAAAGACCCCCACTGTGTCCGGCAGCGGCCGCTCTTGGATCATGTCCGCGTACCGCTTGAGCGAGTGAGCGGCGGGACGGAGCTCGACGTTCTCGGCGAACAGGTTTCCATAGTAGTGGAACATCTGCCGATTGCCGTAGGCGGCGCTGCCAAAGATGCGAGCCACCACCCCTGTATCGATCATCGGCCCCACCGGCTCCAGTCCCATGTACGCCCCATAGTATTCGCAGGCGCTGTGACAATACGCGGTGATGAAAAAGTTGTCATAGAAGCGGTTGCCCTCGTTGGTCAGGCGGATGCCACCCTGGTGTTCGGCGCATACCCGCGCCTGCGCCGCAAAGTTGGAGGCGTGCTGGGGGCTCTCCACGCCGCCGGTGCACATGTACACCGGCAAGTCGGCAAAGATGCGCCGACACTCGGCCATCCAGAACTCGGTGTACTCGGTCATGGACCAGCGGTACCAATCGAGGAGATCAAACCAGGCTGTGCGCGACGGAGCCTTGTGCTCCAGGAACGGCGCGACCTCACCAAAACTCGCATGGTGCGTGCGCCAAGCGGCGTTCAGCGCGCCGATATCCCCAAATCGCTCCGCCAGCCAGCTTTGCAGGCTGGCGCGGGCATCCTCGCCGGCGCACCAGTAGCCAGCATGGGTGTGATAGTCGCCCGGCCAGTTTCCGACGACCGGCATGATCGATTCGCCATAGTCGCCGCAGATGCCGGGCTGGACCGACTCCAGCACGCCCATGGAGCCATAGTGGGCAGCAAAGGCCTCCAGCACACGGATGATCTCTTCGCGGAAACGCGGGTTCCAGATCGATTCGATGGGGTTATACGTGCCGTGCTCCAGGCAGTAGAGCCCTGCGTGGCCATCCGAATCCAGCCACCACTGCGGGGCAGCATACTTGGGGCCCATCAGGATAAAAGGTACGTACTTGAGCCCAGCCTCCTGGATCAGCTCGACTTCCCGATCATAGAACGACCAGTCAAAAGAGCCGCGTGTTTCGGGCTCGAAGCGATTCCAGAAAGTATAGATCTGGACCGATGTGACGCCGATCTCCTTGAGGCGTTGTAGCGCCTCTTTTTCGTGCTCGGTCTCGAACGGGACGCCACACACCACGATCTCGTGTGGCTGCTGTTCTGCAAGCCGTCGCTTGGTGCTCATGGGGCTCCTTCCCGAGTGAAAGATCCCGCACGGCGTTGACCGTGCGGGACCTGCTGTCGTTACCCTGCCGCGATGCACGGGCCCACAGGGGGGACCCTATCCGAGCAGGTCTTTGTACCCGTCGGGTAGTGTATAGGTCGGCTTGATGGGCGACTTGACCGTCTGGATCTCGTTCACCTCATCGATGATCTGTTGGCCGCCCTCGGCCAGCCAGCCTGCGATGGCGTCATCAAAGGCGCTGGCCGCCAGGTCCGGATCAATGGCGAACCGCTCCTGCATCGGCCGGGTGTACTGCTCAAAGAGCATGCTACTCTTTTCGCCCGCGGTCGGCGAAAAGGTCAAGTGGTTCCAGTTAGGCATGGCGTTCTCTGCCGACGTGATGAACATCTCCATCATGTGCGGCAGCTTATCCGCCAGACCGCGTTCCTCGAGGAACGTCAACTGCTCGTCCCACTTGGGCCAGACGTCCTCCACCTTTGGAGGGAAGCCAAACGGCTCCATATTGGGGCCCTGCCAGCCGGACTCGCGTTCCTCGGTGGGGATCATCACCCTGACCCCGTCGACCCAGTTGAAGGTCTTTCCTTCTTTACCGTAGCGCACGTACTCGTAGCCGTCGGTGTAGACCCAGTCAAGGAAGCGAAAGATGCCATCCAGCTTGTCCTGGGCGCGGATGGACACGCTAAACCCGCGGTCAAAGCCGGTCAAGGTGAGGGCACCCATTGGCTGCTTGGGACCTTGGAGCTGCTTCATGTAGCTGATGTCGCCCTCGGGCACGATCTTCTTGAGCTCCACGTTGTCGGCCGCCATGGCTCCCCAGTGCCCTTCCATCACCACGACATCGCCGGCGCGGAACTTGTCGATGCCCTTGAGGCCAGTCGCGATCATATAGTCGGGATCGATGACGTCCTTTTTGCGGAGCGACTGCACAAAGAGCAGAAACTCTTTGTACTCTTCGGTCACTCCACCGGGGATGATCCGTTCTGGGTTGTCATACGGCTCGCCATAGTCGGGCACCCAGTTGCCCCACGGGTAGCCGAGGGACGTGCCAGTGTTCTGAAAGTACCACAAGCTGTACTCGTGGAGGGTGAGGGGGATCATATCCGGCTTGTCGCTGCGGATCTGTTCGAGCTGGTCGACCAGCTCATC
This sequence comes from uncultured Anaerolineales bacterium, assembly GCA_964624695.1. Classification (GTDB taxonomy): domain Bacteria; phylum Chloroflexota; class Anaerolineae; order UBA1429; family UBA1429; genus DAIRUQ01. Next base: position 6,480 of record CAZUZB010000072.1, on the reverse strand, counting down.
GAGTGACTCGGGCTCCTCAAGGCCGAGCTCGTCATAGATATCGACGCGGTACGAGAAGGGGAACGGCACGAACGGCGCCAGCGGCGTGGGGAAAAAGTAGTTGTTGCCGTCGGGCGAGCGGGTCAGCGTCCAGAGGGTGTCGCCGATCGCATCCCTGACGGCTGGATACCTGTCGAGCGCGTCATTGAGCGGCGCGAATGCGCCCTGCTCGATCAGATCATGCGCGGGCCCCCAGTTCGGCCCAGCATGCCAGCTTACGTCGGCCAGGTTTTGGCCCGCCGCCAACACGGGGAACCTGGTCTCATAGTCAAACACGGGCACGATCTGTGCATCGATGATGGTATTGGCGCGCTCGAACAGCTCGAGCTCATAGTCCGAGCCCTGCTCCCATGTAGCCGGTCCCCAGACGGGTCGCAGATACGAAAAGCGGAATGGCTCCTCCGTTGCCGGCTCTGGCGCGACAGCGGTGGGCTCTTCAGCCTTGGGTTCTTCGGCCGTTGGCGCATCGGTGGGAGCCTTTTCTGCGGGCACGGGTGTCGCGGCCGGGGTCGGCTGGCAGGCGGCCAGTACGACGGACGACGCCGCTGCGCCCGCCAGAAGGCCTAGGAATCTGCGTCTGCTGATCTCTTGAGACATGTCAACTCTCCCTCAAATCTCTACTCTTCTTGCCACGGTGTGGGCGGATCCACTGAAGCTGTTCTTTTATGCCTCCTTTCGAAGATGTGGAGCCGATGCGCGGCCGACTGCCCCACGATCTAGCCTTTGATGGCGCCCAGCTTGACCCCCTGGACAAAGTAGCGCTGGAGGAACGGATAGACGCAGAGAATGGGCACGGTGGCAAAGATGATCGTGGCCGCTTTGATATTGTCGGGGTTGATAAAGCGTTGCTGTACCTCACCGGTGGCGGTGCCCATGCCCTGGAGGTTGGTCTCGATCACGATTGAACGCAGCAAAAGCTGCAGGGTCCACTTGCGATTGTCGTTGATGTAAAACAAGGCGTTGAAGAAGGCATTCCAGTGCCCCACCGCATAAAAAAGGCCGATGGTTGCGATAGCAGGCATCGAAAGGGGCACGATGATGGTCCACAGCACGCGCCAATCCGAGGCGCCGTCGATGCGCGCGGCGTCCTCGATATCGCTAGGCACGCTCCAGAAATAGTTGCGCATCAGAATCAGGTTAAAGGGGCTCACGGCGTTGGGCAGCATGAGCGCCCACAACGAATCGATCAGGCCAAGCCTGTTCACCACGATATAGGTGGGCACAATCCCTGCGCCAAAGAGCATGGCAAAGACGATGAACCCCATCATCAGGGCATTGCCGGGCACATCGGTTTTGGAGAGGCCGTAGGCGGCAGTGATGGTGAGGAACATGTTGATCGCTGTACCGACCACCGTGACGTATACCGTGGTGCGAAACGACCGCAGCAGCGTTGGCGTCTGGAGAATGTACCGGTATGCCTCCAGGCTGGGCTCACGTGGCCACAGCAGCAAGGGATGCCGCGCGATGAGGTGGGCGGGCGTGAACGAGCGCATGAGCACAATCCAGATGGGCAACACTGTGATCGCCCCGGCAACGAACAGGATCAGATAGATGATGACGTCCACCCAGAGCGGATTCCGCAGAATGTGGCTAGCCGATTCGTTTTCGAGCGGCTGGACTCGTCTTTTGCGTACGTATGATTGTGTTGCCATGCTGCTTCCTACCAGATCGAGTATTCGCCAGAACGCCGCACGATGCTGTTTGCGGTGACGATCAGAATCAGCCCAATAACACCCTTGAACATGCCCACCGCCGTACCGAGGCTGTACTGACTGCTCTGCAGACCGATACGGTAAACAAAGGTATCGATGATATCGGCGACATCCAGCACCGAGGCGTTGTAGAACTGGAACACCTGATCGAACCCCGCGTTCATCAGGCCTCCCAAAGCCAGGATGAGCATGAGAATGATGGTGGGGCGGATGCCTGGTAGCGTCACGTTCCAGACCTGCTGCCACTTGTTGGCGCCATCGACAACCGCGGCCTCATAGAGCTGGGGATCGATGCCAGCCAGGGCTGCCAGGTAGATGATCGCTCCAAAGCCAAACCCTTTGAGGACGTCAGTGATGATCAGCATTGGTAAAAAGTACGTGCCCCTGGTCAAGATGGGAACAGTGCTGCGCCCTGTAGACCGCATGATCATGTTGATCACACCAGTAGGGGCGATGAACACCAGCATGATGCCGGCGTACACCACCCAAGAGAGAAAGTTGGGAAAATAGGTGACGGTTTGCACGGTGCGTTTGTACAGAGGGTGGCGGACCTCGTTGAGCATCAGCGCAAAGATGATGGGAACCGGGAAGCCAAAGGCGATCCGGAGCGTGCTGATGAGAACCGTGTTTCTTAGCAGCCGCACAAAGTCGGGCGAGTTAAAGAACTGCCGAAAGTACTTGAGCCCGACCCAGGGGCTTTCGCCGATGCCAAGAAAGATCTTGAAATCGCGAAAGGCGATGGTCAGGCCATAGTAGGGGATATAGCTAAAGATAAAGAAATAGATCAACGTCGGCAGGATCATCAGATAGAGATATCGGGATCGCCACACACGTTTCGACAGGAGCGATCGGCGGTGACGGGTGACAGCGGCACGTTCGCTCTTGGCGGGAGTGTCCACGCGGCCCTCCTGGGAGCAATCAGCGGTGATCGGCGACTCGGAGTGGGTGACGGACGAGACGGCGGCTATTGCAGCATCGGGCGGGCTAGCGAAGCAGCAGCCCTCTGCCAGCTTTGACCTGCCTTCGGCCTGTCACTATCATACCATGGTAGAGGCGACCGTGGCTGACACATCCTGACATGCTTTGCCATTCGGGGGTAGGTATGACTGCAGAGGATACGCTGGTTCCCGAGCTGCGTCGTGCCCTGGCCCGTCTCAATGACCCTCTCTTTCTCGAGACGCTGCCACTCACGGATATGCTGGTGCGCAATGACGGGGACGACTCTGTCGCCAAAGGGGCGCTGCTGAGACGGTTGATGCTGGAGGCGATCGATGCGCTGGCGCCCGAGCACGGCCGCACAGGTGGCGACGTGCGAACGTACGATATCCTTTACCGCTATGCCATTGCCAGGGAGAGCATGACGGCCATCGCCCAGCAGCTCGGCCTCTCTGAACGGCATGCCTACCGCGAGCTACACCAGGCCATCGATGCGTTGGCGGTGGTGCTGCAGAGGCTCTCGGCCGAGGCGGGTCCCCCGGTCGAGGAGGATTCCGGCTCGGCTGAGGCGACCGAGGATCTGGCCCGACTGCTCGAAATGGGGCCACAGCACGTGGATGTAGGCGAGCTCCTTGCCGATGCTGCCCTGGCGGTGAGCGCTCTTGCCGATCAGCAAAGAGTAGCCGTGACCTTGACCTGTGTGGATATGGACCGCAAGGCTACGGTGCATCGCGCGCTCATGCGGCAGGCGATGGTCAGCCTCTTGAGCCATGCCATTTGGAGCGCCTCGCCGGAGCAGGGGGTGGGCATCGGCCTGACCGCCGATGAGGAGACGGCCACGATCCGTCTGCACTATCGAGAGCGCGAAAGGCTTGATGCCGCCGATGGCCCCTACGCAGCCGCCGTGCGCGCACTGAGCTTGATGGATGTGGCTTGGCACAAAGAGCAGGATCAGGCCTGCGGTACCGTGGACATTCGCATCGAGCTGCCGCTGGAAGGCGAGCACACACTGGTGATCATCGATGACAATGCGGATCTGATCGCCCTGTTCCGCCGATACCTGCGCGGAGCGCCCTATCGCGTGATCGGATTTGACCAGGTGGAAGAGGGGCTGCAGGCATTGGATAGCCTCGATCCCGAGATATTGATCCTTGATATCGCCATGCCTCACCTGGATGGGTGGGAGGTGCTCCAGGAACTTGCCGCGACTGAACGGCCAAAACGCACCCGAACCGTGGTCTGCTCCATCATCAACGACCCGCATCTCGCGGCAGCGCTAGGAGCAGATGCCTTCCTGAACAAACCGGTAACACGGCCTCAGTTACTTTCCACCCTGGAAGAGGTTCTCAAAGGCCCCGCATAGACGGGGTGGACAATCTCGACCATAGACGCGAGCAACTGGAGCATGACGCCGGGCGACAGCCCCGTGGTTTGCGTTAGCGTGAGTTGGGCCGCCCGCTGGCTATGCAGAGTCTCTGCATAGTTGGTGGCCGAGATGGCCACGATGGTGGGCTGCCCATACCCATCCTCTGCCAGCAGCTCCTCGGCCACAGCGAATCCGTCGATCTCGGGTAACCGTAGATCTAGCAACACGAGGTCGGGGTGCGCTTCTTTCGCCACCCGCAAGGCCTCCGGACCCGTGTAGGCGGCTAGAACCCTTTGGACCTGGGGCAGAGAGGTGATGATACGCGTGACCAAGCTCACAAAGCTGGGATCATCATCGACGACCAGCACGGTGCCTGGCGAGGGCAAATAGCACTCGACCGCTTTGCGGACCTGGTCACGCGACACAGGCTTGCTGAGGCAAAGCTCGAACGAGCTCGAATGCTGTAGCCAAGAGGCGCTCGGTATGGAGCAACGCAGCACCGGAACGCCGTACCGAGAGCAGGCTTCGCCCAGAGAGCCGAGCCACTGCGCATCTGGGGCTTCTGGCGGTAGATTGACAATGATCGCCGTCGGCCGTGTTTCATCGATGAGCGCCTCAGCTTCAGCAACATCGGCGGCGGGTATGGCTGGATGGTCTCCTAGATAACGCTCGACCATATTTGCCACCGAGGGGTCGGGGTCAAGCACCACGACCGGCGCGTGCGAATGATCCACACGGCGGCGGTCGGGCGTCCGCTGCAAGTTGCTGGCATGGCTCGCGGCATAAGGAAAGGGAAGACTGAAGGAAAAGGTGCTCCCCACGGCCGGTTCGCTCTCAGCCCACATGCGGCCGCCATGTAGCGCCACGAACCGCCGGCTGATGGCCAACCCAAGCCCTGCCCCGCCTCGCGAGCGGTGTCCGGTGATGACTTGGGTGAACTCCTCAAAGATGCGTTCTAGCTGATCTTTGGGGATGCCGATGCCAGTATCCGCCACGTGTATCGTGGCTTCTTGATCGCTCGTCTCGAGCGTGATCCGCGCCCCTCCCGACTCGGTGAATCGAAGGGCGTTACTCAGCAGGTTCAGCATCACCTGTCGAATGCGCGTGCGGTCGGCATACAAGATGACCGGCTCTTCTGGCAGATCCAGCTCTAGCCCCAAGCGGCGCTGATCGAACAACGGCTGGACCGTCGAGGCCGCCTCCTGCAAAACCGAACGGAGATCGAGCATCTCGCGGAACATGGGAAGCGAGGCTACGTCGATCTGTGCCAAGTCGAGGATGTCATTGATCAGATCCTGCAGGTGCCTGGCAGCACGGTAGACGCGCCCCAGATCGCCCATCAGGTCCGACGTCCATGATACACCTTCGTAAGTCTCGGGCGTCAGATACATTTCTTCCACAAAGCCGGTGATCAGGTTGAGCGGGGTCCGTAGCTCGTGGCTTACGTTGGCCACAAACTGCTCCTTGGCGGCGCGAGCATCCTCAGCCTCCTGTCGCGCCGACATCAGGGCAGAGTTGGTGTGCTGCAGTCGCCGACTTGCCTCGGTGAGAGCAACCAGGGTGCGATTGAGATCTCCCTGACTCTGTCGCAGCTCATACATGATCTGGCTCATATGGCGTTGCTGATTCCATGCCCAGGCCAGGGCGGTGCTTAGCCCTCTCGATGGCAGCCAGGTGACGACGGCGACGGCCCAGATCAGGGCCAGTGCCGGGAGAAAGGCTGGATGGCCAGAGGCAAGGGCAAAGAGGGCACCGGAATGCAGCAACGCCGCTCCAGCGCCCATCCACGGATCGGTGGCTGCGATGGCGGCCACGGGGACCAGTGCCAGATACGGGATGTATTGCTGCTCCTGCAGGAAAAGCGCCGCCGCATAGCAGGCTACATAGCCAACCAGCAGCAGCGCCCTTGCCGCGAAAGGATAGCTCCCGCAGACTAGATAGGCCGCCAGCCCCAACAACGCCAACGCCCCAGCGGTCAAAAAGGCGGGCGCATCAAACACAATGGCAGGCAAGAGCGCCACGGCGATGATTGCACCGCCTATGGCCGACACGATGCTCACCAGACTGGTCAGCTCCTGGCGGATCTCCTGGAGTTGCATGCTGGTGTCAGGACTGGCGGACCGAACCGCGCTGCTTTCAGTCATGAGAACTCCTTGACCGTACAGGCCTTGTGTTTGGCCCATTATGGGCCAACGCGATCGACTGGCCAACTGGCCCACGGGGCGAGACGCCACCGCCAAGCACACTGCTGATGGCCGCGCGATCTGTGTGAGGTGCCCCCCGTAGTCTGGACACCCATGATAGCCGGATGTGATGCCCGAACGGAGGGGTTCCATACCTACACGGCGGACGTTCTCGGCGGCCTCCAGGGCCCAGGTGGTTCCAGAAGTGTTTGGGGGGCCAGAGCCAGGCAGAGCTAGTGTAGGG